>JAHCKS010000140.1 GCA_026125665.1 Rubrivivax sp.
CCGCGACGCCGAGGAGTTCTTCCTGCACTGGATCGACGAGGATGAGCGTGCCGCCACCGCGGCCGCGCGCCGCGCGGGTCAGAAGTTCCCGCCGCTGCTCCTGACCTTCGACCAGTTCAAGGACTGATCCCGTGAGCCAACCCGCCGCATCCGCCTCCGGCGCCCCGGTGCTCGAAGTGCGTGACCTCGTCACGACCTTCGACACCGATGCCGGCCGCCTCACCGCCGTGGACGGCGTCAGCTTCACCGTGCACCGCGGGCGCACACTCGGCCTCGTCGGCGAGTCCGGCTGCGGCAAGAGCACGCTCGTGCGGCTGCTCGCCCGCCTGCTCGACGCGAGTGACGGCCGCATCGTCTTCGAAGGCACCGACCTCGCCGCGCTGCCCGCGGCGACCTTCGCGCGCCGGCCCGAACGCGCCTGGGTGCAGATGGTCTTCCAGGACCCCACCGACAGCCTGAACCCGCGCTTCACCGCGCGCGACACGATCCGCGAGCCGTGCACGTTGCTGGCCGGCATGGGGCGCAAGGAAGCGGACGCGCGCGTCGACGAGGTGGCCACGCAGGTGGGCCTGCCGCTGGCGCTGCTGTCGCGTTTCCCGCACCAGCTCTCGGGCGGGCAGAAGGCGCGCGTGGGCATCGCTCGCGCGCTCGCGCCGCGGCCGCGCCTGCTGATCCTCGACGAGCCGACGGCGGCGCTGGACGTGAGCGTGCAGGCGGTCGTGCTGCAGCTGCTGGACACGCTCAGGCGCGACCTCGGCCTGACGACGCTCTTCGTCTCGCACGACCTCAACGTCGTGCGGCTGCTCACCGACCGTGTGGCGGTGATGTACCTCGGCCGCGTCGTCGAGGTCGGCGACTCGGCCTCGGTGTTCGCGCACGCGGCGCACCCGTACACGCGGGCGCTGCTGTCGGCCATTCCGGGGCACGGGCCGCGCATCCGCCTCGTCGGCGAGGTGGCGAGCCCGATCGACCCGCCGCCGCAGGTGTGCCGCTTCGCCAGCCGCTGCCCGGCCGTGCACGACCGCTGCTCGCGCGAGGCGCCGGCGCTGGCGGGAGCGCCGGGAGCGCCGGGTGCGCCGGGTGCGGGCGGGGCCGGTGCACTGGGGGCGCCGGCCGCCCATCTGGCGGCCTGCCACGTTGCGCGCTGGGGTGGCGCCGAGCCGGCGGCGCCGGCAGTGGCAGACTGAGCGCCCCGCCGCCCCGCTGTGCCTGCGATGCGCTCGATCTCGCCGCCTTCGCCGAACGCCTTGCCCGCTTCAGCCGCCTCTGCCGCTCCTGCCGCTCCTGCCGCTCCTGCCGCTTCGCCCGCGCGGCAACCGCTGGCCGAACAGGTCTACGCCGCGCTGAAGCAGCGCATGAACGACTTCCTGCTCGTGCCCGGCGACCGCTTCTCGGAAGCCGAGATGGCCGCGCGCCTGGGCGTCAGCCGCACGCCGGTGCGCGAGGCGCTGTTCCGCCTGCGCAACGAAGGGCTGGTGGACGTCGAAAGCAAGAGCGGCTGGTTCGTGCGGCCGATCGACTTCCAGCGCATCGACCAGCTGTACGACCTGCGCGTCGTGCTCGAGACGTGGTGCGTGGCGCGCCTGTGCACGGCCAGCGCAGCCGTGCCCGAGCTCGAGGCGCTCAAGCGCGTGTGGCTCGTGCCCGCGGCCGAGCGGCTCGTCGACGGCGCCGAGGTCGGCGCGCTCGACGAGCAGTTCCACGCCACGCTCGTGCGCGCCACCGGCAACGCCGAGATCGCGCGCGTGCACTGGGACGTCACCGAGCGCATCCGCATCGTGCGGCGGCTGGACTTCACGCGCGAGGACCGCATCGAGGCCACCTACCAGGAGCACGGCAAGATCCTGCGCGCGATCATCCAGCGCAAGGCCGAGCAGGCGCTGATGGTGCTGCGCGGGCACATCGGGCAAAGCCAGGTGGAAGTGCGCAAGATCACGCTGCACACGCTGCACGAGGCGCGGGGCCGCGGCCTGCGCGCCGGCTGAGAGGCCCGGCCTCGCCGCGAGGCGTCGTGCCGCGGTGCGGGCGGGCGCCCGCCCGGCGCCCACCCCCGCGAATCGAGGGGATCGCCGGGCCGCGCGCGATGCCTACATTGCGCCCCTTGCGTCCCTGACGGCAGCGAGGAGCGCCCGATGAGCAGCACGAGGCTTGCGCAGCACGTGGCAGTCGACCGGCGGGGCCGCCGCCTGACCAGCGTGGCCCTGGCGGTGATGTGGCTCGGCGTGGGCTGCGGCGGCGGGGGTGGCAGTGCCCCGGCGCCCGGCGACGGGGCCGCGCCGGCTCCTTCGCCGACGCCACCGGCGACGCCGCCATCCACGCCACCTTCGCCTCCTGCCGAGCCGCCCGCCGAGCCGCCCGCGCCGCCGCCTGAACCGCCCCCCGCGGCCGCGCCGGCCAAGCTTCGCCTCGACCCCGAACGCACGGCTTACTGGACCCAGGGTGCCGGCGTGCGGCCGAACCTCGTGCACCTGCTGTCGGGCGCCGCAAGTGGCGGCGGCACCGTGGCGTTGGGCGCGGCGGACCTGCAGTGGCTTCGCCAGCGTGCGGCGGATGCGGCGGCCGGCCGTGCCGCCGTGGCCAAGCCGCTGCCCGAGGTGCGCGCGCAGGCCGCGGCCGTGCCGCTGCGCACCGTCACGGGCCTGCAGACGTTCCGCTTCTACCGCGCCTCGGGCACCTCGACGCAGCCGATCGACCTGACCGGCCGCGTCATCGAGGCCTACGTGCCCGACGGCACTGGCGGCTTCGACCCGATCCCCGCCACCGCCCGCCGCGCCGACGGCACCTACGCCATCGCCGACGTGCCCGAGGGGCTGCACTGGGTGCGGCTGGGCGCGGCCTGGGTGTGGACCGATGCCGCCTTCGTCGACTGGAGCAACGAGCTCTTCGGCCGCCCCGATGTGCTCGGCGCGACGCTGCCGACGCGCGTGCAGGTCACCGCCGGCAACCTCGCGCCGTGGCAGGCCGGCGACGGCCTGACGTGGACGGTGCCGGAGCAGGGCTTCGACACGGCCATTCCACTGGCCGCCGACCACGTCGTCAACGCGCCGCGCCCCGGCGAGACGGCGCTCGGCGACTTCGGCTTCGAGCTCGGCCCGGACGGAATCTTCGCCGGCCTGCTCGATGCGACGAAGGGCGACCGGGCCTACCTCAACCAGCTCGTCGGGCAGGGCGCGGGCGGCGTGCGCACGCTCGCCCGCTCGGCGGTGCTGCCGCCGCTGACGACGCCGGACGGCGCCACGACGCCCGTCGCCACCGGCTTCCTCGATGTCGCGCAGGGCGCGCAGCTGCACCTGCGCTGGCAGCGCAGCGCCTTCGCCGCCGAGGCCGACCGCGTGCACCCCGGTGCCGTGCTCAGCGACTCGTTCTTCGCGCTGAGCGCCTTCGCGCTGCCGCCGACGCTGGGCACGCCGTTCGACGCCTTCACGCTGCTCGAATACAACGCCGCCGGCAACCACGACATCGACTTCGGCACCATCGCCTACGGCAACCCGTTCCCGAGCGACTGGAACCGCGTCTTCGACAGCTTCGTCGCTTTCCGCAAGAACTACCTGGCGCCGGGCGCGCTCGTTTCCGAGCCGCTGGTGCGCGGGCTGTCGGTGAGCCTGCTGCTCGATCCGGCGACACGCGACTTCGGCAGCCTCACGGTGGTGCCGGGCATCACGCCGCCGCGCCACCCGCAGATCAACGGCAAGACGCTGTTCTCGAACCAGCTCGCGGTGGGCGAAACGCCGACGCTCGGCTGGCAGCCGCCGGCCGTCGGCCACGCCGACCACTACTTCGTGCGCGTGCTGCAGCTCGTGGCCGCCGGCACGCGCAGCCAGCTGCTGCCGCGCGCGCGCCTGCACACCGAGGCGACGACGATGCAGATGCCGCCGGGCATCCTGGCGCCCGGCAACCTCTACGTGATCACCATCGCCGCCATCGGCGGCGGCTCGCCGGTGACGCAGGTCAACCGCAACGCGCTGCCGTTCGTCTTCGCGACGACGATGTCGGCCATCGTGGCGCCGTAGCCGCCCGGCCGGGCCCTGGCGTGCGGCCGGCGCGCCGCCGGCGGGCGGCGTGGTGCGTCAGCGCCGCCGCAGCCCGAGCCAGACGACGCAGGCCACGACGAGCAGGCCGCCGGCCACCTGCATCGCCGCGATGCGCTGGCCCAGGATGGCCCAGGCCAGCGTCAGCGCGAAGATCGGCTCGACGTTCATGATCGCCGAGTTGCCGACGACGCCCAGCTTGGGCAGCACGATGAACATGATCGTGAACGCGGTGCCGTAGAGGAAGGTGAGGGCGACGAGGCCCCACCAGCCGGCCGGCGCGGTGGGGAAGTGGAAACCACCCTGCACCGCCGCGGCGGCGCAGGCGAACAGGCCCACCAGCCCCATCGTGCTGGCCGTGCGCACGCGGCCGTCGACGGTGCCCGCCTCGTGCTGCGTGACGACGAGCGCCAGGCCGAAGATCGCCGCCGCCGCCACGGCGAAGCCCACGCCGGCGCCGATGCGCCCCCAGTGCGCGCTGGCGCCCAGGCCCGACGCGGCGCCGAACACGTCGAGCGCGAGCGCGAGGCCGACGAGAATGACCGGCATCGCCAGCCACAGCCGCCGCTCGGCGCGGTGGCCGTAGATCAGCCGCGCGGCCAGTGCCGTGAACAGCGGATAGAGGTTGAACGCCAGCAGCGCCAGCGCCACCGGCAGCCGCGCCACGGCCGAGTAGAGGCAGTAGCTCTGCAGCGCGATCAGCACGCCCAGCGCCGGCAGCGACCAGCGGTGCCTGGCGTGCAGCTGCAGCGGCACGCGCTGGCGCCACACGATGAACGCCACGACAAGGGCCGTGACGGCGCTGCGGAAGGCCACCGCGGTGATCACATCGACGCCGTGGTCGAAGGCGATGCGCGCAGCGACGTGGTTGCCGCCCATCATCAGCGCGATGAGCAGCAGCGTGGCGAAGGCGGTGCCGCTCAGCGCGGTGGTGGGGGTCTGGGTCATCGGGTCGGCGGTGGCGCGGCCAGCGGGAAAGTCCTCTCCCTCGCAGGCGGCCGCGCGGCGGTAATAGCGCCGGGCGTCGTGCCCTGCCGCCCTGGGCTGGCCTGCGGCCGTGCGCCGCGAGTTATACGACGCCGCTTCGCCGCGCCCCTTCCACCGCATTGCCGCCGCGTCCTTCCGCCGTCGCCCCACGCGCGCCATGCCCGAGCCCACCCCGCTGGAACAGGCCATCGCGCAGCTGGAGGCCCGGCGCGCCGCCCTCGGCGACGCCGCGGTCGACGCGGCGGTGCAGGCCCTGCGCGCACAGGCGCTGCCGCCGGCGGGCGCCGCGGCACCGCGCCTCAGGCAGGTGAGCGTGCTCTTCGTCGACGTGGCCGACTCCACGGCCATGCTCGAGCGCGTCAGCACCGAGGATGCGCTGGCGCTCGTCAGCCAGGCGCTCGAAGGCTTCGCGCGCATCGTGCGCGCGCACGGCGGTCAGGTGCTGCGCTTCACCGGCGACGGCCTGAAGGCCGCCTTCGGCGCCGAACGCGCGCGCGAGGACGACGCGGCACAGGCGGTGCGCGCCGGGCTGCGCATCCTCGAGGCGGCGGCCGAGCACGCGGCGCGCGTGGCGCGGCCGCTCGGCCTCGAGCGCTTCGGCGTGCGCGTGGGCATCCACACCGGCCCGGTGCTGCTGGGCGGCGGCGTCGACGCCGACCGCTCGGCAATGGGTCACGCGGTGCACCTGGCGGCGCGCATGGAGCAGAGCGCACCGGTGGGCCGCCTGCGCATCAGCCGCGAGACCTGGCTGCTGGTGCGCGGCCTCTTCAGCCTCGAGGCCCAGCCGCCGCTGGCGCTGAAGGGGCACGAGGCGCCGCTCGTCACGTACCTCGTGCTCGGCGAGGAGGGCAGCGCCGAGCGCACGGTGCGCCGTGGCATCGAGGGCCTGGCCACGCCGATGGTGGCGCGCGAGGCCGAGCTGCAGGCGCTGCTGGCGCTGTGCGCGCGCGCCGCGGGCGAGCGGCGCGCCGCGCTGGCCGTCGTGCAAGGCGAGGCGGGCCTGGGCAAGACGCGCCTCAGGCGCGAGCTGCTGCGCCAGCTGGCCGAGGCGCCGCACGCGCCGAACGTGCTGCGCGTGCGTGCGTCGCCGAGCGGCGGCCTGCAGGCCTACGGGCTGCTGCGGCAGCTGCTGGCGCGCTGGCTCGGCATCGCCGACGACCTGGCGCCGGCGCAGGCGCGCGAGCGCCTCGTCGCCGGGCTCGTGCCATGGCTGGGCCGTGACGCGCGCACGCGCGCCGAACGGGTCGGCCAGCTCGTCGGCCTCGACTTCGCCGGCAACCCGGCCGTGCTGGCGCTCGGCGCGCGCCAGCTGCGCGAGCAGGCCTTCGACGCGCTGCGCGAGGCGCTGCATGCCGCGGCGGCGCGCGGCCCGTTGCTGCTGGTGCTGGAGGACCTGCACTGGGCCGACGAGGCCTCGCTCGACTTCGTGCTCGCGCTCGCGCGGCCGGCGCCGGTGCCGCTCGTGCTGCTGGTGCTGGCGCGGCCCGGGTGGCTGGGCGGCCGGGCGCTGCCGACGGCGCCTTCGGCGCCGGAGGCGACATCGGCGACATCAGCGACATCAGCGACATCGGTGTCCCCGGCCGCGGCCAACGGCGCGGCGCCTGCGGCCGGCGCGCTCGAGCGGCTGGACATCGAGCTCGCGCCGCTGCCCGAGGCGCAGGCCGCGGCGCTGGCCGAGATGCTGCTGCGGCCGCTGGCCGGCGCGCCCGATGCGCTGCGCCGCCTGCTCGTGCGGCGCGCCGGCGGCAACCCGTACTTCCTGGAAGAGCTGGTGCGCATGCTCATCGACGACGGCGCCATCGACACGCGCACGCGGCCGTGGCGGCTGGCCGCCGGGGCGCTCGACGCGCTGCGCGTGCCCGAGACGCTCGTCGGCGTGTTGCAGGCGCGGCTGGACGCGCTGCCCCCGGCCGAGCTGCGCGCGCTGCAGCAGGCGAGCATCGTCGGCGCGGTCTTCTGGCCGGCGGCGCTGGCACAGCTCGATGCCGCGGCGCCGCGGGCGCTGCCGGCGCTGGTGCAGCGCGGCCTGCTCGCGCACCGGCCGACGAGCGCCTTCGACCAGGCCGAGGAGTACGCCTTCCAGCACCAGCTGCTGCACGAGGTGACCTACGGCACGCTGCTGATGGGCGAACGCCGCGAGGGCCATGCCCGCGTCGCGCGCTGGCTGGCCGCGCGCGTGGCCGGGCGGGAGAGCGAGTTCCTCGCCGTCACGGCCGGGCACTACGAACGCGCCGGCGACCACGTGCAGGCCTTCGACTACTACAACCGCGCCCGGCGGCATGCCGAGTCGCGCTTCGCGCACGAGGCGGCGCTGAAGCTCGTCGAGCGCGCGCTGGCGCAGCCGGTGGCGCTGCCGCCGCACCGGCGCTTCGGGCTGCTGTCGGCGCGCCAGAGCGCCTTCGAGCGGCTGGAGCGCAAGGAGGACTCGGCGCGCGCCATGCAGGAGATGCACGCGTGGGCCGAGGCGAACGACGACGACACGCTGCGCGCGGAGGTGGCGACGGCGCAGATGCTGCGCGCCGACCACGAAGGCCGCAGCGACGACGCGCGGCGCCTGGCCGAGCGCGCGATCGTGCTCGCCGAACGCAGCGGCCACCCGGGCGCCGCCGCGCCGCTGACGCTGGCACACGGCGAGCTCGCCTGGCTCGCCGTGGAACGGCGCGACTACGCCACCGCCGAGCGCCATCTCGCCGAAGGCCTGGTGCACGCGCGCCGCGCCGCGGCGCTGCCCAGCGACGAGGGCGGCTACGAAGGCTACGAGGTGCAGTTGCGCAGCATCGAGATCCGCGCGCTGATCACGCAGGAGCGCTACACGGAGGTGGCGCGTGCCGCCGCGGCCGGCCTGGCGAGCCTGGCGCGCATGGCCCGGCCGATGGGGCACGACCGCTACATCCTGCTGGAGGCGTTGCACGAGGCGCAGCTCAACCTCGGCCAGCTGGCCGAGGCGCAGGGCAGCGCCCAGCAGACACTGGAGCGGGCGCTCGAGCTCGGCATGCCCCGCCTGCAGGCTTCGGC
Organism: Rubrivivax sp.; assembly: GCA_026125665.1. Lineage (GTDB taxonomy): Bacteria > Pseudomonadota > Gammaproteobacteria > Burkholderiales > Burkholderiaceae_C > Rubrivivax. The sequence goes on from JAHCKS010000140.1 coordinate 8,031, forward strand.
GCTCGTGCACGTGAGCGACTCGGCGCGGCTGCGCGGCGACCTGGCCGCGGCCAAGGACGCCGTCGAGCAGGCGCTGCGCCTCGTGCTGGCGAACGGCGTGGAGTACGCGCAGCCGGCCGTGCACGAGTGCCGCGCCCGCCTGGCGCTGGCGCGCGCCGACGACCGGACCGCGGCGCTGCGGCTGCGCGAGGCGATGACGCTGTACGCCGCGCAGGGGCGCGCGCCCGCGGCGCGGCAGATGCGTGCCGAGCTCGCGGCCGTGCAGCTGCGCTTGCAGCCCGACGCGCGGGCCGAGGCGCAGCGCGAGGTGGAGGCGGTGCTGGCCGAGGCGGCGGCCGAAGGGCCAGGGGCGTACCGGGCGCTCATGCCCGAGGCGTTGCTGGCCTGCCTGGAGGTGCTGCAGGCGTGCGGTGATGCCCGCGCCGCCGAAGTGCTGCAGCACCTGCGCGAGCGGCTCGACGAGCAGCTCGCGCAGCTGGGCGACGCCGCGGCGCGCGAGCGGCTCGTGCACCATGTCCCGCACTGGGCCACGGTGCGGGCGCGGCTCGACCCCGCCACCGCACCGGCGGCGGCCGGCGGCCGTTGAAGGAGACGGCCCGCGCCGCGCCCGTCGCGCCCTGGGGGCGCGAGGCGCTCGGTGCACTCAACGCCACGGCGGCGCTGCTGCCGCTGGCGTTGAGCTTCGGCCTCGTGGCCTTCGGCGTGGCCGGGGCGGCGGCGCGGCCGGCTGCGCTGATGGCCACCGTGGTGGCGGTGGTGCTGGGGGCCCTGGCCTACGTGCTGCTCGGGCGCAGCGTGCTGCCGACCGCGGCGCCGAGCTCGTCGGCGGCGCTGCTGCTCGGCGCCTGCGTCGCGCGGCTGGTGCAGGACCCGGCGATGCAGCCGGCCACGCCCGGCGGCCTGGCGCTGCTGTTCGCGGCGGCCGCGCGCGCCGTGGCGGCCGGCGGCGCGGGATTGGTGCTGCTCGGGCTGCTGCGCGCCGGCGCGCTGGTGCGCTACGTGCCGCAGCCGGTGCTGGCCGGGTTCATGAACGGCGTGGCGGTGCTGATGGTGGCGGCGCAGCTGCCGGTGCTGCTCGGCATCGCGGCGGAGGTGCTGGCGCGGCAGGGTGTCGCCGCGTTCGCGCAGTGGCAGTGGCCGGCGCTCGTCGCGGCGCTGGCGACGGCGGCGATCGGCTGGACCGTGCAGCGCCGCTGGCCACGCGCCCCCGCGGCACTCGTCGCGCTCGTGTTCGGCACGCTGGTCGTGCTCGGCGCGCAGGCGCTGGGCGGCGCGGCCGGCGCCGCCGGGGTCACCGGCGCCTTCGCGCTGCCGGCTTTCGGCTCGATGGGCCTGGCATGGCCCGAGCCGCATCCGCTGGTGCGGCTGGCCGACGGCACCGTCTGGGCGGTGATCGCCCGCCACGCGCCGACGCTGGCCGCGACGGCCGGGCTGCTGGCCCTGATCGGCGCGCTCGAGTCGGCGCTCAACATCGCGGCGGTGGACCAGCACACGAACCGCCGCACGTCGGTGAACCGCGAGCTCGTCGCGCTCGGGGCGGCGAACATCGTGAGCGGCCTGCTCGCCGGCCTGCCGGTGATCTACCTGCGCCTGCGCGCGATGACGACGTTCGCCGGCGGCGGCCGCAGCTGGCGTGCGGCGCTGCTCGGCTGCGTGTTCCTGGCGCTCGCCTTCGCGCTGACGCTGCCGCTCATCGCCCACGTGCCGCTGGCGGTGGTGGGCGGCATCGTCGTGATGCTCGCGTGGGGACTGGTCGACCACTGGACACGGCGGCTGGTGGCGCAGTGGTGGCGCGGCGAGCGCACGCCGGAGACGCAGTGGAGCCTCGCCGTCGTCGGCGTGGTCTGCGGCGTCACGCTGGTGGCCGGTTTCGTCGCCGCCGTCGGCGCCGGCGTGCTGCTGTCGATGCTGATCTTCGTGCGGGCGATGAACCGCTCGCTGGTGCGGTTGCGCTACACGGCCGCCGAGATCCCGAGCCGGCGGGTCTATCCCGTGGCGCTCGAGGAGCGGCTCGCGCAGCTGCGGCCGCGCATCGCCGTCATCGAGCTCGAGGGCGCGCTCTTCTTCGGCAACGTCGACCGGCTGGCGCAGGAGGCGTGGCTGGCGGCGCACGAAGGCGCGCTGCGTGCCGCGCCGGTACCCGGCGCGACGCCGCCTGCCGCCGCGCACGAAGTGCGCAGCGCGCCCCCCGGCTTCCTCGTGCTCGACCTGCGCCGCGTGAGCACGGTGGACGCGTCGGGCGCCGTCGGCCTGGCGCAGCTGCGTGCGCGACTCGCGCGCGAGGGCACCACCATGCTGCTGGCCGGCGTGACGCCGGACAACCGGCACGGCCGCGCGCTGCAGGCGCAAGGCGTGCTGCAGGCCGACGGCCACGCGGCGGACGGCGCGCCGTGGCCGCTGCACGCCGACACCGACCACGCCATCGAGGCGGCCGAGCTCGCGCTGCTGCAGGCGGCGCAGGCGGACCTCGCGACGCTGGCCGTGCCGCCCGAAGGCAACATGCTGCTCGACGGCGTGGCTGCGGAGCGGGTGGCGCAGCTCGTGCCGCGACTCGTGCCTCGCCGGCTCGCCGCCGGCGAGCGCCTGTTCGCGCAGGGCGACCCCGGCCGCTCGCTGTTCCTGCTGGCCGAGGGCTCGGTGAGCGTGCTCGACCACGATCGCGGCCAGCGTTTCGTCAGCTTCTCGCCCGGCATGTGCTTCGGCGAGACCGCCGTGCTCGACGGCGGGGGCCGCACGGCCGACGCGCTGGCCGACGTGCCGAGCACGGTGTACGAGCTGCCGGTGGGCCTGCTGCACGAGCTGCAGCACGACGAGCCCGAGCTCGCGGCGCAGATCTACCGCAACCTGGCACTGCACCTCTCGCTGCGCCTGCGTGACGCGGCCGGGGCGTGGCGCCTGGCGGCGGGGTGACGAGGGTCGGCGGTCGCGCTCTCAAGAAACGAACCTTCCTTCATGCGGAATCGCGGCGCGCAAGTCCGAGGCCGCGGGGGCCGCTCAGGGCTTGGCACCCGAACACACGACGCACCGCCGCATGCGCTCGAAGGTCGGCAGCCGCGCCTCGGGTGCCAAGCCCTGAGCGGCCCCCCACGACCTCGGACTTGCTCGAGCGCTCGTGGTCTTCACCCGGGCGCACCCGATCGCTGCACGGCGTTGCGAGTCCCCCGATCACCGCCCGCCCGGGTGCCACCAAGGCACGTCGAGGGCCGGTGCCGTGGGGCCGCTCAGGGCATGGCACCCGAGGCGCGGCGGCGACGGTGGCGCTTCCGCGGTCTCTCGTCGTGTGTTCGGGTGCCATGCCCTGAGCGGCCCCACGGCATCGGCCCGGCGCGCCGTGATCGTGGCACGCCCATGGATTCTTCGCGAACGCCAAGCGCGGCCATGGGCCTGGGATCCTCAGAGCTCCATCACCACCCGCACCGTGCCCGGCTCGTCGTGCGCCGTCTCCTGCCGCATGCCCAGGTCCTTGGCCAGCGCCAGCATGCGCGTGTTCTCGCGCAGCACGGTCGCGGAGATGCGCTTCGTGCCGCGGCCGCGCTGGTAGTCGACGATCTTCGTCAGCAGCCGGCGGCCGAGGCGTGCGCCCTGCAGGTCGCTGCGCACGAGGATGCCGAACTCCGCCTCCTGGTTGTCGGGGTCGGTGACGGTGCGCACGACACCCAGGGTCTCCGCGTCGCCGCCGCCCGGGCCGGTGCCGGGCGGCACGTCGGTGACGGCGACGAAGGCCATCTCGCGCTCGTAGTCGATCTGCGTCAGGCGCGCGAGCTCGGTGCGCTCGATGCTGCGGCGCGAATAGAAGATGCGCAGCCGGATGTCCTCGGGGGTCGTGCGTTCGAGCAGGTCGAGGTGGCGTGCCTCGTCCTCCGGGCGGACCGCGCGGATCGTCACCGTGCGCGGCCCGGTCGGCGAGTCCCACACGTACGACTCGGTCAGCTCGGCCGGGTAGGGGCGGATGGCGAAGCGCGCCGCGCCGCCCGGTGCCGCGGCGCTGACGCGCACGCGCGCGTCGAGCGCGATGACGCCGTCGGCGTCGGCGAGCAGCGGGTTGATGTCGAGCTCGGCGATGCGCGGCTCGTCGGCGACGAGGCGGGCCAGCGCGATCAGCGTGCCGTGCAGCGCCGCCGCATCGGCCGGCGGCACGTCGCGCCAGCCGGCGAGCAGCTTCGCGACCTTCGTGCGGGCCACCAGCGCGCGCGCCAGCGGCTCGTTCAGCGGCGGCAGCGCGACGGCGCGGTCGGCCACCACTTCCACGCGCGTGCCGCCGGCACCGAAGAGGATGACCGGGCCGAAGAGGGAGTCGACATGCGTGCCGGCGATCAGCTCCAGCGCGCGCGGCCGGCGCACCATCGGCTGCAGCGTGAAGCCGTCGATGTGCACGCCGGGCCGGCGCGTGGCCACGCGTGCCAGCATGTGCGAGGCGGCCTCGGCCACCTCGGCGGCGGAGTGCAGGTCGAGCACGACGCCGCCGACGTCGCTCTTGTGCGTGATCTCGGGGGCGAGGATCTTCAGCACCACCGGGAAGCCGAGCGCCGTGGCCGCCGCCGCGGCGGCGATCGGCGAGGCGATGACGGTGCGCGTGGGCACCACCGGCACGCCGCAGGCGGCGAGCAGCTGCTTGGCCTCGGGCTCGGTAAGCCACTCGCGGCCGGCGGCGAGCGCGGCGTCGACGAGCTGCGCGACGGTGGGGGCGGG
>JAHCKS010000014.1 GCA_026125665.1 Rubrivivax sp.
GGCGGCACCGGGCGCGCCGGGTCGATGGCGTCGAGCAGCGCGCGCTTGATGAGGAAACGTTCGTCGAAGAGCTGCGAGGCCTGCAGCGCCGCGCCGCCCTTGCCGGTGCTGCCCGTGCTTCCGGCGTTGCCGGCCGCGCCGCCGCCCGCCGCTTCCGCGAGCCGGATCTCCAGCATCTGCCGCGCATAGTTCCACTCGTAGGCGGCGCCGGCGAGGTCGAGCCCCTCGTAGCACTGCAGCCGGATCAGCGGCCGGCCGAGCATCGCCGCCAGCGTGCGTGCGATCTCGGTCTTGCCGGTGCCGGGTTCGCCTTCGAGGAACAGCGGCCGTTCGAGCCGGAGCGCGAGGAAGACCACGGTGGCCAGCCGCCGGTCGGCCACGTAGTCGTGCGCGGCCAGGCGGGCCAGCGTGTCGTCGATGTCGGCAGGGAGGGCCTGGGCCGTCGTCGGGTCGGTGGTCGATGTCACGGCCGGCATTGTCGTGGCAGCGGCGGGCACCGCCTGCGCGGCCCCGCCGGCCACCTCAGCCCACCGCCCGCGCCGCCAGCACCGGGATCAGCGCCGCGCGGTACTCGGCCGAGCCGTGCAGGTCGCTGTTCAGGCCGTCGGCCTTCACCGTCGCACCCTGCAGCGCCGAGCCCGACCAGCTGCCCGACAGGCGCTTCTCGAGATCGGCCGCACGGAACACGCTCGGCCCCGCGCCGGTGACCGCCACGCGCACGCCCTTGGGCCCCTTGCTGACGAACACGCCCACCAGCGAGAAGCGCGACGCCGGCTGCTTGAACTTCTGCCAGCCCGCCTTCTCCGGCACGGGGAAGCTCACCGCGGTGATCAGCTCGCCGGGCTTGAGCGCCGTCTCGAACAGGCCCTTGAAGAAGTCGTCCGCCGCGATCTCGCGCTGGTCGGTGTGCACCGTGGCGCCCAGGCCCACCAGCGCCGCCGGGTAGTCGGCCGCCGGGTCGGCGTTGGCGACGCTGCCGCCGATGGTGCCGCGGTTGCGCACCTGCCGGTCGCCGATGCCACCGGCGAGTGCCGCGAGCGCCGGAATCGCCTTCTTCACGTCGGCGCTGGCCGCCACCTCGGCGTGCGTGGTCATCGCGCCGATCTTCACCGTGCCGCCGGACACCGTGATGCCGCGCAGCTCCTTGACGCCGCCGAGATCGACGAGCTTCTCGGGCGAATTGAGGCCGAGCTTCATCGCCGCGATGAGGCTCTGGCCGCCGGCCAGCGCCTGCGCGCCGGCGGCGAGCGCGGCCTTGACGTCGGCCACCGAGCCGGGGGTGCTGTACTGGAACGCTTGCATGTCGCTTGCTCCTTGGTCTGTTCTCGCGGCGCGCTTCAGGCGGCGGCGCGGGCCGCCTTCCACACCGTGTGCGGCGTGGCCGGCATCGGCACGTCCTTCACGCCGAGCGCATTGCAGATGGCGTTGATCACCGCCGGCGGCGAGCCGATGGCCCCCGCTTCGCCGCAGCCCTTCACGCCGAGCGGGTTGTGCATGCAGGGCGTGCCCTTCACCGTCTCGACCTGGAAGCTGGGCATGTCGTCGGCGCGCGGCATCGCGTAGTCCATGTAGCTGCCGGAAAGCAGCTGGCCGCTGCCGTCGTCGTACACGCCGTGCTCGAGCAACGCCTGGCCGATGCCCTGCACCAGGCCGCCGTGCACCTGGCCCTCGACGATCATCGGGTTGATGACGTTGCCGAAGTCGTCCACCGCGGTGAAGCGGTCGATGCGCACGGCGCCGGTGGCCTTGTCCACCTCCACCTCGCAGATGTAGCTGCCGGCCGGGAAGGTGAAGTTGCTCGGGTCGTAGAAGGCGTTCTCGTTGAGGCCCGGCTCGAGCTTGTCGTGCGGGAAGTTGTGCGGCACGTAGGCGGTGAGCGCGACGCTCGCGAACGGCACCGCCTTGTCGGTGCCGGCCACCTTGAACTGGCCGCCTTCGAAGACGACGTCGCTGTCGGCCGCCTCCATCAGGTGCGCGGCGATCTTGCGCCCCTTCGTGATGATCTTGTCCAGCGCCTTCACGATCGCCGTGCCGCCCACCGCGATCGAGCGGCTGCCGTAGGTGCCCATGCCGAACAGGATCTTGCCGGTGTCGCCGTGCTGGATGTCGACGTCTTCCATCGGGATGCCGAGCTTGTCGGCCACCACCTGCGCGAAGGTCGTCTCGTGCCCCTGGCCGTGGCTGTGGCTGCCGGTGAAGACGGTGACCTTGCCGGTGGGGTGCACGCGCACCTCGCCGGCCTCGAACAGGCCGGCGCGCGCGCCCAGCGCCCCGGCCACCGAGCTCGGCGCGATGCCGCAGGCCTCGATGTAGCAGGCGTAGCCGATGCCGCGCGCCAGGCCCTTGGCCTCGCTGGCGGCCTTGCGCTTGCCGAAGCCGGCGACGTCGGCCAGCTCGACGGCGCGCTTCAGCGTCGCGTTGTAGTCGCCGGTGTCGTAGGTCAGGCCCACCGGCGTGGCGTACGGGAACTCGGTGATGAAGTTGCGGCGGCGGATCTCCGCCGGGTCGAGCTTCATCTCGGTGGCCGCCGTCTCGACCAGGCGCTCGACGAGGTAGGTGGCCTCGGGCCGGCCGGCGCCGCGGTAGGCGTCCACCGGCGCGGTGTTGGTGAACACTGCTGTCACCTCGCACCAGATCTTCGGCGTCTTGTACTGCCCGGCCAGCAACGTGGCATGCAGGATCGTCGGGATGCAGCTGGCGAAGGTGGACAGATAGGCGCCGAGGTTGGCCGTGGTGTTGGCGCGCAGCGCGAGGAAGCGGCCGTCCTTGTCCAGCGCCAGCTCGGCGGTGGTGACGTGGTCGCGGCCGTGCGCGTCGGACAGGAACGCCTCGCTGCGGTCGGCCGTCCACTTGATCGGCCGCTTGATCTGCTTGCTGGCGAAGACGAGCGCCGTCTCCTCGCCGTAGAGGTAGATCTTGCTGCCGAAGCCGCCGCCGACATCGGGCGCCACGACGCGCATCTTGTGCTCGGGGATGCCGAGCACGAAGGCGCACATCAGCAGGCGCTCGACGTGCGGGTTCTGGTTCGCCACGTACAGCGTGTAGCTGTCGGCGTTGACGTCGTAGCTGGCGTTGGCGGCGCGCGGCTCGATGGCGTTGGGGATGAGCCGGTTGTTGCGGAACGAGAGCTTCGTGACGTGCGCCGCGCCCTTGATCGCCGCGTCGACGCCGTCCTTGTCGCCGATGCCCCAGTGGTAACACTGGTTGTTCGGCGCCTCGTCGTGCACGGCGGCCTTGAAGCCGACGGCCTTGGCCGCATCGACGACGGCGGGCAGCTCCTCGTAGTCGACGTCGACCATCGCCGCGGCCGCCTTGGCCTGCTCGAGCGTCTCGGCGACGACGAGCGCGACGCGGTCGCCGACGTAGCGCACCTTGCCGTCGGCAAGCACCGGGTGCTTGGGTTCCACCATCGGCTTGCCGTCGAGGCTGTTGATGAGCCAGCCGCACGGCAGGCCGCCGACGGCCTTGAAGTGCTCGCCGGTGAAGATGCCGAGCACGCCGGGCGCGGCGGCGGCGGCCTTCGTGTCGAGCTTCCTGATGCGGGCGTGGCCGTGCGGCGAGCGCACGAACACGCCATAGGTCTGGCCGGGCAGCGTGATGTCGTCGGTGTACTGGCCGCGGCCGGTGAGGAAGCGCGCGTCTTCGCGGCGCTCGACCTTCTGGCCGACGAAACCCTGGCGTGCGTTCATGGTGAGGCTCCTGGGGATGTCTGCAATCGTTGCGGTGGTGCGTGCTTGTCGAGCGCTCGGGCCGGCCTCAGGCCATCGCCTTCGCGCCTTCCATCACCGCCTTGACGATGTTGTGGTAGCCGGTGCAGCGGCAAAGGTTGCCGTCGAGTGCCTCGCGCACCTGCGCCTCGCTCTTGACACCGTGGTTCTTCACCAGGTCCACCGCGCTCATCACCATGCCCGGGGTGCAGAAGCCGCACTGCAGGCCGTGGCAGGCCCTGAACGCGGCCTGCATCGGGTGCAGCGTGCCGTCGGCGGCGGCCAGGCCCTCGATGGTCGTGAGGCTCTTGCCGGCGGCCTGCACGGCCAGCATGTTGCAGCTCTTCACCGCCACGCCGTCCACGTGCACGGTGCAGGCGCCGCACTGCGCGGTGTCGCAGCCGATGTGCGTGCCGGTGAGGCGCAGCTCCTCGCGGATGAACTCCGACAGCAGCGTCTGCGGCCCGACCTCGCGGGTGACGGTGCTGCCGTTGACCTTCAGGGTGATCGCGCCCATGGCGTTGTCTCCGGTGTGTGGCGGTTGTGGATGGCGGGAGCCGAGCGGTTCGGGAGCTGAGGGGCTTCCGGCGGCAGGCGCCCGCGGGGACCGCGCGCGCCGCCTTCGCCGGCGACGTTGCCGCAAACGTGCCGCGAACGGAAGGCCCGGCCCCGTGTCGTTCCAGCATGGAACAGATGGGCCGCGGCATGCATAGGGAAAAGCCTAGTGGGCCGCCGCGCCACACCGGCACCCGGCGCCGCTCAGCGGGAACCCATCGGCCGCGCCGGCAGCGTGCGCAGGAAGCGATACATCGCCTCCAGATCCACGTCGCTCATGCCCTTCAGCGCCTCGAAGGGCATGACGGCGACGCGGCTGCCGTCGGGCCGCTGGCCGCTGCGCATCATGCGCGCGAAGGCGGCCGCGTCGGCGTAGCGCGCCATCGCGCTGCCCTCGCCGGGCGTCAGGTTGGCCGCCGCCGGCCAGTCGGGCGGGCCCCCGGGCACCTTGCCACCGCCGAACCCCTCGCCGTGGCAGCCGATGCACATCTGCGCCACGTAGCGGCCGTGCTCGACGGTGGCCCCTTCGGGCACCGGCTGCTCGGGCGGCCGCGAGTGGTCGATCTTCGATGCCGCATCGGTGATGGCGCCGAAGCCGTACAGCACGCGCATCGGCAGCGGCAGCTGCACCACTGCGCTCCCGCTGCCTTCGCGCGCCGGTGCGGCGGGCAGCTGCTTGAGGTAGGCCACCATCGCGCCGAGGTCGGCGTCGGTGAGCCGGTTGTAGTCCTCGCTCGGCATGACGAGCAGCGGCCGCCCGCCCGGGGCCACGCCGTGGCGGATGGCGCGCACCCAGTCGACGGTGTCGTAGCGCGCCGTCACGCTGCCGCGGCCGTTGCCGATGTGCGGGCCGGCGATCTTCAACCCGCCCTTGTCCACCAGCACGCGGCCGGCGCCGTCGTGGCCATGGCAGTCGGTGCAGGCGCGGGTCTCGAAGAGGTAGCGGCCGCGCTGCAGCGCCGCGGCGTCGGTGGGCAGCGGCACGGGGACCGCGGCGACATCGACGCGGCGCGCCATCTTGCGCTCGCCGAGCCAGACACCGGCGGCAACGGCCGCTGCGGCAACGGCCGCGAGCGTGGCCACGGACATGAGGATCCAGCGGATCCAGGGCCTGGGGGTCATCGGACTTCCCGTGTTGAGGCTGACAGGGTGGCGAAGCGCGCGCCGTCGCGGCGCGCCGGGGGTTTCCCTCCCCGGGCGCCGTACGTGAGGACGGCGGCGGTGGATGCGCGGCGTGGCCTGGCGGTCAGGCCGCCTGGGTTGCCGACAGCGCGTCGACCGCGGCGCGGACGCGGCAGTGGCGCTCGGGCGACTGGCGCCGGGCCATCTGCGCCATCAGGCCTTCGAACACCTCGGCCGGCATGCCGGCGCGTGCGCCGGCGAGCAGCGGCGCCAGCTCGGCGGTGGCCAGCGCCGGGCCGAACCAGTGCAGCCAGCCGGCCATCGACTCGGGCGTCTGCGCGCCGATGATGGCGTGCTCGATGGCCAGCAGCTCGTCGTCGCCGTAAGCGGCCCACAGCACGGCGTTGTGCGCCGTTTCCTCGTGGTGCATGTGCTCGAAGTTCTCGGCCGTGAAGAGGGCGAAGTGGCGATACAGGCGCAGCGCCGGCACGCGGCGCTCCAGCGCCGGCGTGGCCGCCAGCGCCCGCGCCTCGCTTTCCAGCGCGTCGATCGACGCCAGGTGGTCCTCATGCTCGCCGGCCACCTGGGCGGCGCTGCCGGGGCGGCGCGCCTCCATCGCCGGGTGGATGAAGCGGTTCTCGTGGCTGACGTGCGCGCGCAGCTGGGCGCAGAAGGCGAGCAGCGCGGCCGTGGCGGCGTCGACCTCGGCGTCGTCGTCGGCGTCCAGCGCACCGAGCTGCGACATCAGCTCGCCGCTGCCCTGGCGGATGGCCTTGTGGATGCCGGTGTAGAGGTCGAAGCGCGGTGCGACGGGCGGCGCGCCGGCGCCGCCGGGGCCGCTTGCGGGTCGCGTGTCCTGGGCGATGGTCTTCATGGTGGGGCTCCTGTTGTGCGTGCCGGCAGGTCGCGGCGACAGGGTGTGATGCTCGGCCGCGGGGCGGCCGGTGCCATCGCCCGAAGGAGCCATCGGGAGGACGTGGCGGGCCATCGGGCGCGTTGTCGTGCAAGACGAGTGCTGAGCATCCCAGGCCCGCGACTGCGCCCGGCGTTCGCAAAGAGGCAGTGGGCGTTTCACCATCACGGCGCGCCGGGCCGACGCCGTGGGGCCGCTCAGGGCATGGCACCCGCGAACACAGCCACTACGCCCGATCCGCCGGCGCCCCCGGCGGCAACACCGCGCCGCCGCCCGCCGCCACGGCCGTCTGCGCCGCCGCCGCAACCTTCGCCCGCCGCTCGCGCACGAGGTAGCTGTACAGCACGGGCACCACCACCAGCGTCAGCAGCGTCGACGTGATGACGCCGCCGATGATGGCGCGGCCCATCGGCGCCTGGATCTCGCCGCCGTCGTTCAGCGCCAGCGCCAGCGGCAGCATGCCGAAGACCATCGCCGCGGTCGTCATGATGATCGGCCGCATGCGGATCAGGCCCGCCTGCAGCAGCGCCTCGGCCACCGTGGCGCCGGCCTTGCGCGCCTGGTTGGCGAAGTCCACCAGCAGGATGGCGTTCTTCGTCACCAGGCCCATCAGCATCACCAGGCCGATCATCGAGAACACGTTCAGCGTGCTGCGCCACAACAGCAGCGCGAGCATCACGCCGATGAGCGACAGCGGCAGGCTGGCCATGATGGCGATCGGCTGCAGGAAGCTGCCGAACTGGCTGGCCAGCACGATGTAGATGAAGATCACCGCCAGCGCCATCGCGCCCAGCATCGCCGCGAAGGCTTCCTGCTGCTCGCGCGTCTGGCCGCCGACGTCGAAGCTGTAGCCGGGCGGCAGCTGCGTCTCCTTGATCAGCTTCTGCACGTCGGCGCCGACGTCGCCCGACGGCCGCCCCTGCACGCCGGCGAAGAGCGCCTCGCGCCGCTGCAGGTTCTGGCGGCGGATCACCTCGGGGTTCACCACCGGCTCGATCGTCGCCACGCTGTCCAGCGTGATCGGCGTGCCGACGCCACCGCCGTTCGGCGCCCCATTGCCCGAGAAGGCCACGGGCAGGCCGCGCAGCTGGTCGACGCGCTCGCGCTGCCCCTCGGGCAGGCGCAGCAGCACCTCGACCTGGTCGCCGGTGGGTGTCGTCCAGTAGGTGGCGACCTCGCCGTTGACGTAGGCGCGCAGGCTCGAGGCGAGCTGCGGCGCGGTGAGGCCGAGCTCGCGCACGGCGCCCGGCTTCAGGCGGATGGCGTAGGTCGGCAGGCCCGGCTTCACCGACAGCTCGACATCGGTGATGCCGGGGATCTTCTTGACCTTCTCGGCGAAGTCGCGCGCCAGCTGCGCCAGGCCGTCGGAGTCGCTGCCGAGGATGGCGACGTAGATCGGCCGGTCGAAACCGACCGACACGTCGATGCCCGGGATGCCGGCGATCTTCTCGCGGATGGCGTCCTCCACCTGCTTCTGCGTGCGCTTGCGCTCGCGCCGGTCGACGAGGCCGATGTTGATCGACGCCTGGTTGCGCCCCACCGACAGGCCGTTGCCGGTGCCGCCCACGCTGGTGGCGATGTTCTTCACCTCGGGGAAGCTGGCGACGATCTCTTCCACCTGGCGCACCTTGGCGTCGCTGCGCTCCAGGCTCGAGCCGGTGGACATGCGGATCGACAGCTGCGTGAAGCCCTGGTCGGTCTGCGGGATGAACTCGCTGCCCACCAGCGGCGCGAGGCCCAGCGCGGCGACGAAGCTCAGCACGCCGACGCCCATGACCACGCCGCGCGGCGTGATCGACGCCAGCCGCCAGCGGCGCGGGCGGGTGCGGTCGCGCCGGTTGTTGGCATCGAACGGCCGGCCGAAGGTCGGCCACGGCAGCGTCCAGCGGCGCGTGCTGAAGGCCCAGCGGATCAGCCGCTCGTAGGCCGCGTGCAGCCAGTCCATGCCGCGGTCGGTGGCGCGGATGGCGTGGCCGATGCCCCACATCCTCTTCAGGTGCGCCGACGGCGGGTCGCGCCAGATCGAAGAGAGCATCGGGTCGAGCGTGAAGCTGACGAACAGGCTCACGAGCACGGCCACGACGACGGTGATGCCGAATGGATAGAAGAACTTGCCGACGATGCCGCCCATGAACGCCACCGGCACGAACACGGCGCAGATGGCGAAGGTCGTGGCCATCACCGCCAGGCCGATCTCGTCGGTGCCTTCGCGCGCCGCCGTGAGATGGTCCTTGCCCATCGCCACGTGACGCACGATGTTCTCGCGCACGACGATGGCATCGTCGATCAGGAGGCCGATGCACAAGGAGAGCGCCATCATCGTCATGAAGTTCAGCGTGAAGCCGAAGGCGTAGACGGCGATGAAGCTGGAGATGACGGCGATCGGCAGCGTCAGCCCGGTGATGACGGTGCTGCGCCAGCTGTGCAGGAACAGGAAGACGATGGCCACCGTCAGCAGCGCCCCTTCGATCAGCGTGTGCTGCAGGCCCTTCAGCGAGCCCTTGACCCAGTCGCTGTTGGCGTAGATGAGGCGCAGCTCGACGTCCGGCGGCAGGCTCTTGCGGATCTCCTCCACCGCGAGCTTGACGGCTTCGCCGGTGGCGACGATGTTGGCGTCCTGCTGCTTGAAGATGTTGAAGTTGATGGCACGCTGGCCGTTGATGCGCGCCAGCGTGTCGGGCTCGCGCTCGCGCTCCACCAGCGTGCCGAGGTCGCCCAGCGTCAGCGGCAGGCCGTTGCGGTGCGCCACGACGACCTCGGCGAAGCGGCGCGGGTCGCGCACGCGGCCCTCCACCCGCAGCAGCGTGTCCTGCACGGTGTTCGTCAGCAGGCCCACCGGCTCGTCGGCGTTGGCCTCGCGCAGCGCCGCGGCGATCTGCGCCGGCGTCACGCCGTAGGCGCGCAGGCGCGCCGCGTCGAGGTCGACGCGCACCTCGCGCTGCTGCAGGCCGTTGATGTCCACGCGCGCCACGCCTTCGACGCGCTGCAGCCGCTTGCCCACCGTGTACTCGCCGAGGATCGACAGCTCGCGTGCGCTGCGCGAAGGCGACAGCAGCGCCAGGTTGACCACCGGGTTGCTGTTCTCGTTGTCGAAGCGGCTGATGAGCGGCGCCTTGGCGTCGCGCGGGAAGGCCGCCTGCACGGCGGCGATGCGGTCGCGCACGTCCTGCATCGCGCGGCTCATGTCGGCGTTGAGCGTGAACTCCACGCTCGTCTGGCTGCGGCCTTCGAAGCTGCGCGAGACGATGCGCTTGACGCCGGCGATGCTGTTGAGCGCCTCCTCGATGAGCTTGGTGACCTCGCGCTCCACCGCCTCGGGGCTGGCACCGGGGTAGCGCACGTCGACGAAGGCCGCCGGCGGCGAGATGTCGGGCATCTGCTCGACGCCCAGCTTGCCGTAGGCGAAGAGGCCCAGCACCGTCAGCGCCACCATCATCATCGTGGCGAAGACGGGGTTGTTGATCGAGACGCGGGTGATCCACATGGAGGTCTCCTCTGCCTCTCCCGCCCGCGAAGCCGCAGGCTTCGCCTCCTGGTACGGGAGAGGGTTGGGGTGACGGTGCGGCGGCGACCCTCACCCCCCGCCCTCTCCCGCGGCGCGGGAGAGGGAGCCAAGGTTCAGCGCAGGCTGGGCGTCGACGCCGCGGCGGACGCCACCGGCGCGCTCTTCGTCGCCACGACGCTCGCCTTCGCCCCTTCGCGCAGGTTGTCGAAGCGCGCCGAGAGCACGACGCTGGCCGGTGTCACGCCGGCCAGCACCTCGACGCGGCCCTCGCGCGGGTCGCGCCGGCCCACCGTGACGGCGCGGCGCGCCAGCGTGCCGTTCTCGATCACCCACACGTGGTCCTGGCCGGCGGTGTTGCCCACGGCCGTGCTCGGCAAGGTCAGGCGCTCGGTGTCGTCGGCGAGCGTGGCGCGCGCGATCGCGTACTGGCCGGCGCGCAGCACCTCCTTCGGGTTCGGCAGCTCGATCGTCACGCCGATCGAGCGCGTGCCGGGCTCCGCGGCCGGTGCGATGCGCGCGATGCGCCCGGCCGCCGCCTCGGCCACGCCTTCGACCTGCACCTGCACCGGCAGGCCGGGCTTCAGCCGCCCCACCTCGTGCGTGCCGACCGTGCCGGCCAGCTCGAGCGTGCGGATGTCGACGATCGTCAGCACCTGCTGCTCCGGGCTCACCTTCTCGCCCGGCAGCACGTGTCGCCTGGCGACGATGCCGGCGATCGGCGCCGTCAGCGTGGCGTCGCGCATCGCCACGCGCGTCGTCTCGAGCGCGGCCTGCGCCGCGTCGAGGTTGGCGCGCGCCGTCTCGAGCGCCGCGCGCGAGTTCTCCATCGCGATCGGCGAGATGAAGTTCTGCTGCGCCAGCCGCTCGTTGCTGGCGTGCGTGCGTTCGGCCTGCTCGAGCGCGGCGCGGGCCGACTCGAGCATCGCGCGCCGCTCGGCGACGCGGCTCGTCACGTCGGCCAGGTCGATGCGGCCGAGCAGCTGGCCCGTGGCGACACGGTGGCCCTCGGCGACGCGCAGCTCCACCAGCGTGCCGCTGGCACGGGCGCGCAGCACCGCCGTCTGCGGTGCCACGAGCGGGCCGGAGAAGTCGATGACGGTCGGCAGCCGCGCCATCGTCGGCTGCACGACCTCGCGGGCGACGAACTCCAGCGGCACCTCCGGCTTCTTCTTGTCCTTGTCCTTGCCGAAGGCCAGCGCCGGCGGCGCCGGCAGCGGCGTGCCCTTGAACGCGCCGCCCATCCAGGCACCGCCGAGGCCCGCCACCAGCAGCACCACGGTGCCGCCCACGAGCCATTTCTTCTTCGCCATTGCCGCTTCCTCCGTCCTCCGCCCGCCGGGATCCGTCCGGCATCGGGCGGGCCGCAGTGTAGGAGCCCTGCGTGGCAGGTTGACGCGGTTGCGATGAACCGCCGACTTGGGGCGATGAGCTGCAAAGGCCCGCGACGGCCGGGCACGGACCGGCCGGCCCGCAGGCGCCCCAGGGCCGCGCCTGACCGGGCCGACGCCCGCGCCCGCACGCCACTGCTCGCCGGCCACGGTGAACAGCGGCGCGTGGCGCGGCCGCTCAGGCCACCGCCACCGGCCTCGCTCGCGTCGCCTCGAAGCGCCCGGTGATGTCCGCCAGGCTCACCAGCACCTCGGTGACGGCGCCGCCCATGCCGATCTGCAGTTGCGAGTTGACGAGCAGCCAGCGCAGGCCGCCGTCGGCCTGGCGCAGGCCGAGCACCTCGCCGATGAGCGGCATGCGTTCGCGCAGCGTGCGCTCGGCCGGCAGGTCGGCGCTCTGGCACAGCGTGAGGTCGCCGCGCACGAAGCGCCAGCCGTTGTCGGGCAGGCGCCGGCCGACGAGCTCGTCGCGGGTGGTGCCGAGCAGCCGCTCGGCCTCGCGGTTGGCGTCGACAACCAGGCCATCCGGCGCGTGCACGAGCACGCCCACCGGCAGCGCCAGCCACTGCAGCCGCATGCGTGCCTGCTCGGCCACGCGCTCGGTGATGTCGCTGCCCAGGTACATGTAGCCGCGCACCTTGCCGGTGCCGTCGCGCAGCGGCTTCAGCTCGAGGTCGAGCCACAGGTCGGAGCCGTCCTTGCGCCGGTGCAGGCTCTGCTGGCGCAGCGGCCGGCCCTGCGCCACGGCCTCGCGCAGCGCGCGCAGCGCTTCGGCGTCGGCCTCGGGGTGGCGCAGCACCTCGGCGGGCAGGCCGTGGCGCACCTCGTCGTAGCGCCAGCCGACGAGCTGCGTGAACGCGGCGTTGCTCCAGCGGATGCGGTCGTGGCGGTCGGTGATGAGCACCAGCGACGACGTGACCTCCGGCACCAGCGCCAGCCGGCGCAGCGGCCCGGCGAGCGTGCGCGCGCTCGCCATGCGGCGGTCCACCGATCGCACCATCGGCTCGATGACGAGCAGCGCCAGCAGCAACAGCATGAGCACGAGCAGGCCGACCTGCGCCCAGACGATCGTCTCGGCGCGGCTGGTGGAGCGCTTGTGCATGCCGGCCAGCGTCTCGGCCAGCGACTCGGCGCTGGTGGCGGCGGCCTCGGCCTCGGCGGAGACGGCGCGCATCGCCGCCTCCACGGCCTCGGGCTCGCCGGGGATGCCGGGGCCGACGAAGCCCGACAGCCGCTCGCGCAGCTTCTCGTGCGCCAGCTTCCACGCGTCGAAGCGCTTGCGCACCTCGGGGTCGGCGAGCTCGCGGCCGAGCATCTGCTCGATCACCGGCATGGCGGCGGCGGCGTGGCCGACGCGGCGGCCGAGCAGCGTCAGCGCGCGTTCACGCTGCGAGGGCTGCGTCAGCACCGCGGCGGCCTGCTGCGCCAGCTCGTAGGCCTCGACCCGCGCCTCGGTCACGCGCTGCTGCAGCGCCGCCTCGCGGTGTGCACGCTCGTTCATCGAGACGCTGTTCCAGGCCTCCAGCGCCGCCAGCGCGGCGACGAGCAGGAAGGTCAGGTACACCGCCGCGCGCACCCGCCACTGCGTGGAGTGCACGCGGCGCGCTTTCGCCTTGGCCTTGGGCCGGCCGGCTTCGCCCTCGGCGCCGCCCTTCGAGCCGGTCTCGGGGCCGGCATCGGCACCGCGCTCGCCGCCGCGCCCGGGCTCGCCGGCGGGCTCGTCAGCGGCGATGGAGTCGTCGGGCTGCTCGGCCATGGTCAGCGTGCATTCTCGCTGCGGGACGGCTGCGAAGCGGCCACTTGCACATGGGGGTCTTGTTCGGCATGCGGGAGCCGCCGCCCCAGGCGCTGCGCCTGCCAGCCGCACCCGAGGGCCAGCGTGGCGACGCCGGCGGCGGCCCAGAAGACGGCGGCATAACCCAGCCGCTCGATGATCCAGCCGCCGGCCACGCCGCCGAGCACGCCGCTGAAGCCGTAGCCGAGGATCGTGTACAGCGCCTGGCCGCGTCCACGCAGCCGCCCCGGGAAGTGCCGCTGCACCAGGTCGATGCAGGCGGCGTGGTGCGCGGCGAAGGTCAGTGCGTGTGCCACCTGCGCCAGCACCAGCACGAGCGGCCAGGCGGCGAGACCCGCCACCGCGGCGAAGCGCAACGCCGTCGCGGCCGCCGCCACCTGCAGCCAGCGCTCGGTCGCGAGGCGCCGGAACCAGCGCCCCTGCTGCCAGAAGAACACGATCTCGGCCCCGGTGGCCACGGCCCACAACGCGCCGACCGCCGCCTTCGAGTAGCCGAGCTCGACGAGGTACAGCGACATGAAGGCGTACATCGCCGTGTGCGCGAGCACGGTGAAGAAGATGCTGGCGAAGAACCACGCCACCGCCGGCTGGCGCAGCCGGCCGAGCACGGGCGGCGCCGGCGTCGCGTCGTCGTGCCACTCGTCGCGCTGTGGCGGCAGGCGCAGCGCCGCGCCGAGCAGCAGCGCGTTCAACGCCGCCACCAGCCAGGGAAAGGCAGCGATGCCGAGCCACTGAAGAAGCGCCCCGCAGGCCAGCACCGAGCAGATGAAGCCGATCGAGCCCCACATGCGCACGCGCCCGTAGCGCGCCGGGTCGATGCCGCGGCCGGTGGCCAGCAGGTGCGCCAGCGCCGCCTCGTAAAGCGGCACGACGCCGCCGTTGGCCATGAACAGCAGGACCGTCACCACCGCCACCGGCAGCGCCGCGTTGACGCCCAGCAACGCCAGCGCCGACAGCACCGCGCCCGCGGCGGCGATGCGGATCAGCTCGACGCGCTTGCCGCTGTGGTCGCCGAGCCAGCCCCAGGCGTACGGCGCGAAGACGCGCGTCCAGCTCTGCAGCGACGAGACGGCGCCGATGGCCAGCGTGGACATGCCGAGCGACTGGAACCACAGCGGCGCATAAGGCGCGAACACGCCCATCGCCGCGAAGTAGGTGCCCGAGACCGCAGCGAACCGGAGCAGCACCCCGCCTTGCGCGGAGGCGGGGTTCTTCATCGGCGGTAGGCGGCCTCGTCCGCGGCCGAGCCACCCCCAGCGGCCACGGCGCCCGCCACCGCCCCAGGAATGGGCGGCCGTGCATGCTGCACGTCGCCGCATTGCGCACGGTGGCGCAGCGCGTGGTCCATCACCACGAGCGCCAGCATGGCCTCGGCGATCGGCGTGGCGCGGATGCCGACGCAGGGGTCGTGCCGGCCATGCGTTTCCACCACCGTCGGCGCGCCGGCGCGGTCGATCGAACGCCGCGGCACCCGGATCGAGCTCGTCGGCTTGATCGCCAGGCGCACGACGAGCTCCTGCCCGGTGCTGATGCCGCCAAGCACGCCGCCGGCGTGGTTGCTGGCGAAGCCTTCGGGCGTGAGCTCGTCGCCGTGTTCGCTGCCGCGTTCGGCCACGGTGCCGAAGCCCGAGCCGATCTCCACGCCCTTGACGGCGTTGATGCCCATCATCGCGTAGGCGATGTCGGCGTCGAGCTTGTCGAACAGCGGCTCGCCCAGGCCCACCGGCACGTTCGTCGCGCGCACCTCGATGCGCGCGCCGCAGGAGTCGCCGGCCTTGCGCAGCGCGTCCATGTGCGCTTCCAGCCGCGGCACGATGCCGGCGTTGGGCGCGAAGAAGGGGTTGAGCGGGATCTGCGACGCGTCCTCGAACGGGATCTCGATCTCGCCCAGCGCGCTCATCCAGCCGCTGAAGGTGGTGCCGTGGCGTTCGCGCAGCCACTTCCTGGCCACCGCGCCGGCGGCGACCATCGGCGCCGTCAGCCGCGCCGAGCTGCGGCCACCGCCGCGCGGGTCGCGAAAGCCGTACTTGCGCCAGTAGGTGTAGTCGGCATGGCCCGGGCGGAAGGTGTCCAGCAGGTTCGCGTAGTCCTTGCTGCGCGGGTCGGTGTTGCGGATGACCAGGCAGATCGGCGTGCCGGTGGTCAGCCCCTCGAACACGCCGGAGAGGATCTCCACCGCGTCGGGCTCGTTGCGCTGCGTGACGTGGCGGCTGGTGCCCGGCCGGCGGCGGTCCAGTTCGGGCTGGATGTCGCCTTCGGCGAGCGCCAGGCCCGGCGGGCAGCCGTCGATGACGCAGCCGATGGCCGGGCCGTGGCTCTCGCCGAAGTTGGTGACGCGAAAGAGGTGGCCGAAGGTGGAGCCGGGCATGGGCGGTCGATTGTCGCAGCCCGCGCCGCTGCACCATGCACGCCCGGGTATCGAGGCCTCAAGCGGGGCACGTGCCCGCCGATAGAAGCAGCTGACCGCCGCCCCGCGAGGGCGGCACCCAGCCCCTTTCCCGGAGCGACCCCCATGAACCACTGGAGCCAGCGCCTCGGCCTGCGCGGCATCGGCGCGCGCCTCCTCGCGGCCTTCGGCGGCATGCAGCTGGCCATGCTGTGCGCCGCCGCGCTTTGCGGCGTCGGCCTGTGGCAACTGCGTGCCGAACACGCCACCGCCGTCGAACAAGGCCAGCGGCTGGCCGTCGTCGCGCGCTGGACGGCGTCGGTGCAGGCCAACCTCGACCGGGCGCTGCACGCCACGCGCCTGGACGCCGCCGCCGGCGACGACGAGAAGACGCGCTCGCGCATCTCGCCGCTGCTGGACCGGCTGGCGCAGGAGATGGCCGACGTCGCCGCCGTCAGCGCGAAGCTGCAGGAGGAGCTCGCCGCCGCGACGGCGGGTGACGGCGAGCTCGCCGCCGACATCGCCGCGGTGGTGGACAGGCGAGCGAAGTTCGTCGCGCTGCGCGCGCAGATCCGCGACGACCTGCAGATGGGCGAAGGCGCCGGCCGCGTCGACAAGGACCTCGTGCCGGCGGCCAAGGCGATGGTCGACGCGCTGGCGGGCGTCACCGCCCGCCTCGACGCGCGCGCGGCGGCCGCGGCGGCCGCCGTGGACGCACGCGCGCTGGGGGCGCTGTGGTGGCTGGCCGGCGGCATCGCGCTCGCGGCCATCATCGGCTTCGCGCTGGCCTTGCGCACGGCACGCTCGGTGGCGCGGCCGCTGCACGACGCCGCGGCACTGGCGCGGCGCATCGCCGAGGGCGACCTGGTGGGCGGCGCGGCGGGCGGCGCCGCCATTCGCCCGCGCAGCGACGAGATCGGCCAGCTGCAGCAGGCGCTGGCGGCCATGCAGTCGTCGCTGGTGGGCCTGGTCGGCCGCATCCGCGAGACCGCCGGCCACCTGCGCGTGGCCAGCGGCGAGGTGGCCGCGGCCAACCTCGACCTGAGCCAGCGCACCGAGCAGGCGGCCAGCTCGCTGCAGCAGACGGCCAGCGCCATCGAGCAGCTCTCGGGCAACGTCGGCCACACCGCCGAGGCGGCGCGCAGCGCCAGCGCCCTCGCGAGCCAGGCCGCCGGCGCGGCGCAGCGCGGCGGCGAGGTGGTGGCGCGCGTGGTCTCGACGATGGACGAGATCAGCGCCAGCTCGCGCAAGATCGGCGACATCATCGGCGTCATCGACGGCATCGCCTTCCAGACCAACATCCTCGCTCTCAATGCGGCGGTGGAAGCAGCGCGCGCCGGCGAACAGGGCCGCGGCTTCGCCGTCGTGGCCGGCGAGGTGCGCAGCCTGGCGCAGCGCAGCGCCGAGGCGGCGCGCGAGATCAAGGCGCTGATCGGTGCTTCGGTCGACCGGGTCGAGGCCGGCTCGCGCCTCGTCGGCGACGCCGGCCAGACGATGGCCGAGATCGTCGGCGGCGTGACGCGCGTGGCGCAGACGATCGGCGAGATCGACACCGCGGCGACGCAGCAGTCGCAGGGCATCGGCGAGGTCAACACCGCCGTCACCGATCTCGACGGCATGACGCAGCGCAACGCCGCGCTGGTGGAGCAGAGCGCCGCATCGGCCGAGGGCCTGCGCCGGCAGGCCGAGGAACTGGCGGCCGCGGTGGCGCGCTTCCGCGTCGAGGCGGCTGCGGCCTGAGCCCGGGCGGGCGCGCCCGCCCGCGGGCGGCCTCAGCCGGCCTGCTCGCTGCCCTTCTCTTCCGGCCAGTCGCGGATGTAGGCCTTGAGCATGCGGTTCTCGAAGTCCTGCGCGTCGACCACCGTCTTGGCCACGTCGTAGAAGGAGATCACGCCCATCAGCGTGCGCTTGTCGAGCACCGGCATGTAGCGCGCGTGCCGGCCGAGCATCATGCGGCGCACCTCGTTGATGTCGGTCTCGGGCGTGCACGTGAGCGGCGCGTCGTCCATCACCGAACGCACGTGCTGCGTGCCGACGCTGCCGCCGTTGGCGACGATGGCGGCGATGACCTCGCGGAAGGTGAGCATGCCGACGAGGTCGCCGAGCTCCATCACGACGAGGGAGCCGATGTCGTGCTGCGCCATGACCTTCACCGCGTCGGCCAGCAGGTCGTCGGGCGCCACCGTGAAGAGCGTGTTGCCCTTGACGCGCAGCATGTCGGAGACCTTCATCGTCGCTTCGCCTCGCCTTGCTTCGCCTCGACTCGTCGCGGCGCCGATGCGGGAGGGCCGCGGCGCCGCCGGGGCAATATAGCCCACAATGCCCGCGCCCTTCCCTGCTGCAGGCCCGCGGTGCGGGCCACGGAGCGAACCCCATGGCCGGCGCGTCCGATCCCGGTTTCGACACGCTGGCGCTGCACGCCGGCGCCGCCCCCGACCCCGCCACCGGCGCGCGTGCCGTGCCGATCCACCTCTCGACGAGCTTCGTGTTCGAGTCGAGCGAACACGCCGCGAGCCTGTTCAACATGGAGCGCTCGGGGCACGTCTACTCGCGCATCAGCAACCCGACCAATGCCGTGCTCGAGGAGCGCGTGGCGGCGCTCGAAGGCGCCGCCGGCGCCATCGCCACGGCCAGCGGCCAGGCGGCGCTGCACCTGGCCATCGCCACGATCGCCGGCGCCGGCCACCACGTCGTCGCCAGCACGGCGCTGTACGGCGGCAGCCACAACCTGCTCAGCTACACGCTGCCGCGCTTCGGCATCACCACCACCTTCGTCAAGCCGGGTGACATCGACGGCTGGCGCGCCGCCATCCGGCCCGAGACGCGGCTCGTGTTCGGCGAGACGCTCGGCAACCCGGGCCTCGACGTGCTCGACATCCCCACCGTGAGCGCCATCGCGCACGAGGCGGGCCTGCCGCTCCTGGTGGACAGCACCTTCACGACGCCGTGGCTGATGAAGCCCGTCGACCACGGCGCCGACCTGGTCTTCCACAGCGCCACGAAGTTCCTCTCCGGGCACGGCACGGTGATCGGCGGCGTGCTGGTGGACAGCGGTCTCTTCGACTGGGACGGCGCGCACGCGCGGCACGGCCGCTTCGCCGAGCTCGTCGAGCCGTACGCCGGCTTCCACGGCATGGTCTTCGCCGAGGAGAGCACGGTGGCCGCGTTCCTGCTGCGCGCGCGGCGCGAGGGCCTGCGCGACTTCGGCGCCTGCATGAGCCCGCACACGGCGTGGCTGGTGCTGCAGGGCGTCGAGACGCTGCCGCTGCGCATGGCGCGGCACGTGGAGAACACGCGCAAGGTCGTCGCCTTTCTCGCCGCGCACCCGATGGTGGCGCGCGTCGGCTACCCCGAGCTCGAAGGCCACCCGAGCCACGCGCTGGCGAAGCAGCTGCTGCCGCGCGGCTGCGGCAGCGTCTTCAGCTTCGACCTGAAGGGCAGCCGCGAGCAGGGCAAGGCCTTCATCGAGGCGCTGACGCTCTTCAGCCACCTGGCCAACGTCGGCGACTGCCGCTCGCTCGTCATCCACCCGGCGAGCACCACGCACTTTCGCATGGACGACGCGGCGCTCGCGGCGGCGGGCATCACGCCGGGCACGATCCGGCTGTCGATCGGCCTGGAAGACGCGGACGACCTGGTCGACGACCTGAAGCGGGCCTTCCGCGTCGCCGAGAAGGCCGCGGGCTGAAGCGGCGGGCCGGACAGGAGGCCACGATGAAGCTCACCGTCGACGGCCGCGAGGCCTATGCGTACACGGGCGGCAAGGCGTTCGACGCCACGCTGCCGTGCATCGTCTTCATCCACGGCGCCGGCAACGACCACAGCGGCTTCACGCTGCTGGCGCGCTGGTTCGCGCACCACGGCCACGCCGTGCTGGCCGTGGACCTGCCCGGGCACATGCGCAGCGCCGGGCCGCTGCTGCCCGACGTCGCCGCCTACGCGCGCTGGGTGCTGGCGCTGCTGGACGCCGCCGGCGTCCGCGAGGCCGCGCTCGTCGGCCACAGCCTGGGCTCGCTGATCGCGCTGGAGGCGGCCGGCCTGGCGCCCGAGCGCGCGCGCCGCCTCGTGCTGATCGGCACCGCGTTCCCGATGAAGGTCAGCGACACGCTGCTCGACACCGCGCGCGAGCGGCCGGCGGCGGCGATGGCGATGGTCACCGCGTGGGGCATTCCGACGCTGGCCCCCAAGCCCGGGTACCCGGGACCCGGCGCCTGGCTGCACGGCGGCGCGCTGGCCCTGGACCGGCGCGTGCAGGCCGCGGGCGAGGCCGCGGAGCCCGGCCGCAACGTCTTCCTGCACGGCTTCGAGGTCTGCAACGCGTACCGCGGCGGGCTCGCGGCGGCGGCGCGGGTCACCTGCCCGGCCACGCTGGTGCTGGGCGAGAAGGACATCATGACGCCGCCGCGTGCCACGAAGGAGCTCGCCGCCGCACTGAAGGCGCGCGTGCGCATGGTGCCGAGCGGCCACCACCAGCTGACGCAGACGCCGGACGCGACGCTGGCGGCGCTGCGCGACGCGCTGGCCTGACGCGGACCGGCCCGATGCCGGCGGCTGCGGCCAGCCCGCGCCGCGTGGCGTTCACCAGGGCGCCGGCCGCGCACCGCCGCGCCGCCCGCAAGCTGAAAGCCCGGCCCGGCGCCGCGCGACCAATCGGCCCGGCGCCGCAAGCGCCGCGCGTCCGGAGGACTCGGCATGCAGACCACGCCCTCGACACCCGCAGGCAGGCCCGCGGCCCGCCGCCCGCGGCCCCGCATGCCGCGCCCCTGGCGGCATGTAGGCGTCGCATTCGTCGCTTTCGTCGCTTTCGTCGCGTCCGTCGCCTCCGTCGCGTCCGTCGCGTCGGCAGCCGTGCCGGCCGGCGGCGAAGCGCGCCCGGCGGCGCCAGCGGCACCCGCGGCTTCGCGCACCCCGTTGCTCGACAAGCACCGCCAGCCGTTCCCGCCGGCGCCGGCGCACCCCACGGGCCCGCTCGCGCCCGAGCTGCGCGAAGCGGTCGCCCGGCTGGCGCCCGAGCTGCGCGCCGGCCGCTTCCCGAGCGACGCGGTGCGCGCGATCGGCGCCTCGCGCGATGCGCGCATGGCCTGGCTGCTGCACGACCTCCTGCGCTTCGTCGCCCACGACTCGCTGGCCGGGCTGCTCGCGGCGTTCGAGAGGCTCACCGGCATTGCACTGCCGCCGGGCGTGTTCAGCGCGATGGGCGACCACGTGCTCGCGTGGAACCTGCCGGCGCCGCCGGGCTACCGCGAGATGAAGCGCGACCTGTACCTGCTGATCGAGCCGCGCTGGGCGCCGTTCTTTGCCGACGCCGAGTCACTGATCGACTGGCGCCTCGTCGGCTGGGGCGGCGTGTTCATCGACGACCGCCCGGACGCCACGCGCGGCGAGCCCTGCCTGCGCGGCTGCATCCCCGCGCTCGACGACCCGAGGGTCACCGACGCCGCCGGCGGTGCGTGGTACCCGGACGACGCGATCGTGTTCGGCGTGGTCGTCGGCGGCGAGGCGCGCGCCTACCCGAAGCACATCATGGAGGTGCACGAGATGGTCAACGACACGCTCGGAGGGCGGCGCATCGCGGTGCCCTACTGCACGCTGTGCCTGTCGGCCCAGGCGTACTTCACCGACGAGGTGCCCGGCCGGCGGCCGGTGCTGCGCACGTCGGGCCTGCTGTCGCGCTCGAACAAGTTCATGTACGACCGCACCACGTGGTCGGCGGTGGACACCTTCACGGGCCGCGCGATCTCGGGGCCGCTGCGCAAGGCGAACGTGACGCTGCCGCAGGCCACGGTGGTGACGGCCAGCTGGGGCGCCTGGCGCAAGGCGCATCCGCACACCACCATCGTCGCGCACGACGGCGGCATCGGCCGGCACTACCCGCGCGACCCGCTGGGCGGCCGCGACGCGGCGGGGCCCATCTTCCCGGTGGGCGACGTCGACCCGCGCCTCGGCGTACACGAGGTCGTGCTCGGCGTGAAAGCGCCCGACGGCACGCCGCTCGCGTTCCCGCGCGCCGCCGCGCGCCTGGCGCTCGCGTCAGGCGAGGCGGTGGCGCTGGCCGGCGTCACGGTGCGTGCGGATGCCGACGGCCTGCGCGCTTTCGTCGGCGCCGCCGAGACGCCGAGCCACGAGGCCTTCTGGTTCGCGTGGAGCCAGTTCCATCCGGGCACGCGGCTGTGGGTGCGCACGGGTCGTGCATCCGCCGGCTCGCCGCCGGGCGGGCCGCGCTGAAGGCGCGGTGCCCTCGCGGCGTGCGGGGCCGGACCGCCTACACTGAGCCGATGAACCAATCGGTACATTCGGCCCGCCGCCGCGCGGCGGCGGCCGACACCCACGCCGAACCCGTCGGCGCGGCTGCCGTGAAGGGGCGCGCGGCCAAGACGCGCGCGCGGGGCCGGGCGGCACCGGCGGCGCCGCGCACCAACGACCCCGAGCGCACGATGGCCGACATCCTCGAGGTGGCCACACGCGAGTTCGCCGAGAACGGGCTGGCCGGCGCGCGTGTCGACGTCATCGCCGAGGCGATGCGCACGAGCAAGCGCATGATCTACTACTACTTCGGCAGCAAGGAGGGCCTGTACCTCGCGGCGCTCGAGGAGGCCTACCGCCGCATCCGCGCCATCGAGGCCGACCTGCACCTGGAGGACCTGGCGCCCGAGCCGGCGCTGCGCCGCCTCGTCGCCTTCACGATGGAGTACCAGGCCGCCAACCCCGACTTCGTGCGCCTGGTGATGACCGAGAACATCCACCGCGGCCAGTACCTGAAGAAGAGCCGCGGGATCCAGCGCCTGAACGTGCCCGCCATCGAGGGGCTGCGCCGCGTCTACGAGCGCGGCGTGCAGGCCGGCGTCTTCCGCGCCGGGCTCGACCCCGTCGAGCTGCACTGGGCGATCTCGGCCTTCGCCATCTTCAACGTCGCCAACAAGCACACCTTCTCGATCATCTTCCAGCGCGACATGGACGAGCCGCGCGGCGCCGCGGCGCGGCGCGAGCTCGCCGCGGAGATGCTGGTGCGCTACGTGCGGCGCTGAGCGCCGTTTCGCCGGACCGCGGGCCGACGACCCTGCGGCGCGACGGCCCCACGACCACGACGAGGACGTCCGGCCTGCCGCGGCACCACGGCAGCTACGGGGTGCGCTCGCGCTCCCACACGTACTTGATGGCTTCCATCCTGTACATGTTCCCGGACTCGCGCTCGACTTCGCGAAACCCGTGCCGCTGGTAGAAGCGGCAGGCGTTCTCGTTGCGGCTGAAGGCATGCAGCCACAAGCTGCCGCACGAGCCTTCCTTGGCGAGGCCGAGCAGCCGCGAGCCGATGCCCCGGCCGAGGCAGCCGACGTGCACGTACAGGTGCGCGATCGTCTCGGGCGTGCTCGCCATGAAACCGACGATGGCGCCTTGCTGCCGGGCCACGTGCAGCGTGTACCCGGGGACCACCTCGCGCAGCAGGTAGGCGCGGCGACCCTCGATGGGGTTCGGGTCGGCGATCCGCACGCCATGCTCGAAGCTGGCGTGCCACATGCGCACCAGCTCGTCCGCATCCGCGGGCGCGTAGGCGGTGATCCGGGGCTCGGTCTGCATGGCGGGCGTGCCCGGCGTGCGCAGTGTCTCAGCTGCGGGGGGCGGGTCCCGTGGCATCCGGGTTTCTCCTCATCGCGCGAAAACTAACCAGTTCGTACATTTCGATCCGCGTCGAGGCCCACGGGCTTGGCCAGCGCCGCAGGTTCCCCTGTGCAAGAAGACACCAGGGGCCCGCAAGGAGACAAGACTTGACCCGCCTCGTCGACGGCTACTGCCGTCTGCTGGAGCTGCTGATCGCCCTCGCGCTGGCCGCGATGGTGGTGATGGTCTTCGGCAACGTCGTGCTGCGCTACGCCTTCAACTCCGGCATCACGGTGTCGGAGGAGCTGTCGCGCTGGCTCTTCGTCTGGATGACCTTCATCGGCGCGATCGTCGGCCTGAAGGAGCATGGCCACCTGGGCACCGACCTGCTCGTCGGCCGCCTCGGGCCCGCAGGCAGGAGGGCCTGCCTGGTGGTGGCGCAGGTGCTGATGCTCGCCGTGACGCTGGTGTTCCTGAAGGGCAGCTGGGAGCAGACGCGCATCAACCTCGGCACCGAAGCGCCGGTCACCGGCGCGCCGATGGCCGTCGTCTACGCCGCCGGCATCGTCTTCGCCATGTCGGCGGCGCTGCTCCTGGCGCGCGAACTGTGGCGCGCCACCACCGGCCAGGCCACGGCGGCCGACCTCGTGATGGTGCAGGAGTCCGAGGACCTCGCGCACCTCGGGCAAGAGCAGGCGGCGATCGCCGCCGTGCAGGCGGCGCATCGGCGCGAAGCCGACGAGACCGCGGGCGACAAGGGGAAGCCGCGATGACGGTCGCCGTCTTCCTGCTGTCGCTGCTGGCGGCGATGGCGCTCGGCATCCCGATCGCCTACGCGCTGCTGATCTCCGGCGCGGCGCTGATGCTGCACCTGGACATGTTCGACGCGCAGATCCTGGCGCAGAACACGATCAACGGCGCCGACAGCTTCCCGCTGCTCGCCGTGCCCTTCTTCATGCTCGCCGGCGAGATCATGAACGCCGGCGGGCTGTCGCGGCGCATCGTGCACCTCGCGCTCACGCTGGTGGGGCACGTGCGCGGCGGCCTCGGCTACGTGGCCGTGATGGCGGCGGTGCTGATGGCGGCGCTGTCGGGCTCGGCGGTGGCCGACACCGCGGCGCTGGCGGCGCTGCTGCTGCCGATGATGGTCCGCGCCGGCCACGACCCGGCGAAGTCCGGCGGCCTCATCGCCACGGCCGGCATCATCGCGCCGGTGATCCCGCCGTCGATCGGCTTCGTCATCTTCGGCGTCGCCGCGAACGTCTCGATCACCAAGCTCTTCCTCGCGGGCATCGTGCCCGGCATCCTGATGGGCGCGGCCATCGCCGCCACGTGGTACCTCGTGGCGAAGAAGGAGAACGTCACCCCGCCGGCGAAGGCGAGCGCCGCCGAGCGCTGGCGCGCGCTGCGCCAGTCGACGTGGGCGCTGTTCCTGCCGGTCATCGTGCTCGTCGGCCTGAAGATGGGCGTCTTCACCCCCACCGAGGCGGCGGTCGTGGCGGCGGTCTACGCACTCTTCGTCGCCACGGTCGTCTACAGGGAGCTGAAGCTCTCGCAGCTCTACGCGCTCTTCGTCTCGGCCGCCAAGACGACGGCCGTGGTGATGTTCCTCGTCGCCGCGGCGATGGTCAGCGCCTGGCTCATCACGGTGGCCAACCTGCCGGCCGAGCTCGTGAGCCTGCTGCAGCCGCTGCTGGACCACCCCACGCTGCTGCTGCTGGCCATCATGCTGCTCGTCATCGCCGTCGGCACGGCGATGGACATGACGCCGACGATCCTGATCCTCACGCCGGTGCTGATGCCGGTGGTGAAGGCGGCCGGCATCGACCCGGTGTACTTCGGCGTGCTGTTCATCATCAACAACGCCATCGGCCTCGTCACGCCGCCGGTGGGCACCGTGCTCAACGTCGTCGCCGGCGTCGGCAAGCTGAGGATGGACGCCGTGACGCTCGGTGTCGTGCCGTTCATGCTCGCCCAGTTCGGCGTGCTGCTGCTGCTCGTGCTGTTCCCGCAGATCGTGCTCGGGCCGCTCAAGCTCTTCTACTGACCCCTTCCCCCACCCCCCAACAACCCGGAGACAACGCATGAAGCGCCTCTTCCTCCAGTCCGCCATCGCCGCCATCGCCCTCGCCGCCTTCGGCGCCGCCCACGCCCAGGTGCAGGAGCGCACCTTCAAGCTCGGCCTGCAGAACCCCAAGGGCCACCCGCTCGAGCAGGGCGCGGCGAAGTTCGCCGAGCTCGTCGGCACCAAGAGCGGCGGCAAGATCAAGGTCAACGTCTTCCCCGGCGGCACGCTCGGCGGCGACCAGCAGACGGTCTCGGCGCTGCAGGGCGGCACGGTCGAGATCACCGTGCTCAACAGCGGCATCCTCGCCTCGCAGGTGAAGGACTTCGCCGTCTACGACTTCCCCTTCATGTTCGCCAACGCGAAGGAAGCCGACGCGGTGGTCGACGGC
The DNA here is from genome assembly GCA_026125665.1 of Rubrivivax sp. Taxonomy (GTDB): domain Bacteria; phylum Pseudomonadota; class Gammaproteobacteria; order Burkholderiales; family Burkholderiaceae_C; genus Rubrivivax. The sequence goes on from JAHCKS010000014.1 coordinate 25,424, forward strand.
CCGTTCGGGCAGAGGATGCACGACAAGCTCGCCGAGAAGGGCATCGTCGGCCTCGCCTACTGGGAGCTCGGCTTCCGCAACCTCACCAACGGGCGCAAGGCGATCCACACGGTGGACGACATCGCCGGCCTCAAGCTGCGTGTCATCCCCAACGCCATCAACGTCGACTGGGTCAAGGCGCTCGGCGCCAACCCCACGCCGATGGCCTTCCCCGAGGTCTACGCGGGCCTGGAGAGCAAGGCCATCGACGGGCAGGAGAACCCGCTGTCGGTGATCCTCGCCAACAAGTTCGCCGAGGTGCAGAAGCACCTGGCGATCACCAACCACCAGTACAACCCGCAGAGCTTCATCTTCAGCAAGAAGGTGTGGGACACGCTCTCGGCCGACGAGAAGAAGATCGTCGCCGACGCCGCGGTGGAAGCCGGCCGCTTCCAGCGCCAGGTGAACCGCGACGCCGCCGCGAGCCAGCTCGACCAGCTGAAGAAGGCCGGCATGCAGGTCACCGAGTTCAGCCCCGCCGAGCAGGCCAGGCTGCGCACGAAGCTGGCGCCGGTGATCGACAAGCACGGCGCGGCCATCGGCGCCACCGTGGCCGAGCTGCAGGCCGAACTGGCCAAGGTCCGGAAGTAGACCCGGGAGCCGCCACGGCGCACTCGATGGCGGAAGCGGTCACACGACATGGACTCCGACCCCAAGCTCCTCGTCGGCCTCGTCGGCGCCGGCATCCAGCGTTCGCTGACGCCGGCGATGCACGAGGCCGAGGCCGCCGCGCAGGGGCTGCGCCTGCACTACCAGCTGATCGACCTGGACACCACCGGCCAGGGCGTCGAGGCACTGCCGATGCTCATCGGCGCAGCGCGCACGATGGGCTTCGCCGGCCTGAACATCACCTACCCGTGCAAGCAGGCGGTGATGCCGCTGCTGGACGAGCTGTCCGACGAGGCGCGCGCGATGGGCGCGGTGAACACCGTCGTCTTCGCCGGCGGCAGGGCCACCGGCCACAACACCGACGGCTCGGGCTGGCGCTGGGGCTTCGAGCGTGCGCTGCCCGGCGCCGACCTGGCGCGCGTCGTGCTGCTCGGCGCCGGCGGCGCCGGCTCGGCCATCGCGCACGCGGTGCTGCGCATGGGCGCGAAGTCGCTGGTGCTGGTCGATGCCGACCCGGCCCGCGCCGCCGAGGCGGCCGAGCGGCTGAACGCGGCCTATCCGGGGCGGCGCGCGGGCTTCGCCGCCGACGCGGCGGTGGCGCTCGGTGCAGACGGAACGCGCGGCGCGCACGGCGGCAGGGCCCGAGCCAGCGGCCTCATCCACGCCACGCCCACCGGCATGGACAAGCTGCCCGGCCTGCCGCTGGACGCCGCGCTGCTGCGGCCCGATCTCTGGGTCTCGGAGATCGTCTACTTCCCGCTCGAGACGGCGCTCCTGAAGGCCGCGCGCGCTGCCGGCTGCGCGGTGGCCGACGGCGGCACGATGGCCGTGGGCCAGGCGGTCGGCGCCTTCCGCCTCTTCACCGGGCGCGAGCCGGACGTGGCGCGAATGGATGCACACTTCCGCGCGATGGTGGCGCAGCGTTTGCACTGAGCAGGAGAATGTCAGCGATGACCCACGGCCTCGCCCGCGAAGCGGTGCTCGACGTGCCCAACCCGCTGGGGCTGGAAGGCATCGAGTTCATCGAGTACACGACGCCGCGCCCGCAGGCGCTCGGCCAGCTGCTCGAGCAGGTGGGCTTCCGCCCCGTCGGCCGGCACCGCTCGCGCGAGGTGCTGCTGTACCGGCAGGGCGGCATGAACATCGTCATCAACGCACACGGCGTGTCGCCGGGCAGCGGCGAGACGCCGCAGATCGCCGCCCTCGCGCTGCGCGTGCGCGACGCCGCCGCGGCGCACCGGCGTGTCGTCGAGCTGGGCGCCTGGCCGGTGCCGGTGAAGGTGCAGCCGATGGAGCTGCACATCCCCGGCGTGCACGGCGTGGGCACCAGCCGCGTCTACTTCGTCGACCGCTGGCGCGAGTTCTCGATCTACGACGTGGACTTCGTGCCCATCCCCACCGTCGAGCGCGACGTGCCGGCGCTGGCGGGCCTGCACTGGTTCGGCGTCGTGCAGTACGTGGGCCTGGAGCGCGCGGCCGACTGGTGCGCGTTCTATGGCTCGCTGTTCGGCTTCACCGTGCTCGGCCCCGAGCAGACCTTCGGCATCCTGCCGGCCGGCAACATCCTGCGTTCGCCGTGCGGCACGTTCTACCTGCAGCTCATCGAGCCGGCCAGCGACAGCGAGGACCTGACGACCGCCGAGCACCTGCACCGCGTGGCCTTCGGCACCCCCGACGTGCCGAAGGCGGTGCGGGCGCTGCGCGAGCGCGGCGTCGACTTCGTCGAGGCGAGCGCCCTGCACAGCACGGCGCGCGGCGCGCTCACGCGCGAGGCGCTGGGCGGCGTGATGTTCGAGCTCGTGCACCACCTGCCGGCGCAGGACTGAGCGAGCGCAGGCAGGCAGGAGAACCAGCCCATGTTCCGCGACTTCGGCATGGACACCATCTCGCTGGCCGGGCCGCTGGAGGCCAAGCTGGCGGCAATGCGCGAGGCCGGCTTCACGCAGGTGATGCTGATGGCGCGCGACCTCGTCGGCCACCCGGGCGGCTGGCAGGCGGCGGTGCGCGAGGTGCACGCCAGCGGCCTGCGCGTCACCGGCTTCCAGGTGCTGCGCGACTTCGAAGGCCTGGTCGGCCGCCTGCACGACTACAAGGTCGACATCGCGCGCTCGATGATCGAGATGGCCGCCGCGCTCGGCAGCCCGGTGCTGCTGGCCTGCAGCAGCACCAGCGTGCACGCCACCGGCGACCGCGACGCCATCGCGCGCGACCTGCGCAAGCTGGCGATGATGGCGCTGCCGTTCCGCATCAAGGTGGCCTACGAGGGCCTCTCGTGGGGCCGGCACATCAACGACTGCCTCGGTGCCTTCGACGTGGTGAGCCGCGCCGACTGCCCCAACCTCGGCATCGGCATCGACAGCTTCCACAGCTTCGCCACGCGCACGCCGGCCGCGGCGCTGGAGGAAATCGACCCGGCGAAGATCTTCCTCGTGCAGCTGTCGGACTTCATGTGGAGCGAGATCCACACCGTGGCCGAGCGCATCGAGACGGCACGCCACTTCCGCGTCTTCCCCGGCGAAGGCGTGCACAGCGACGAGGTGGCGCGCCTCGTGCACACGCTCGACCGCCTGGGCTACGAAGGCGACTTCAGCTTCGAGGTCTTCAACGACGACTACCAGCAGCTGCCGCTGGCCACGGTGGCCGAACGCGCCCGCCAGAGCGCGCTGTGGCTCGCCGACGACGTGCTCAAGCGCGCCGTGCCGCTGCCCGGGACGGCGGCCGGCCGCGGCGACCTCGCCGCCGCCGGCGGGCCCGCCGGCCCGCCGTTGCGCCCGCCGCACCTGAACCTGCCCGTGCAGCCCTGAAGCACCCCCCATGAAGATCCTGCTCGTCAACGGCCCCAACCTCAACCTGCTCGGCACGCGCGAGCCCGCGAAGTACGGCCGCACCACGCTGCCCGAGGTGGAGGCGATGTTCCGCGAGGCCGCGCGCGAGCTCGGCGTCGAGGCCGAGTGCTTCCAGAGCAACCACGAGGGCGCCATCGTCGATCGCATCCACGCCGCGCGCACCGACGGCGTGGCCGGCGTCGTCATCAACGCCGGCGCCCACACGCACACGAGTGTGGCCATCCGCGATGCCTTGGCCGGCACCGCCATCCCGTTCGCCGAGATCCACGTCACCAACGTGCACGCGCGCGAGCCGTTCCGGCACCACTCGTACCTGTCGGACATCGCCGCCGGCATCGTCGTCGGCTTCGGCGTCGAAGGCTACGTGCTGGCGCTGCGCGGGCTGGTGAAGAAGCTGCAGGCCACCGGCTGAACGCGGCCGTGCCGCCGACGGGCCGCCAGCCGACAACGCGCCAGGTGCCCCGTCGGCTGCGCGCGGCGGCTTCCGGCACGCCCTAGCTGGACAGCCGGCGCGCCGGGCTGCACGTGCCGCGGCGCGAGTCGGCGGCACGTTCACCGCGCGCCGGCGCCGTGGTGGCCGCCTGCAGCGCTTCGGTGTCGTGCAGCACGATGGCCTTGCGCTCGACGCCGAGCAGGCCCGCGGCCACGAACTGCGAGAACATGCGGCTCACGGTCTCGAGCTTCATGCCGAGGTAGCTGCCGATCTCGGCCCGCGTCATGCGCAGCGTGAACATGGTGCGCGAGTGCCCCAGGCGCCCGAAGCGCTCCGACAGGTCGAGCAGGAACGACGCCAGCCGCGCTTCGGCACCGAGGCTGGCGCACAGGCGCGCGCGGCGGCGCTGGCGCACGAGCTCGCGGCTGAAGACCGCGAACAGCAGCCTCTCGATCGCCGGGTGCTCGCGGCCGAGCCGCGTCAGCTGCGCGAACGGGATCACCGCCACGCTGCACATGTCGCGGGCGATGACGTCGGCGCCGTAGTGGCCTTCGTCGACGCCGTCCAGGCCGAGCACGTCGCCTGCCATCGGGAAACCCTGCACGAGCTCGTCGCCGATCTCGTCGACGACCACCGCCTTGCAGAAGCCCGAGCGCAGCACGTAGACCGCGTCGAAGCGGTCGCCCGCGCGGTAGAGCACGTCGTCCGGGTGCAGCCGGCGCACCGGGAAGCGCATGGCCGCGACGCGCTCGTCCACCGGCTCGCTCAGGCCCAGCAGCGGCAGCAGCTCGCCGAGGCTGGCGCTGGCCCAGCGTGTGTCGTTCCCGGCGGCGGTGCCGGTCTCGGCGAAGGCCGTGGTGCCGCCGCGCGGCGCGAGCATCGTCGCGTGTTCCATCCGGGTCGGGCTCGCGTACATGGCATGTTTCCTCATCGGGACTGGTGGGATTGCCAGGCGGGCACGCCGCCGCGCCGTGGCGGCAGCCAGCCTTGCAGGATCGACGGCAGCCGCGCGAAGTCGTGCGACTTGTCGAGGAACACCTCGGCACCGGCGGCCAGGCTGGCATCGCGGTACTGCGGCGTCGCGAAGTTGCTGAGCACGACGACGTGCATGTCGGGCCGTTGCGGCTTGACGGCGGCCAGCACGTCGAGGCCGTTGCCGTCGAGCAGCTGCAGGTCGAGCAGCACGGCGTCCGGCGACGTGTCGAGGATGCCGGCCACGGCCGAACGCACCGTGTCGGCCTCGCCGACGACCTGCACGCCGGCGACGGCCTGCAGCAGGGCCACGAGGCGGCTCCTCACCTGCGGTGCATCCTCGACGACGAACACGTTCACGATCGGCCTTCCTTGACGACGTTCACTGCGGGGTGGCAGCCTCGAGTCGGCGCAAGGGCAGTGTCGGCGGCGGGGAGGTCGCCGGCCATCGGCGGCGGCCGAACGTGCGCTCGGAGCGCGCCGGGACCGGCTAGGACGATTCCTAGGCGCGGCGGCGGGCCGCGGCGCCGACCTTGGTGCAGCCCCGGGTGCGCTGCCGCGAACGGCGCAGCAGGTCCGGCCGCGCGAAGGTGGCGCGAAGGTGGCGCGAAGTTGGCGTGAAGGTGGCGCGAGGTGGCGCGAGGTGGCGCGAGGTGGCGGGAAGGGCCCCGGAGGCCCCGCCGCCGGCGACGTGCCGCCGGGCGGCCTACTCCGGCTTCTCGACCAGCTTGTGCACGAGCGCGTAGCGCACGAGGTCGGCCAGCGACGCGGCGCCCATCTTCTCCAGGATGTTCGTCTTGTGCGTGCTGACCGTCTTCACGCTCAGGTGCAGCGCCTCGGCGATGGCGCTCACCGACTCGCCGCCGGCCAGGCGCAGCAGCACGTCGAACTCGCGGTCGCTCAGGCGCTTGTGCGGCAGGTCCGCCGCCGCGGGCGCCTGCAGGTCGAGCGCCAGCGCCTCGGCGACGCCGGGCGTGATGAACAGGCCACCCCCGGCAATGCGGCGGATGGCCGAGACGAGCTGCGCCGGCGCCGTGTCCTTCGCCAGGTAGCCCGAGGCGCCGGCGCGGATGGCGCGCACCGCGTACTGCTGCTCGTCGTGCATCGACAGCACCAGCACGCGCAGCTCGGGGCGTTCGCCCTTCACCTGGCGCACCAGCTCGACGCCGCCGCGCCCGGGCATCGAGAGGTCGAGCAGCAGCACGTCGAAGCCGCCGGCGCGCACGGCAGCGAGCGCGCCGTGCCCGTCGCCCGCCTCGCCGGTGACCTCGAAGCCTTCGGCCCCGGCGAGCACGCGGCGCAGGCCCTCGCGCACGATGGCGTGGTCGTCGGCGATGAAGACGCGGGTCGTCATGCGGCGGCGTCCCGCCCGCGCGGCGTGCCGCGCGGGCCGAGCGGCAGGCGCACGGTGAGCGTCGTGCCGGCGCCGGCGCCGCTTTGCATCTCCATGCGCCCGCCCAGGAGGAGTACCCGCTCGCGCATGCCGCGCAGCCCGAACGAACGCGGCTTCGCGCGCGCCTGCGGGTCGAAGCCGACGCCGTCGTCGCTCACGACGAGGCGGGCTTCGCCGTCGGCCCGCTCGAGCCGCACGTCCACGCGGCGCGCCTGCGCGTGCCGCGCGACGTTGGTCAGCGACTCCTGCATGATGCGGAACAGCGCCGAGGCGTGCGGCTCGCCGAGGCGCGCCAGCTCGCCGTCCACGTGCAGCCTGCAGGCGAGCCCGGCGCGCTGCACGCCGCTTTGCACCAGCCACTCGGCGGCGGCGCCGATCCCGAGGTCGTCGAGCACGAGCGGGCGCAGGTCGGCCGAGATGCGGCGTGTCGTCGCCACCGTCGTCTCGAGCAGCCCGCGCATCTGCGCCGTGCACTTGGCGAGGTCGGTGCGTTCGGGCGGCACCGCGCCCTGCAGGAACTCGACGTCCATGCGCAGCGCCGTCAGCGCCTGCCCGAGCTCGTCGTGCAGCTCGCGCGCGATGCGCGTGCGCTCGGCTTCGCGCACCTCGAGCATCGCCACCGAGAGCTCGCGCAGCTCGTCGTGCGCGCGGTGGATCTGCCGCTCGGCCTCGAGCCGGCCGCTGATGTCGCGCAGGATCACGGTGAGCAGCAGGTGGCCGCCGACCGAGGCCTGCGAGATCGACGCCTCGATCGGGAACTCGCTGCCGTCGGCCTTCAGCCCCCACAGCGCGGTCGGCGCCGCCTGCCCGCCCATGCGGCGCGACGTGGCGCCGGTGCGCGTGAAGCGCTCGATGTGCACGCGGTGGGCGGCGCGGAAGCGCTCCGGGATGAAGCGGTCGAGCGAGCCGCCCACGGCGTCGGCGGCACTGCAGCCGAACATCTGCTCGGCCGCGGCGTTGAACAGCACGATGCGCTGCTCGGTGTCGACGGTGATGATGGCGTCCATCGCCGAGCGCATGATCGCGGCGAGCCGGCGCTCGCCCTCCGTCAGCGCCTCCTGTGCCTGGCGCACGCGCCGCTCGGCGAGCAAACGCTCGCTGATGTCGCGCAGGATCACCGTCAGCAGCAGCTGGCCGCCGACGGTGGCCTGCGAGATCGACGCCTCGATCGGGAACTCGCTGCCGTCGGCGCGCAGCGCCGTCAGCGACGTCTGCAGCCCCATGCGCCGCGACGTGGCGCCGGTGCGCACGAAGTTCTCGACGTGCGCATGGTGCGCGCCACGCAGCCGCTCGGGGATGAACCGCTCCAGCGGGCTGCCGATCGCCTCGGCAGTGGCGCACTCGAGCATGCGCTCGGCGGCGGCGTTGAACAGCACGATGCGCTGCTCGCGGTCGACGGTGATGATGGCGTCCATCGCCGAGCCGACGATGGCGTCCAGGCGCGCCGCCGCTTCGGCGGCCGAGCCCATGGCCACCGGCGAAGACGACGACGACGCCCCGGTGGCACCTGCAGGTGCAGGCGACCCCGGCGACTCCCGCGGTGCGGGCGACGAAGGCAGTGAATGCGGCGATGACGGCGGCTCGTGCGGCATCCCGGGTGGCGCACAGGACGATGACGCGGGCCATTCTCCGGCAACACGCCGTCACCCGGAAGTCACCTGCCGCAGCGCAGGTACGTCATTTCTGCTAGAGCCGCCGTCGGCGAGGCGCTGCGAAAGGCGTTCAAGTGCGGCGTTAGTCGCCGCCGGGATCGGCCGCCGTCAGGCGCAGTTCACCGTCACCGTGTGCGCGTGCCCGCCGTCGGTGGACGACGACAGCATCACCGCCCCCTTGGCCTTGATCGCCTGCAGCTGCGAAGGTGCCAGCGTGACCGTGTGGTTGTGGTTGCCGGTGCCCTGGATGTTGTAGGTCTTGCTGAGCGGCGAGTCGAGGTCGGCCTGCGGGATGGTGAGCAGGTGGCCGTGGTTGGCGCTGATGGTCACTGCGCCGCACGACAGCGGCGCAGGGGCAGGGGCCGGCGTGGGCGCCGGCGCGGGACCGGGTGACGGCCCGGGGGCCGGTGCCGGCGCGGGCGCCAGCATCTCGTCATTCTCGCCACCGCCACATCCCTGCAGCCACACGAGGAATGCGGCGCTGGCTGCTGCGCTGCTGCAAAACGATCGCCTGGTCGTCATCTCCGCGCCTTTCGCTCTTCGGGGCCCTGGACCGCTGCACGTGGCGACGGTGTACGCCCTGGCGCGCTCGCGGCCCTTCGCCAACCGGTCAGCGACGAAAGCGCGTGTATCCGGGCGCGGCGAGTGCGCCGCGACCAGCGGCCGGCGGGTCGCGGGGCTCAGCGTCACGCGCCCGCCGCGAACACCGCCGCGGATGCCTGTCCGCGCGGGTAGCAGCCGGTAGGAGCGCTTGCCAACTCCGCAGGGATGGTTACCAGCGGCGACAACCGGCTCGCCGACCGCACCGCCGCGGCGCGCCCGCGCCGAGGCGCTTCAGCCGAGCGCGGCGCAGATGTCGAGCTGCGTGCCGCTCACCTGCCTGAATGTGAACATGAAGCTGCCGTCGGCGCTGATCGTGAACAGCACGCGCCCGATGTACTGCACCGTCGTCGGCCCCGGCGGGTTGTCGGACGGGAACATGACGATCACGTTGTGCCCGGTCGCCGCGACGGTCTGCGTCCCGTCGGCGTTGAACTGGGTGTGCGTGCCCGAGCCGTTGGGCTGCAGCGAGAGCGAACTGCCGCTGAAGAGGTTCACGAAGGTCAGCGCCGAGCCTCTTCCCGCCGAGATGAAGCAAACCGGATTGCCGTTGCGGTCGGTGAACAGGCGGTTCTGCTGCGGCGCCCCTCGAACCTCGATGCGCAGGTCGAAGCCGGGGCAGGCCAGGCCTGCCGGCAGGTCCACCACCACGTCGGGCGGTGTCTGGGCGAGTGCATCGGCCGCGGACTGGAAGGCCAGGATCGATGCGACGAGGAGGCGGGTCGACCAGGTCCGATTCATGGCAATCATTCGATCTCTCCCGACCCGCAGAGGACTGCCGGGTCAGATGGTCTGTTCTCCCGGGCAGACGTGCCCGGCGCGGCGAGTCGGCGGGGTTACTTCCTCGCCTCGAGAATGAGGTTGAACGGCGTCTCGGTCGCGCGGCGGAACAGGTCGAACCCGGCCTCGAGGAACACCTTGCGCAGTCGCGCCTCGCCGGCCTGCGCGCCGAGTGCCAAACCCACCTCCTGCGACAGCGAGTTGGGCGTGCACACGCAGGTGGAGGCGGCATAGAAGAGCCGCCCCACGGGGTTGACGTTGTCGTCGAGCCGGTCGCCGGCGAACGGCTCGACGAGCATCACCGCGCCGCCCGGCTTGAGCGCCTGCAGCGCATGGCGTGCCGCGCCCACGGGGTCACCCATGTCGTGCAGGCAGTCGAAGAAGCAGACGAGATCGTAGTCACGGCCGGCGTAGTTCTTCGCCGTGGCCTGCGAGAACGACGTGCGCTCGGCGACGCCTCCTTCGCGCGCACGGTCGCGTGCCGCGTCGATCGACGGGCCGTGGTAGTCGAAGCCGTGGAAACGCGACTTCGGGAACGCCTGCGCCATGATCACCGTCGAGGCGCCGTGCCCGCAGCCGACATCGGCCACCTTGGCACCCGCGTGCAGCTTGTCCACCACCCCCTCGAGCGCCGGCAGCCACTCGGCGACGAGGTGCGTCTTGTAGCCCGGCCGGAAGAAGCGCTCGGTGCCGCGGAACAGGCACGGGTGGTGGTCGCCCCACGCGAGAGCGCCGTTGCCGCGCATCGCCGCGACGATCTTGTCCTTGTCGATGAAGAACGACGCGAGCGCGTGCGCGCCGCCGGCCATGAACACCGGCGAGTCCTCCACCGCGAGCGCCAGTGCCTGCTCGGGCGGCAGGCGGAACCTGCCGTCGTCGTGCTCGATGTATCCGGCGGCAGCCTGGGCGCTCAGCCACTCGCGCACGAGGCGCGCATTGCATTTCGTCTTTGCTGACAGCTGCTCGGGCGTAACCGGCTCGTTGTCGGCCATCGCGCGATACAGCCCCAGCTCGTCGCCGAGGATGACGTTGGCGGCCAGCGCCGCCCCGCCGAAGTCGGTGACGAGCTTGCCCATGAACTCCTGGAGCTTGGCCTGATCCATGGCGGGTGCCTCCGTTGCGTGCGCGCGTGCTGCGAGGCTGCATGCTGCGAGCCGGACCCATCGCTGTCCCGAAGCGGCGCCGAAACTTGGACGAAATCGGCTCGCCGGCGGGCACGTGCTCCACCACGCCCGCCCGGAAGCAGGCGGCAATGCACGCGAACGGTCAGCGCCCGCCCGCTGGCGCGTTGCCTGCGGCGTCGCCACGAGGCGCGATCCACGCCTCGTGCGGCACTTCGATCCACACCGCGCGCGCCACCGCGACGGGCTGCCCGTGCTCGGTGTGGATCGCGCTGGCCGCCATGCGCCGACGGCCTTCCTGGCCAATCGGCCAGGCTGTCACGACGGCGCGTTGCCCCACCGCAAGCTCGCCGACAAGCGTGGCGCACAGCTCGCCGAGGACGATGGCGCTGCCCTCGGGCACCGGCAGCACGGCGAAGCCGCTCGGGCAGTCGAGCGCGGCCCACACGAACTCGCTGGCGACTGCGCCGGTCGCGTCGGCGAGCGACTCATCGGGCACCCACGGCGCCGCGAGCAAGCCTGGCTCGGGCAGCGCACCGGGGAAGATGCGCAGGCCGTCGCCCGCCGCGCGCTCGGGGCCGCAGACGAAGCAGCGCGGAAAGAGGTGCCTTCGAAACCCCAGGTAGGTGTCGACCGCGCGCTCGCACGTCGCGAAGTCCGGGCGGGGCGGCGCTTCGAGATGCAGCTCGGCCTTCTTCGCCTCGCCGATGAGCGTCGAGCCGTGCAGCAGGCGCGCGTGGTCGTCGCTCCACTCGCGGCGCAACGGCGTGTGCAGCGGCGGCGGGGCCTTCAGGCGCACCGACACCGTCCCACGCAGCTGCCTCGCGATGCGTCCGCACACGTAACCCCCGTTGCCGGAGTTCGGCGGGCCGCAGAAGCGCGCGTCGATCTCGAGCGACTCGACGTTCATGTCGCGCCCCCCGTGCCGCCGGCGCTCCCGATGCACGCGGCGCGGCGAAGCAGCGCCTGGCGTCGCGCCGAGCACAACGCGACGCGCACGGCCTCGCGCAGCCCGTTGTGCGTGAAGACGAGCACGTCGCCCCGGTGGACGAGCCACCCCTCGGCCAGCAGCTCGTCCAGTGCGTCCAGCGCGGGCCCGCGGGCCTGCCCGGCCAAGCGGCGCAGCCACTCGAAGTCGGTGCCCGGCCCGGCCACCGCGGCGGCCTCCAGCAGCCGCCTGCCGGGCAGGCTCAGGTGGTCGAGGTGCCGGCACACCGCCTCGACGAGCGTGACCGGCAGCGCGGGCGACGCCTCGGGTTGCCGCGCTGCGCCGGCCCTCGAAGCCCCCTGAGCACCGCCGTCGAGCCGGCACGTGCTGGCGCGGATGAGCTCGTGCACGAACATCGGGTTGCCCTCGCTTTCGCGCGCCAGGGTGGCGGCCAGCTCGGTGGCGTCGGCGGCATCGCCGAAGACCTGGCGCGCGAGCTGCCCGATCTCTGCCGCCGCCAGCCGTGGCAGGACCACTCGCGCCACGTGCGCGTGACCGAGCAGCGCCTCGTACAGCGCCGCTGCACGCGCGTGGCGCGGCGGCCCGGGCAGCGTGGCCCACAGTAGCAGGGGTGCGCGCGCCGCGCTTTCGGCCAGCGCGTGCAGCACCAGGGCGCTTGCCGCATCGACCCACTGCGCGTCGTCGATGCCGATCACGAGGCCGGGGCCGGCGGCGAGTGCATGCGCCAGTGCCACCAGGGCGGCCACCCGCCGGGCCAGCCTGATCTCGGCGCTCTCGCCCCCGAGCCCGGCCAGCGGCGCCAGCCGCGCCGCCGCGGCCGGCACGAGCGCAGCCAGTTCGGCGCGCGACACCGCATCCAGCTTGCGCAGCAGCGGCGCATCGGCCCGCTCGACCAGCTGGCCGACGAGGCGCGCCAGCATGACGTTCGCGACGCGGGCCTCGATCTCGAAGCATCGCAGCGCCACCGTGGCACGGCCGTGTGCAGCGGCCAGCCGCAGGCCCTCGGCGAGCAGCCGGCTCCTGCCGATGCCCGGCTCGCCCTCGATGAGCAGCACACGCTCGGCCGTCTCGGCCGGCGCTCGAGCCATCGCCGCAAGCCGGAAGAGCTCGCCGTGCCGGCCAACGAAGGCCAGCTCAGGGGGCGGCGGCTCGCGCCGGGCCGGAGCGGCCTCACACAGCTCCAGCCCCGCCACGCCGGCCACGGGCACGTGCCCGGGCACGTGCTCGGGTGCCGGCGGGCCTTGGTCCGGCCAGGTCGACTCGAGCACGTAGCCGCGCCGCGGCAGCGTGCGCAGCAGCGCCGCGCCGCTCGGCCCGAGCGTGCGCCGAATCTCGAGCACGCACTGCACGAGGCTGTCGTCGGTGACGACCCGGCCGCGCCACACGGCGTCGAACAGGGCTTGTTTGCTCACGACCTCGCCCGGCCGGCGGGCCAACTCCAGCAGCACGGCCATCGTCTGGCGACGCAGTTCGACGCGGCGCCCCTGGCTGTCGAGCAGCTGGCCGCGTCGGCGATCCAGCGTCAGGCCGGCCAGCGGCAATGGTTCGGCTTCATCGATGGCATCGGCGGCGGCGGCAGCCGCCGTGGCGACGGTCAGGGTGGCTGGCATCGTGGTTTCCTCGATGTCGTCGGCGCGGGCCCCGAGCCTCAGCGCGCCCACCAGCGGTTCTCCAGCACCTGTGCGATCGTGGCCGCTGCGCGCGCGGCGCCGTCGGTCTCCACGGGCCGATAGCGCACCGGCCGGTGCATGACCTCGAGCGCGCGCTCGGCCAGCTCGTCGGGCGAGGTCTCGTGGTAGTTCACCGCGTTGTCGGCGCCGTAGTTGAAGAGCCTGCGTCGCACGTGCACGCATTGCTCGAAGTGGTTGCGCAGCGGAAAGCTCAGGAACGGCCGCTTCGTCGCCACGAGCTCCATGCAAGTGGACAAGCCGCCCTGCACCAGAGCAAGGTCGCAGCAGGCCAGGTGCTCGTACAGGTTGTGGACGTAGGGGCGCACTTCGAGGCCTTCGCGCTCCGCGAAGGCGTCGGCAGGCAGCCGCGGGCCAGTGACGAGGACGAGACGCAGCTCGGGCACGGCGGCCTTCATGCGCGGGAAGGCCTCGGCGATGCGCTGCAGCAGCCCCCGGCCGACCGCCGTGCCGCCCACCGAGGCGATGGCGATCTTCTCGTGCGGCCGGTAGCCGTGCCTGTCACGCAGGCGCTCGGTATCGGCCAGTGCCGCGGGGTCGAACGGCAGGCAGTAGCCGCAGTAGCAGAAGTTGCGGTCGGTCCACTCGCGGATGCCGGGCAGGCCGGGGCCGAACGGGTCCTCGACGACGTCGTCGCGGTTGCCGACGAAGATCGCGCGGTCGCGCAGGTACGGGTAGCGCCCGACGTGCTCAATCATCTCGGCGTTGCGGTCGGCGCACAGGTACGCCTCGCGCTCGTCGTCGCGGTTCATCGGCACACAGCCGACGAAGTCGGTGAGGAAGACAAAAGGCTGGCGCTTCAGCTCGGGGTTCTCGTGGTAGTGGTAGTCCACGTCCCAGGCTTCGTCGCCGATCACGAGGTCGTAGTGCTCGGCCTCCACCAGGTCGGCGAAGGTCATGAAGTTGGCCGTCATCACCTCGTCCATCGTGCGCGTCGCGAAGAAGGCGTTGAGGTCGTGCTCGCCGGCGACGCTTTCGAAGTGCCGGCTCTCGTTGGCCAGGCGCTGCGTGGCCGGGTGCAGGCGCTCGCCCTCCTGCTGCAGGTAGCGCGCCGCCGGGTCGGCGGTGAACCAGTCGATCTCGACGTCGCCATGCTTCTTGCGCAGCTCGCGCGCGATGGCCAGGTCGCGCTGCACGTGCCCCAGGCCGATGGGGCTGGAGACGAAGAGGGCGCGCTTCTTGCGGTTCATGCCACGCACCCAGGTGCGCTCGCCCAGCGGGCCGAGGACGAAGTCGCGCACCGCGCGGGCGAAGAACGCCGGGTCGCGCGCCGAGGGCACGTGGCCGCCGCCCCCGACCGTGAGCAGCTTGGCGCCGGGCACGAGCTCGTGCACGGCCCGGCCCTTCGCGTACGGGACGCGACGATCCTTGTCGCCGTGGATCACGAGCGTCGGGCAGCGCACGCGGCGCGCGCAGTCGGTCACGTCGGTGCCGAGCCAGCCGTTGCGGCACCACTCCAGCGTCTGCGCATCCGTGGCCCACGCGTGGCGCACGCCGTCCTCGATACCCTTGGTGGAGTGCGGCTCGGTGAAGAGCGTCTTCATGAAGGTATCGACATAGCCCGGCCAGTCGGTGCGCATCTTCTCGATGTCGGCGCGGATCATCTGCGCGATCTTCTCGTCGTCGACGCGCATCTCGGCCATCCCGCCCACGACGACGAGGTGCGAGACCCGCTCGGGATGCTCGGCGGCGAAGCGCAGGATCGTCAGTGCGGCTGCGGAGATGCTCACCAGCGCGACGCGGTCCGCGCCCGCCGCGTCGAGCACGGCGACGAAGTCGGCGTAGAACTCGTCGAAGCTGTAGGCCGCCTGGCCCGGCGGCCGGTCCGAGCGGCCGTTGCCGCGGCCGTCGCAGGTGATGACGCGGAAGTGGCGCGAGAGGTACGGCACCACCGCACGCCCCATGCGCATGTGCCCGATCTGGTACGGCTGCGGGAACGCGAGCCATGGGCCGCTCGTGCCCCACACCGCCCAGGCGAGCCTCACGCCATCGCGCTCGGCGAAGCCCTCTCGGGCCGGCTCGATGGTCTCGAAGGGCCTGAGGTGCTCATCGGGCACGCGCCCGGGCTCGGGCAGCGGGCCGACGATCTTTCGGAAGCTCTCCGGGTCGTTTCCCAGGAGTTGCGGCTGGTTCATCACATGTCTCCCTGCCGACCGCGTTCTTCTCGGCGCGCCGGCCGGCGCGCGCGTCGAGCGATTCGATCAACTGCTGCATCGCCTGCAGCGCCTGGCGGCCGCGGACGCGTTCGCCGGGGCTGTCGATCAGGTCGATGAGCTCCAGTCCGACCCAGAAGTGCCCGATCCACGTGCCCAGCACCTCGGCGGTGATGTAGGGTGGCACGCGGCCGCCGGCGGCTTCGTAGGCGTCGAAGGCCTCGCGCACCGCCTTTTCGATCAGCCGGCGCCACGCCACCAGGCGCGGCGTCAGCTTGGCGCGCAGCCCCGGGTGCGACAGGCTTGCCGCGAGCAGCTCGATCTGCATGCGCACGAAGCCCGAAGCCAGGTCGTCGTCGTAGAAGCGCACGGCCTGGGCCCACTTCTGGCCGCTCGTCAGCGGCGCCCCGTACATCGCCGACTGGCGTGCGAGCAGGCGGCGGTTCGCGCTGTCGAGCACCTCGATGACGAGCTGGTCCTTGCTGCCGAAGTGGTAGTTGATCAGCGCGTGGTTGACGCCGGCATCGCGGGCGATCTCGCGCAGGCTGAGCGCGCCGTAGCCCTCGGTGGCGAGGCGGCGGAAGGCGGCATCGAGGATGCGGGCGCGCGTCGCGCCGAGATCACCGTCGTCGGGCGGCGCCGGCACGGCCTCCCGCCGTCGCGGGCGCGTGGCGCGACCGGAGCCCGCCGCTCTTGCATCGGCGGCCGGCCGGGTGCGCTTTTGAACAACTGGTTTAACCACTTGTTCAACTCTGCGCCGATCGACGCTTCCTGTCAAGCCGAAGTCGACCGCTGCGGCCGCGGGCGTGACCGGTTCAGGGGATGCCGGCGGCGCGACCGGCGACCGGCGACCGCGACGCGTGCGCCGACCGTGCGGCGCGCGGTGTTCAGTGCCCTGCCAGCAGCTCGTACGAGCGCTTGCGCAGCGCGTGCTCGTGCACGCCGGTGGCGACGATCAGCTCGTCGGCGCGCGTGCGCTCCACGAGCGTGCGCAACTGCGCGCGCACGGTGGCCGGCGAGCCGGCGGCGGCGCAGGCCAGCATGCGCATCACGCCCGCCTTCTCGGCCGGCGACCACATCGCCTCGAGCTCGGCCGGCGCGATCGGCCGCGGCAGCGGCCCGCGCCGGCCGCGCTGCATGCCGAGGAAGCGCTGCTGCACCGACGTGAAGAGGAAGGCCGCCTCGTCGTCGCTCGGCGCGACGACGACATTGACGCCGACCATCGCGTGCGGCCGCGGCCAGCGTGCGCTCGGCCGGTACGTGGCGCGGTAGACCTCGAGCGCCTGATCGAGCAGGTCGGGCGCGAAGTGCGAGGCGAAGGCGAACGGCGCGCCGAGGTAGGCCGCGAGCTGCGCGCTGAACAGGCTCGAGCCGAGCAGCCAGATCGGCACCTTCGTGCCCACGCCGGGGATGGCGCGCACGGCCTGGTCGGGCTCGGCATCGTCGAGATAGGCCTGCAGCTCGACGACGTTGCGCGGAAACTCGTCCTCCTCGGCCGCGACGCCGAGGTGCCGGCGCAGCGCGCGCATCGTCAGGCGGTCGGTGCCCGGCGCGCGGCCGAGGCCGAGGTCGATGCGGTCGGGGTACAGCGTGGCCAGCGTGCCGAACTGTTCGGCGATGACGAGCGGCGCGTGGTTGGGCAGCATCACGCCGCCCGAGCCGACGCGCATCGTGCGCGTGACGGCGGCGATCTGCCCCACCAGCACGGCCGTGGCGCTGCTGGCCACGCCGTCCATGTTGTGGTGCTCGGCCACCCAGTAGCGGCGGTAGCCGAGCGCCTCGCAGTGGCGCGCCAGGTCGAGCGTGTTGCGCAGCGCGTCGGCCGCGCTGCCGCCTTCGACGATGAGCGACAGGTCGAGCACGGAAAGGGGTGGCAGCGGGGTCGTGGTCATCGGGGTCGTTCAGGCATGCGCCGCGAGGTCCGTTGGGCAACCCGTTCGGGTGCGGCAGGCGGCAGCAGCTGGGCCAGCGTCATCGCCTCGACGCGCGCCGCCTCGCGGAAGGCCGCGCTCGCCGCGCCCGGCGCGAGCAGCAGCGTGTCGACGAGCGGCGCCGCCGACACTGCGGCGGGGTCGCACAGCAGCGCCACGCGCGGCTCGTCGCCGGCGCGCGCGCCGCTCTCCTGCAGCCTCGCCACCCAGTCCAGGCCGCGCAGGCGGTGCAGCACGGGCTCGAGCTGCAGCGGGTCGGCGCGCAGGCGCACCGCGAGCTGCGACACCGTCAGGCCGCCGGCACCCGCACGCCGCGCGGCGTCGAGCTCGGCCAGCATCGCCATCGCCAGCTCGAAGCGCTGCCCGGGCGTGTCGGGGCGGCGCACGACGCGCATCGAGAGGCTCGGCGCGTACGCCGCCACCACCGCACCGAGCAGCACCACCACCCACAGCAGGTAGATCCACAGCAGCAGGATCGGCACCGTCGCGAAGGCGCCGTAGATGGCCGAGAAGCTGGGCATCGCCTTCAGGTACCAGGCGAGGCCGCTCTTGGCCACCTCGATCGCCACGGCGACGAAGACGGCCCCGGCCCAGGCGTGCGCCCAGCGCACCGGCACGTTCGGCACGTAGTGGAACAGGCCCGCCATCGTCGCGGCCAGCAGCACGAACTCCAGCGCGTCGAGCCCGAAGCCCAGGCCGCCGGGCAGCCTGGCCGCCCAGCCCTGCGAGGCCGAGATCGCGTAGCTGCCGAGCGTGAGGCTGACGCCCAGCACCAGCGGGCCGAGCGTGATGCCCGCCCAGTACACGAGGATGCGCTGGCCGATCGGCCGCGGCTGGCGCACGCGCCAGATGCGGTTGAGCGTGCGGTCGATCGTCAGCACCAGCGCCAGCGCGCTGGCCACGAGCACGACGAGACCGGCGGTGCCGATGGTGCGTGCGTTGCCAGCGAACTGCGTGAGGCTGCGCATCACCGGCCGCGCGATGCCTTCGGGCACCAGCGCCTGCAGGAAGTACTTGTCCAGCGCCACCTGGAAGGCGGCGAACATCGGAAAGGCGGAGAAGATCGCCAGCATCACGGTGATCAGCGGCACCAGCGCGATCAGCGTCGTGAAGGTCAGGCTGCTCGCCGTGAGGCCGAGGTTGTCCTCGCCGAAGCGTTTGCGCAGCGTGCGCAGGGTCTCGAACCAGGGCCACTCGTGCAGCGTCCCGAGCAGCTGCGCGACATGGTCCTGCAGCGCCACGCGCCGGGGAGCGGCCTGCGCCGGCCGCTCGCCGGTGTCGTCGGCGTGGGCGGGAACGTCAGGCTCGACGGCCGCGGCGTCGCGCGCAGTGGCTTGGGCGTGCGCCGTGCGCGTGGCAGCGATGGAAGTGGATTCGGCGGGGGCGGGATCGCCTGAAGCGACAGACCCGGCAGCGCCGGCCGTGGCTGACATGCCGACTATGATGCCAGCATGACCGTGCGGCCCTCGACCCTCGGCGCATCACCGGCGCAGGCCATGGGGGCGCCAGCGCGGCCGAGCGCCGCCGTGGCGCTCGCCGGACGGGCGGTGCTGGCGCTGCTGTGCATGCTCGCCGGGCTCGGCCTGGCCTGGGAGCTGTGGCTCGCCCCGATCGGGCGCGGCACGCTCGCGCTGAAGGTGCTGCCGCTGCTGCTGGCGCTGCCGGGGCTGCTGCGCCACCGCCTGTACACCTACCGCTGGCTGAGCCTGCTCGTGTGGCTGTACGTGCTCGAGGGGCTCGTGCGCGCGACGAGCGAAAGCGGGCGCGGCGCGCTGCTCGCGGCCGTCGAGGCCACGCTGGCGGTCGCGCTGTTCATCGCCGCCACGTTCTACATCCGGCGCCGCCTGGCCGATGGCGCCGCGCGGCGGGAGCCCGCTGCATGATCGGCCCGGCCGCGGCGCTGCCCGACGTGCTGCGCCGCATCGTCGGCGCGGGCCACGTGCTCACCGTCGAAGGCGGCGACGACCGCGCGCTCGAGGCCTACCTGCTCGACTGGCGGCGGCGCTGGCGCGGCCGGGCGCTGGCCGTCGTGCGCCCGGGCAGCACGGCCGAGGTGGCCGCCGTCGTGCGTGCCTGTGCCGCCGCCGGCACGGCCCTCGTGCCGCAGGGCGGCAACACCGGCCTGGTCGGCGGCGGCGTGCCCGACGCCAGCGGCACGCAGGTGCTGCTGAGCCTGCAGCGCCTGAACCGCGTGCGCGCCCTCGATGCCGCGAACCTCACGATCACCGCCGAGGCCGGCTGCGTGCTGCACCACGTGCAGCAGGCCGCCGCCGACGCGGGGCTGCTGTTCCCGCTCAGCCTGGCCGCCGAGGGCAGCTGCACGCTCGGCGGCAACCTCGCCACCAACGCCGGCGGCACGCAGGTGCTGCGCTTCGGCAACGCGCGCGAGCTGTGCCTCGGCCTGGAGGTCGTCACCGCCGAAGGCGAGGTGTGGGAAGGCCTCAGCGGCCTGCGCAAGGACAACACCGGCTACGACCTGCGCGACCTCTTCGTCGGCAGCGAAGGCACGCTGGGCGTCATCACCGCGGCGACGATGAAGCTCTCGCCGCAACCGGCGGCGACGATGACGGCGCTGGCCGCCTGCGACACGCTCGCGGCGTGTGTCGAGCTGCTGAAGCTGGCGCGCACGCGCCTGGCGTCGGGCCTCACCGGCTTCGAGGTGATGGGCCGTTTCGCGCTCGATCTCGTGGCCAGGCACTTCCCGCAACTGCCGCGGCCGTTGCCGTCCGCTCCGTGGACCGTGCTGCTCGAACACGGCGACACCGAAGGCGTGGCCGCGGCGCGCACGCGCTTCGAGGCGCTGCTCGGTGCCGCCATCGAGGCCGGCCATGTCGCCGACGCCGTGGTCGCCGAGAGCCTGGCGCAGTCGCGCTCGCTGTGGCACCTGCGCGAGTCGATCCCGCTCGCGCAGAGCGAGGAGGGGCTCAACATCAAGCACGACATCTCGCTGCCGGTGTCGGCCATCCCCGCCTTCGTCGAGCGCACCGACGCATTGCTGCTGGCGCGTTTCCCGGGCGCGCGGCTGGTCAACTTCGGGCACCTGGGCGACGGCAACCTGCACTACAACCTGCAGTGCCCCGAGGGCGACGACGCCAGGCGCTTCCTCGAGCAGCACGAGCACGAGGTCAACCGCATCGTCTTCGACGCGCTGGTGCCGTTCGGCGGCTCGTTCTCGGCCGAGCACGGCATCGGTGCGCTCAAGCGCGACGAGCTGGCGGCGCGCAAGTCGCCGGTGGCGCTGGCGCTGATGCGGCGCGTGAAGGCGGCGCTCGACCCGGCAGGAATCCTCAATCCGGGCCGGGTGCTCTGAGCCGGATCGCGGCCCTTGATCCTGCTCAGGATCGCCGCCACGGAACGGTGCACAGTGCCTCTTGTCCGGGCCTTTGCCCGGCGAAAGGGTGGCCCATGCTGCCGTTCACTCGCGAGCAGTTCGTCGAGGTATTCGCTCGCTACAACGAGGCCGTCTGGCCTGTGCAGGTGCTGGCGTACCTGCTGGGGCTGGCCGCGGTTGTTCTGCTGCTGAGTCGGCGCGCTGGTTTCGATCGCGTCGTGGGCGGTGTGCTCGCGCTGATGTGGCTGTGGACCGGCGTCGCCTATCACGGCGTCTTCTTCTCGGCCATCAACAAGGCGGCTGCGGCCTTCGCGGCGCTGTTCGTCGTCCAGGGCCTGCTCTTCGCCCGCGCGGCCGTCGTGCGCGGCACGTTGCGCTTCGCACCCGGGTCCGGCCCTGCGGCCTGGCTGGGCTGGGCGCTGGTGGTGTACGCCGCCGTGCTGTACCCGCTGGTCGGCATGGCCGCCGGACACGCCTACCCGCAAATACCGATGTTCGGCATCACGCCCTGCCCGGTGACGCTGCTCACCTTCGGGCTGCTGCTGCTCGCCGCGCCGCCGGTGCCGCGCAGCCTGCTGGTCATCCCCTTCCTGTGGTCGCTGGTCGGCGGCAGCGCGGCGTTCCTGCTCGGCGTGCCGCAGGACTGGCCGCTGCTGGCCAGCGGCCTGATCGCGCTGTTCCTGTTCTTCGCGCACCGCGCACCGCACCGCACGGCGCACGCGTGAGAGCGGACCGGCGCGCCGCGCCGCGCGGCCGCGCGGTCCCGCCGCCGCCGTCGGGGTGGTTCAGTGCCGATGCGCGTGATGCGCATCCGGCACGTGCTCGTGCGCGTGGCGCAGCGGCTCGTGCCGGTGCCGGTGGCTGTGCTCGCCCGCGGGCATCGGCTCGTGCAGGTGCATGTGGTGGCCGTCGTCGTGGCGATGCGCATGCTCGTGCTCGAGCGCCTCGTGCTCGTGCTCGTGGCCGTGCGACTCGGCCAGATGCAGCGCCACGCCGGCGAGCATCAGCACGCAGGCCGTGGCCATCAACACACCGGCCGCACGCTCGCCCAGCGCCACGGCAAGCGCCGCGCCGATGAAGGGCGCGAAGGCGAACACCGAGCCGGTGCGCGCGGCGCCGAAGGCGCGCTGCGCCAGCAGGTACAGGCGCAGGCTCAGGCCGTAGCCCGTGGCACCGATGGCCAGCAGCGCCAGCGCCGCCGCGAGCGAGGGCCGGGGCTCGCCGAAGCCCACGGCGAGCAGCGCCGTCGCCGCGGCGCCGAGCGCCGCCTTGCCCAGCACCACCTGTCCGGGGTCGCGCTCGGCGAGTGCGCGCGACAGCGTGTTGTCCACGCCCCAGGCCGCCGTGGCCAGCATCACCGCCAGCAGGCCGGCCAGCTCCATGGCACCGAAGCCGGACACCCTGCCCTGATCGACGACGAGCAGCATGCCGCCGAGGAGCAGCATCGTCATGGCCGTCCACACGCGCCGGTCCATCGTCTCGTGGTACAGGCGCCAGGCGAGCACGGCCGTGAAGAGGGCTTCCAGCGTCAGCATCAGCGAGGCGCTGGTGCCGCTGGTGCGTTGCAGGCCCCAGGCCAGCGCCACCGGCCCGATCACCGCACCGAAGGCGGCCATCGCCATCAGGCGCGGCAGGTCGGTGCGCAGCAGCCTCGCCTCGCGCTCGACGGCGCGCCGCGACAACAGACCCACCGCCGCGGCGCCGGCGTAGAGCAACGCCGCGGTGCTGAACGCGCCGAGGCCCTGGCCGGCGCGCTGCACCAGCGGCGTGCTGATGCCGAACAGCGTCGCCGCCAGCAGGGCCAGCAGGCCGCCGCGCAGGGCGGGCCAGGTTGCGGGGTGCGGTGCGGTCATCGGCTGGAACCCCTCGGTGCAGCGCGCGCGGGCGCGGCGCTCGCCCGCTCGGCGTGTTGCCTGTCTTCGACGAAGCGCTGATCGGCGCCCGCGCCGAGGCCGGGGCACAGGCCCGCGCGCTGCCGCGAGCGCCGGCTCGCTACTGCAGCGGCCCTTCCAGCCCCGGCGGAATCGGCAGCGCGAAGGTCTCGATGCCCTCCTCGCGCAGGGCCTCGCGCTCCTCGGGGCTGGCCTTGCCGCGGATGCCGCGCTCGGGCGCCTCGCCGTAGTGGATGCGGCGCGCTTCCTCGGCGAAGCGCGGGCCGACGTCCTCGGTGCGCTGGATCATCTCGCGCACGGCCTTCATGAAGGCCGCCTGCAGGTCGGCCGGCTGCGGCGGCGGCTGCGGCGCCGCGTGCGCAGGCGTCGGCCCGGCCTCGGCGCGTGCACCCGAGAGGTTCAGGCGTGGCGCGCTCGGCATGCGCATGATCACCTTGTCGGCACACAGCGGGCACTCGACGAGGCCGCGGCCGTTCTGGTCCATGAAGTCGTCGTCGGAGGCGAACCAGCCTTCGAAGCCGTGGCCGTTCGCGCAGCGCAGGTTCAGCACCTTCATCGGCTGCCGATGATAGGCGGGGTGGCTTCTTCGTGCTCGTGGGCCGCGGTGAAGGACATCTCGCGCTGTCCGGCCTTCCAGGCAGCCAGCCAGTGCAGCCCGATGACCGTCTTCACGTCGGGCAGCTGGCCCGCACGGTCGAGCTCCAGCAACTCGGCCACCGTGCACACCACCGTCTCGACGAACTCGCCGGCGTCGAGCTTCGGCGTCCCGGCGACGAGGCCACGCGCGAACCAGATCCAAAGGCTTTCGGTGGAGTAGGCGGCGGCGTTGACGATCTCGCCGCCGAAGGCCCACTCGGCCGCCTGGTAGCCGGTCTCCTCGGCCAGCTCACGCATCGCGCAGGCGAGCGTCGATTCGCCGGCGTCGCGCTTGCCGGCGGGCAGCTCGAGCAGCACGCGGTTCACCGGGTAGCGGTGCTGGCGCACGAGCACGACGCGCTCGTCGTCGAGCAGCGGCACCACGGCCACGGCGCCCGGGTGCGCGATGTACTCGCGCGTCGCGCGCGTGCCGTCGGGCAGCGCCACGAGGTCGCGGCGCACGGTGAGGAAGCTGCCCTCGAGCACGGTGTGCGGCTCGATCAGCCGCTCGCGCAGGTGGTCGTCGCCCTCGAGAGGCGTGAACGGCGGGTCTGCGGAGTCGCCCGTCGCCATCAGGTGGTGAAGGTGCGCTGGATGGCGTCGCGGCACAGCGCCATCAGCCCGCCGCTGAACAGGCCGAACAGCAGCACCGCGGCGCCGTTGGCGGCGAGCAGCGCCGTGACGCCCTGGCCTTGCTGCACCGGCGAGGTCTGGCCCGGTTCGTCGAACCACATCACCTTGACGATGCGCAGGTAGTAGTAGGCGCCGACGAGCGAGAACAGCACCGCCGCCACCGCGAGCCAGACGTACAGCGCCTGGTTCGTCGTCACCAGCGCCTGGATGACCGACAGCTTGGCGAAGAAGCCGATCATCGGCGGAACGCCGGCCAGCGAGAACATGAACACCGTCATCACGCCGGCCACCCACGGCGCGCGGCGCGCCAGCCCGGCGAGGTCGGCGATCTCCTCGCTCTCGAAGCCCTGGCGCGAGAGGAACATGACGAGGCCGAAGGTGCCCAGCGTCGTCAGCACGTAGGCGACGAGGTAGAACATCGACGAGCTGTAGGCGTTGGCCGCCGACAGCGTGTTGCCGCTGACGACGCCGGCCGTGAGCCCGAGCACGACGAAGCCCATCTGCGCGATCGTCGAATACGCGAGCATGCGCTTGAGGTTCGTCTGCGCGATGGCGGCGACGTTGCCGACGACGAGCGAGCCGACCGCCATGACGATGAACATCTGCTGCCAGTCGATGGCCAGGCCCAGCATGCCTTCCACGAGCAGCCGGATGGTGATGGCGAAGGCGGCGAACTTCGGCGCGCCGCCGATCAGCAGCGTCACCGCGGTGGGCGCACCCTGGTAGACGTCGGGCACCCACATGTGGAACGGCACCGCGCCGAGCTTGAAGCCGAGGCCGGCGACGACGAACACGACGCCGAAGACCAGCACTTCCTTGTTGATGCTGCCGGCCGCGATCTGCTCGAAGGTCTTCGGGATCTCGAGCGTGCCGGTGGCGCCGTACATCATCGACAGCCCGTACAGCAGGAAGCCGCTGGCCAGCGCGCCGAGCACGAAGTACTTCATCGCCGCCTCGGTGGCCACGGCGTGGTCGCGGCGCAGCGCCGTCAGCGCGTACAGGCTCAGGCTCATCAGCTCCAGGCCCAGGTAGACGACCAGGAAGTTGTTGGCCGAGCACATCACCGAGATGCCGAGCAGCATCAGCATCGTCAGCAGGTAGAACTCGCCCTTGGCCATGTCGCGGCTGGCCAGCGTCGGCCGCGCGTAGGCGACGGTCGCCATCACGGCCAGCGCGGCGAACGCGGCGAGCAGGTGGCCCATCGGGTCGACCACCACCATGCCCTGCATGCCGTAGGCGGTCAGGCCGCCGTTGTGGCCCTGCACGTGCAGCCAGGCGAAGACGGCGATCGAGAGCTGCGTCAGCCAGAAGGTCGGCCCGCGCTGCGCGTCCTTGACGAAGAGATCGACCAGCAACACGACGCAGGCCGCCACCAGCAGCCAGATCTCGGGAGTCAGCACGGCCCAGTTCATCGAGGACATCGTCTTGGCGCCTTCTCGCCGGTCAGGGCAGCTTGGACAGCGCCACGTGGCGCAGCAGCTCGGCCACCGACGCGTTCATCGCGTCGGTGAAGGGCTTCGGGTGCAGGCCCATGTAGAGCGTGGCCGCCGCCAGCAGCCCCAGCGCCAGCATCTCGCGCGCGTTGATGTCCGCCAGCGTGCGCACGTCGTCGTTGGCGACGTCGCCGAAGTACACGCGCTTGACCATCCACAGCGTGTAGGCGGCGCCGAAGACGAGGGTCGTCGCGGCGAGCGCGGCGATCCAGAAGTTCACCTTCACCGTGCCGAGGATGACCATCCACTCGCCGACGAAGCCGGCGGTGCCGGGCAGGCCGCAGTTGGCCATCGCGAAGAACACCGCCAGCGTGGCGAACTTCGGCATCGTGTTGACGACACCGCCGTACGCGGCGATGTCGCGGCTGTGCACGCGGTCGTAGAGCACGCCGATGCACAGGAACATGGCGCCGGAGACGAAGCCGTGGCTGATCATCTGCACGATGCCGCCGGCCACGCCGAGCTCGTTGAAGATGAAGAAGCCCAGCGTCACGAAGCCCATGTGCGCCACCGAGCTGTAGGCGACGAGCTTCTTCATGTCCAGCTGCACGAGCGCGACGAGGCCGATGTAGACGACGGCGACGATCGACAGCGTGATGATCACCCAGTCGTAGGCGCGTGCCGCGTCGGGGGCGATCGGCATCGAGAAGCGCAGGAAGCCGTAGGCACCGAGCTTCAGCATGATGGCGGCCAGCACCACCGAGCCGCCGGTGGGTGCCTCGACGTGCGCGTCGGGCAGCCAGGTGTGCACCGGCCACATCGGCACCTTCACGCTGAAGGCGGCGAAGAAGGCGAAGAAGAGCAGGGCCTGCGTCGGCAGGGCCAGCGGCAGCTTGTGCCAGGCGAGGATGTCGAAGCTGCCGCCGCTCTTGAAGTAGAGGAAGACGAGCGCCACCAGCATCAGCAGCGAGCCGAGCAGCGTGTAGAGGAAGAACTTGAACGCCGCGTAAACGCGCCGCGGCCCGCCCCACACGCCGATGATGATGTACATCGGGATCAGCGTCGCCTCGAAGAAGACGTAGAAGAGCAGGCCGTCGAGCGCCGCGAAGACACCGATCATCAGCCCGGAGAGGATGAGGAAGGCGCCGTGGTACTGCGCCACGCGCTCGGTGATGACCTCCCAGCCGGCGATGACGACGATGACGGTGATGAACGCGGTGAGCGGGATGAACCACATCGACAGCCCGTCGATGCCGAGGTGGTAGTGCACGTTGAAGCGCTCGATCCACGGCATCTTCTCGACGAACTGCATCGCCGCGGTGCCGTTGTCGAAGCCGGCGACGAGAGGCAGCGTCACCGCGAGCGACGCGACGGCCCCCACCAGCGACAGCGCACGCACCGTGCCGGCGCGCTCGTCGCGGCCGAGAGCGAGCAGCACCGTGCCGAAGGCGATCGGCAGCCAGATCGCGATGCTGAGCAATCCCATTCCTCTTCGCTCTCTTCTCGTTGTTCTCTCGTCGCCGTGTCGTCGCTGCCCGGGGCCGGCTAGCGCACGAGCACGCCGCGCAGGAAATCCCAGAGCTGCCAGGTCAGCAGCGCGAAGATGCCGAGCAGCATGACGAGCGCGTACTGGTACAGGCGGCCGGTCTGCCAGGTGCGAATCAGCGAGGCGAAGCCGCCCACGGCCTTCGCCGAGCCGTCGATCAGCACGCCGTCGATGACCGCCTGGTCGCCGCCCTTCCACAGCCCGCGGCCCAGCAGGCGCGCGCCGGCGGCGAGGATGTGCTCGTTGATCCAGTCCATGTAGTACTTGTTCTCGAGCAGGCGGACGACCGGCGCGAAGGTGCGCGCGATGGCCGCCGGCAGCGCCGGCTGCCCGAGATAGAACCACCACGCCGTGACCACGCCGGCGAGTGCCAGCCAGAACGGCAGCGTGACGAAGCCGTGCAGCGCCATCGCCCAGGCGCCATGGAAGTCCTTCGCGAGCTTGGCCATCGCCGGATGGCGCGCCGCGTCCACCGCGATCGAGTCCTTCAGGAGCTCGCCGAAGAGCATCGGCTGGATCGTCAGGAAGCCGATCACCACCGACGGCACGGCCAGCAGCACGAGCGGCAGCGTGACGACCCACCGGGTCTCGTGCGGCTTCTCGCCCGGTGCGAGGCCGTGGTGCTCGTCGTGCGCGTCGGCGGCGTGTGCATCGCCGCCATGGTGTTCGTCGGCGGCCTTGCCGAACCGTTCCTCGCCGTGGAAGACGAGGAAGTACATGCGGAACGAGTAGAACGCGGTGACGAAGACACCGGCCGTGACCGCGAAGAGCGCGAAGCCCGCGCCCGGCAGCGTCGAGGCCGCCGTGGCCAGGATGATGCTGTCCTTGCTGTAGAAGCCGGCGAAGAACGGCGTGCCGATGAGTGCCAGCGAGCCGACGAGCGACGTGATCCACGTCACCGGCATGTACCTGCGCAGGCCGCCCATGTGGCGGATGTCCTGGTCGTGGTGCATGCCGATGATCACGCTGCCGGCGGCCAGGAACAGCAGCGCCTTGAAGAACGCGTGCGTCATCAGGTGGAACACCGCCACCGAATAGGCCGAGGCGCCGAGCGCCACCGTCATGTAGCCGAGCTGGCTGAGCGTCGAGTAGGCGACGACGCGCTTGATGTCGTTCTGGATGACGCCGAGGAAGCCCATGAACAGCGCCGTGATCGCGCCGATCACGAGCACGAAGCTCAGCGCCGCGTCCGACAGCTCGAACAGCGGGCTCATGCGCGCGACCATGAAGATGCCCGCGGTGACCATGGTCGCCGCGTGGATCAGCGCGGAGATCGGTGTCGGGCCTTCCATCGAGTCCGGCAGCCACACGTGCAGCGGGAACTGCGCGCTCTTGCCCATCGCGCCGATGAACAGGCAGATGCAGGCCACGGTGAGCAGGCCCCAGTCGGTGCCCGGGAAGGTGAGCCTGGCCAGCTCGGCGCCCTTGGCGAACGTTTCGCCGTAGTTCAGGCTGCCGCCGTACGCCAGCAGCAGGCCGATGCCGAGGATGAAGCCGAAGTCGCCGACGCGGTTGACGACAAAAGCCTTCAGGTTGGCGAAGACCGCCGTCGGTCGCTTGTACCAGAAGCCGATGAGCAGGTAGCTCACCAGGCCCACCGCTTCCCAGCCGAAGAACAGCTGCAGGAAGTTGTTGCTCATCACGAGCATCAGCATCGAGAACGTGAACAGGCTGATGTAGGCGAAGAAGCGCTGGTAGCCGGGGTCGTCCTCCATGTAGCCGATGGTGTAGACGTGCACCATCAGGCTGACGAAGGTGACGACGACCATCATCATGGCCGTCAGGCCGTCGACCAGGAAGCCGACCTCCATCACCAGCCTGCCCCCCGGCGCAGCCGTGTTCGCAAGCACCATCCACTCGTAGACGGTGCCCTCGAAGCGGGCCCCGCCGAGCACCTGCACCAGCACCACGGCCGAGGCGACGAACGACACGAGAACGCCGAGGATCGTGATGCGGTGCGCGTTGGCGCGGCCGATCGCCCTGCCGCCGAAGCCGGCAACGAGCGCGCCGACCAGCGGCGCCAGCGCCACCGTCAGCAGCAGGTCTTGCGAGAGCGCGGAAGCCATCTGGACCCTCACCCCCTCAGGACGTCGAGCTCTTCGACGTTGATCGACGCCCGGTTGCGGAACAGCACGACGAGGATCGCCAGCCCGATCGCCGACTCCGCCGCCGCCACCGTGAGGATGAAGAAGACGAACACCTGGCCGGCCATGTCGCCGAGGTAGTGCGAGAAGGCGATGAAGTTCAGGTTCACCGCCAGCAGCATCAGCTCGATGGCCATCAGCAGCACGATCAGGTTGCGCCGGTTCAGGAAGATGCCGACGACCGACAGCGCGAACAGGATGCCGCCGAGCGAGAGGTAGTGGCCGAGCGTCACGGGCCCGAGGGTCATGCCGCGCCTCCTTCCTTCGCGGCGCCCGGCGCAGCCTGGGCCGACGGTGCCTCGATCGTCGGCGGCAGCTTGACGAGGCGCACCCGGTCGGCCTTCTTCGCGCGCACCTGCACCGAGGGGTCGAGGTGGCGGCTGTCCTTGCGCGCCCGCAGCGTCAGCGCGATGGCGGCGATGATGGCCACCAGCAGCAGCACCGCGGCGATCTGCAGCGGGTAGAGGTAGTCGGTGTAGATCTCGATGCCGAGCAGCTTCGTGTTGCCCAGCTCCACGTCCTTGGCGCTCGGCACCGGCGCGGCCTGCACGCGGAAGCCGCGCATCAGCACGAGCGCCATCTCCAGCGCGATGAGCGCGCCGACGAACCCGGCGATCGGCAGGTGCCGCCAGAAGCCCTCGCGCAGCCCGTCGGTGTTGAGGTCGAGCATCATCACGACGAAGAGGAACAGCACCATCACCGCGCCGACGTAGACGAGGACGAGCGCGATGGCCAGGAACTCGGCCTTCAGCAACATCCACAGGCAGGCGGCACTGAAGAAGGAGAGCACCAGGAACAGCGCCGCGTGCACCATGCTGCGGGCCGTGATGACACGGAACGCGGCCAGCAGCAGCACGGCGCTGAAGACGTAGAACAGGGCGGCGGTGGTGTCCATCGGGGAAGGTCGGGGCCGAGGCGCGGGCCGGTCGTCAGCGGTACTTCGCGTCGGCCTTGCGCCGCTCGGCGATCTCGGCCTCGTAGCGGTCTCCCACGGCGAGCAGCATGTCCTTGGTGAAGTACAGGTCGCCGCGCTTCTCGCCGTGGTACTCGAAGTGATGCGTCTCGACGATGCTGTCCACCGGGCAGCTCTCCTCGCAGAAGCCGCAGAAGATGCACTTCGCCAGGTCGATGTCGTAGCGCGTCGTGCGCCGCGTGCCGTCGGCACGCAGGTCGCTCTCGATCGTGATGGCCATCGCCGGGCACACCGCCTCGCACAGCTTGCAGGCGATGCATCGCTCCTCGCCGTTCTCGTAACGGCGCAGCGCGTGCAGGCCGCGGAAGCGCGGCGACAGCGGCGTCTTCTCCTCCGGGAACTGGATCGTGATGTTCTTCGCGAGGAAGTGGCGGCCGGTCAGCGCCATGCCCTTCCACAGCTCCAGCAGCATGAAGCTCGACAGCACGTCCTTGAGGGCACTCATCGTGGCCATGGCGTGTGGCTTTCCCTGATCACTTCCAGATGTTCCACGGCGACTGGATCCACAGCCCCACGACGACCAGCCACACCAGCGTCACCGGGATGAAGATCTTCCATCCCAGGCGCATGATCTGGTCGTAGCGGAAACGCGGGAAGGTGGCGCGCACCCACAGGAACATCGTGACGACGACGAAGACCTTGATGGCGAGCCAGATCCAGCCGGGGATGAAGTCGAGGAAGGCGACCGGAGGCAACCAGCCGCCGAGGAACATCAGCACGCACAACGTGCTGACGAGGATCATGTTCGCGTACTCGGCGAGGAAGAACATCGCGAAGGCCATGCCCGAGTACTCGATCATGTGCCCGGCGACGATCTCGCTTTCGCCCTCGACCACGTCGAACGGGTGGCGGTTCGTCTCGGCGAGGCCGGCGATGAAGTAGACGAGGAAGATCGGCAGCAGCGGCAGCCAGTTCCACGACAGGAACGACACGCCCATGTCGGCGAACAGCCCCTTGCCCTGGTTGGCGACGATGGCCGACATGTTCATGCTGCCCGACACCATCAGCACGACGACGAGCGCGAAGCCCATCGCGATCTCGTAGCTCACCATCTGGGCGCTGGCGCGCAGCGCGCCGAGGAAGGCGTACTTCGAGTTGCTCGCCCAGCCGGCGATGATGACGCCGTACACCTCGAGCGACGTGATGGCCATCAGGAACAACAGGCCGGCGTTGACGTTGGCCAGCGCCACCTCGGGCCCGAACGGAATGACCGCCCAGGCCGCCAGGGCCGGCATGATGGTCATCACCGGGCCGAGGAAGAACAGGCCCTTCTGCGCCGCCGTGGGCCGGATGATCTCCTTGAAGATCAGCTTCACCGCGTCGGCGATCGGCTGCAGCAGCCCGAACGGCCCGACACGGTTGGGGCCGAGGCGGATCTGCGTGAAGCCGATGCCCTTGCGCTCCCACAGCGTGAGGTAGGCGACGCAGATCATCAGCGGCAGCACGACGGCGACGATCTTCACGAGGCTCCACACGACGAGCCACAGCGTCGGCCCGAGATAGCTGTTGCCGAGTTGGTGCAGCGGATCGAACATGGTCGTCTCGCCCGGCCTACAGCGCGTCCGCGGCCTCGATGCGCACGGGGCCGAACATCGGCCCCATCGCGGCCATCGCCGGGTGGCCCGCGGGCATGCGCACCACGCCGTCGGCGAGCGTGCGGTCCTCGCGCGCCTCCATCAGCGCCGTCGTCGCGCCGGCGCTGACGAGCACCTTGTCCTTCAGCCGCAGCGCGCCCCACAGCGCAGAGCACACGCCGACCACCGGCGGCGCCGCGTCGGCCGTGCGCTGCAGCGCCGGCGCGCGGCGGACGATGGCATCGGTGGCATAGATCGGCACGTCGGCGATGCGCTCGCAGTCCATCACCGAGGCCGCCGCCGGCACCGGTGGCAGCACGAGCGCGGCAGCGCAGTGGTTGTCCAGCCGCGACGCGAGCGAGGCCGTGTCGCCCAGCGCCTCGGCGCGCACGTCCTCCACCGTCTCGTGGTTGAAGCCCTCGAGCCCGAGCAGGTTGGCCAGCACGCGCAGCACCTTCCACCCGGGGCGCGTCTCGCCCAGCGGCTTGACGACGCCGTGGAACGACTGCACGCGCCCCTCGGCATTGACATAGCACCCACCGGTCTCGGTGAAGGGCGCGATGGGCAGCATCACGTCGGCGACGTCGGCGTTGCCATCGTCGAACGGCGACAGCGAGACGACCAGGCCGCCGGCCTGCAGAGCCTTGCGCGCCGCGGCCGCGTCGGCGGCATCGAGCTCGCCTTCGACGTTGAACAGCAGCAGGGCCTTCATCGGCTGGGTCAGCATCTGCCCGGCGTGCAGGCCGCCCGGCCCGGGCAGAGCGTGCACGAGCTGTGCCCCCACCGAGTTGCCGCTTTCGCCCAGGTAGCCGCAGGTCGCGCCGGTGCGCTCGGCGATCCACCGCGCCAGCGCAAGCAGCAGGGAGGCCTGCGGATGCTGCGCGGCGGTGTTGCCCAGCAGGACCGCCTTGCGCCGGCCACCCTGAAGCAGCTGCGCCACGCCTTTGGCCTCGTCACCCGGCTCGACGGGCACCGGCGCGGGCACGCCCTGCGCCGTGGCGATGGCCGCGGCCACCTCGGCCAGGCGCCGCGCCCACGACGACGGCGCGGCCAGCAGGCGTGCCGCCATCGCGCCAGCGGGCATCGCCCAGTCGTCGGCCACCGCGTGCAACGTGGCCAGCTTCGCGCCATGCCGCGCCGCCTGGCGCAGCCGCTGCGCCAGCAGGGGCTGGTCCTTGCGCAGGAAGCTGCCGACGACAAAGGCGCGGTCGAGCGACGACAGCGACGCGATCGACGTGCCCAGCCAGCGCGCGTGTCCGGCGGGCGCGACGTTCGTGAAGTCGGCATGGCGCAGCCGATGGTCGATGCTCTCGCTGCCGAAGCCGCGCACGAGCCGCGCCAGCAGGTGCATCTCCTCGACCGTGGAGGTGGGGTGCACGAGCGCGCCGATGGCGCCGGTACCGAACTCCGCCTTCACGCGCTTCAGGCCGTCGGCCACGTGCTCGAGCGCGGTCTTCCAGTCCACCGTGCGCCACACCGGGCCGTTCGGGCCGGCTTGCTTGATGCGCGGCGCGGCGAGGCGCCGCTCGCCGTTCAGCGCCTCGTACGAGAAGCGGTCGCGGTCGGCGATCCAGCACTCGTTGACCTCCTCGTTCTCCAGCGGCACGACACGCAGCACCTGGCCGCCCTTGACCTGCGCGACGAGGTTGGCGCCGACGCTGTCGTGCGGGCTCACCGTCTTGCGGCGGCTCAGCTCCCAGGTGCGCGCGCTGTAGCGGAAGGGCTTGCTCGTCAGCGCGCCGACCGGGCAGATGTCGATCATGTTGCCCGACAGCTCGCTGTCCACCGTGCCGCCGTTGACGGTGGTGATCTCGCTCAGCTCGCCGCGGTGGATCATGCCGAGCTCCATGACCCCGGCCACCTCCTGGCCGAAGCGCACGCAGCGCGTGCAGTGGATGCAGCGGCTCATCTCCTCCATCGAGATCAGCGGCCCGACGTCCTTGGCCAGGACGACGCGCTTCTCCTCCGCGTAGCGCGAGCTGCTGCCGCCGTAGCCGACGGCCAGGTCCTGCAGCTGGCACTCGCCGCCCTGGTCGCAGATCGGGCAGTCCAGCGGATGGTTGATCAGCAGGAACTCCATCACCGACTGCTGCGCCTTCACCGCCTTGTCGCTCTTGGTGCGAACGACCATGCCGTTGGTGACCGGGGTGGCGCAGGCCGGCATGGGCTTGGGCATCTTCTCGACGTCCACCAGGCACATGCGGCAGTTGGCCGCGATGCTGAGCTTCTTGTGGTAGCAGAAGTGCGGGATGTAGGTGCCCGCCGCGTCGGCGGCGTGCATGATCATGCTGCCCGCGGGCACGGCCACCTTCCGGCCGTCGAGATCGATCTCGACCTGGGGTGCGGTGGTCATGCGGGGGTCGCCTCGGCGGCGCGCGCGGCATCGGCGGCAGGGGCCCCGACGGCGCAGCGCTTGTGCTCGATGTGATGCACGAACTCGTCGCGGAAGTGCTTCAGCATGCCTTCCACGGGCATCGCCGCCGCGTCGCCGAGCGCGCAGATCGTGCGGCCCTTGATGTTGAAGGCCACCGACTCGAGCAGGTCGAGGTCCTCCTTGCGGCCCTTGCCGTGCTCGATGCGGTCGATGAGCCTCCACAGCCAGCCCGTGCCTTCGCGGCACGGCGTGCACTGGCCGCAGCTCTCGTGCATGTAGAAGTAGTTCAGGCGCAGCAGGCTCCTGACCATGCAGCGCGTGTCGTTCATGACGATGACGGCACCCGAGCCCAGCATCGAGCCGGCCTTGGCGATGGCGTCGTAGTCCATCGTCAGGTCCATCATCACCCTGGCCGGCAGCACGGGTGCCGAGCTGCCGCCGGGGATCACGGCCTTCAGCGCCCCGCCCTTCACGCCGCCGGCCAGCTCGAGCAGCTTCGCGAACGGCGTGCCCAGCGGCACCTCGAAGTTGCCCGGCGCGTTGACGTCGCCGACGACGCTGAAGATCTTCGTGCCGCCGTTGTTCGGCTTGCCGCACTCCAGGTACGCCTGGCCGCCGTGGTTGATGATCCACGGCACCGCGGCGAAGGTCTCGGTGTTGTTGATCGTCGTCGGCTTGCCGTAGAGGCCGAAGCTCGCCGGGAACGGCGGCTTGAAGCGCGGCTGGCCCTTCTTGCCCTCCAGGCTCTCGAGCAGGCCCGTCTCCTCGCCGCAGATGTAGGCGCCGAAACCGTGGTGCGCGTGCAGCTGGAAGCTGAAGCTGCTGCCGAGGATGCCGTCGCCCAGGTAGCCGGCTTCGCGCGCCTCGCGCAGCGCCTCCTCGAAGCGCTGGTAGATCTCGAAGATCTCGCCGTGGATGTAGTTGTAGCCGAGCTTCACGCCCATCGCGTAGGCGGCGATGGCCATGCCTTCGATGACCATGTGCGGATTGAACGCGAGCAGGTCGCGGTCCTTGCAGGTGCCCGGTTCGCCCTCGTCGCTGTTGCAGACGAGGTACTTGGCGCCCGGGAACTGCCGCGGCATGAAGCTCCACTTGAGCCCGGTCGGGAAGCCGGCGCCGCCGCGGCCGCGCAGCGCGCTGAGCTTGAGCTCCGAGACGACCTGGTCGGGCGTCATCGCCTCGCCGCCGCCCTTGCCGAGGACCTTCTTCAGTGCCGCGTAGCCGCCACGCTTCTCGTAGTCGGCCAGGCGCCAGTTCGTGCCGTCCAGCCCGGCGTAGATCTGCGCGTTGACGTGGCGGCCGTGGAAGCAGGTCTCCTGCCCGGTGGCCTTGAACCTCGCGAGCAGGTGGTCGAGGTCGGGAAGCATCATCACTTCGTCGCCTCGCGCAGTGTCCGCACCAGATCGTCGAGCCGTTCGTTGTTCATGAAGCTCAGCATGTGCCGGTCGTTCACCAGCATCACCGGCGCGTCGGCACAGGCACCCAGGCACTCGCTCGGCTGCACGGTGAAGGTGCCGTCCGCGGTGGTGCCATAGGGCTCGACACCGAGCTTCGAGCACAGGTGGTCGAGCGCCTGGTCGCCGGCGCGCAATGCGCAAGGCAGGTTGGTGCAGACGTTGAGCTTGAAGCGCCCCACCGGCTGCTGGTTGTACATGTTGTAGAAGGTGGTGACCTCGTGCACGGCGATCGCCGGCATGCCGAGGTACTCGCCGACCGCCTCCTCGGCCTCGGGGCTGACCCAGCCCAGCATGTCCTGCACGATGGCGAGGCACGCCATCACCGCCGAGGCCTTGTGCTCCGGAGGGTACTTCGCCACTTCGCGGTCGAAGCGGCCGCGCATCAGCGGGGTGAGCTGGAAGGCCGTGGGTGCGTTCATCGGTCGATCTCGCCGAACACGATGTCCATCGTGCCGATGATGGCCACGGCATCGGCGATCATGTGGCCGCGCGACATCTCGTCCAGCGCCGCCAGGTGCGGGAAGCCGGGCGGGCGGATCTTCATGCGGTAGGGCTTGTTCGCGCCGTCGCTGATCAGGTAGATGCCGAACTCGCCCTTCGGGTGCTCCACGGCCGCGTAGGCCTCGCCCTCGGGCACGTGCATGCCCTCGGTGAAGAGCTTGAAGTGGTGGATCAGCTCCTCCATGTTCGCCTTCATCTCCACGCGCGGCGGCGGGGCCACCTTGTGGTTGTCGACGATGACGGGGCCGGGGTGGGCGCGCAGCCAGTCGACACACTGCCGGATGATGCGGTTGGCCTGCCGCATCTCCTCGATGCGCACGAGGTAGCGGTCGTAGGTGTCGCCGTTGACGCCCACCGGCACGTCGAAGTCCATGCTCGCGTACACGTCGTAGGGCTGGTGCTTGCGCAGGTCCCAGGCGATGCCGCTGCCGCGCAGCATCGGGCCGGTGAAGCCGAGGTTCAGCGCCCGCTCGGGCGTCACGACGCCGATGCCCACCGTGCGCTGCTTCCAGATGCGGTTGTCGGTGAGCAGCGTCTCGTATTCGTCGACGTACCTCGGGAAGCGCCGGCAGAAGTCGTCGATGAAGTCCAGCAGCGTGCCCTGGCGGTTCTCGTTCAGCGCCTTGATCGCGCGCTCGTTGCGGATGCGGCTCGCCTGGTACTGCGGCATGCGGTCGGGCAGGTCGCGGTACACGCCACCGGGGCGGAAGTAGGCGGCGTGCATGCGCGCGCCGCTCACCGCCTCGTACATGTCGAAGATGTCCTCGCGCTCGCGGAAGCAGTAGATGAAGATGTTCATCGCCCCGCAGTCGAGGCCGTGGGCGCCGAGCCACAGCAGGTGGTTCAAGAGGCGCGTGAGCTCCGCGAACATCACGCGGATGTACTGCGCGCGCTCGGGCACCTCGATGCCGAGCAGCTTCTCGATGGCCAGGCAGTAGGCGTGCTCGTTGCACATCATCGAGACGTAGTCCAGCCGGTCCATGTAGGGCAGGCTCTGGATGTACGTTCGCGTCTCGGCAAGCTTCTCGGTGGCGCGGTGCAGCAGGCCGATGTGCGGGTCGGCCCGCTGGATGACCTCGCCGTCGAGCTCGAGCACGAGCCGAAGCACGCCGTGCGCCGCCGGGTGCTGCGGCCCGAAGTTCAGCGTGTAGTTCTTGATCTCGGCCATCTCAGTGCAGGCCGCCGTAGTGGTCCTCGCGCACGACGCGCGGCACGATCTCGCGCGGCTCGATCGTCACCGGCTGGTAGATCACGCGCTTCCTCTGCTCGTCGTAGCGCATCTCGACGTGCCCGCTGACGGGGAAGTCCTTGCGCATCGGGTGGCCGATGAAGCCGTAGTCGGTGAGGATGCGGCGCAGGTCGACGTGCCCCTCGAAGACGATGCCGTACAGGTCGAAGGCCTCGCGCTCGAACCAGTTGGCCGCGCTCCACACCTCGGTCAGCGAGGCCACCTGCGGCAGCTCGTCGTCGGGCGCGAACACCTTCAGGCGCACGCGCCAGTTGTGCGTGACGGAGAGCAGGTGCGAGACGACGCAGTACCGTTGCCCTTCCCACGGCTCGTTGCGGTAGTCGGAGTAGTCGACGCCACACAGGTCGACCAGCTGCTCGAACCGCAGGCCGCCGTCTTCGTGCAGCAGCTTCGCCGTCTCGAGGTAGCGCGCGGCGGCGACGGTGACGGTGATCTCGCCGCGCGCCCGCACGAGAGAGAGGATGCGGTCGCCGAGCGCGCCCTGGAGCGCCGCCTGGAGGGAGTCGAGCTTCTGCGTCATCGGGCGATCGTGTTCTCGCGGCGGATCTTCGCCTGCAGCTGCAGGATGCCGTACAGAAGCGCCTCGGCCGTGGGCGGGCAGCCGGGCACGTAGACGTCGACCGGCACGATGCGGTCGCAGCCGCGCACGACGCTGTAGCTGTAGTGGTAGTAGCCGCCGCCGTTGGCGCAGCTGCCCATCGAGAGCACCCAGCGTGGCTCGGCCATCTGGTCGTACACCTTGCGCAGTGCCGGCGCCATCTTGTTGCACAGCGTGCCGGCGACGATCATCAGGTCGCTCTGGCGCGGGCTCGGGCGGAACAACATGCCGAAGCGGTCGATGTCGTAGCGCGCGGCGCCGGCGTGCATCATCTCCACGGCGCAGCACGCCAGGCCGAAGGTCATCGGCCACAACGAGCCGGTCTTCGACCAGTTGATCAGCTTGTCCACCGAGGTGGTGACGAAGCCTTCCTTCAGGACGCCTTCGATGCCCATGGTTCGCTCCCGTCGGGACTATTCCCAGTCCAGGGCCCCCTTCTTCCATTCGTAGACGAAGCCGACCACGAGGATCAGCAGGAAGACCATCATGGCCCAGAAGCCTGACGCGCCGATGTCATGCAGCGCCACCGCCCACGGAAAGAGGAAGGCGATCTCGAGGTCGAACAGGATGAACAGGATGGCCACGAGGTAGTAGCGCACGTCGAACTTCATGCGCGCGTCCTCGAAGGCCTCGAAGCCGCACTCGTAGGGGCTGTTCTTCGCCTGGTCGGGCCGGTTGGGGCCGAGAATGAAGCCCAGCACCTGCGGCGCCACCCCGACCGCGACGCCCACCAGGATGAACAGGATCACCGGCAGGTACGGTTGCAGGTCCATCGGGCTCTTCCTGGGCTGTTCTTGGTGTCGCCGCGCCCCGCGCGTCTCCGGCACGGGCCGCAAAAAAGCGCGCGGTGACGACTCATCGCCGCACGGGCGCGCCTTCAGTGTTCTTCTCGTGCTGCTCGAAACCCTGGTGCCGACGGCGAGACTCGAACTCGCACAGCTTTCGCCACTACCCCCTCAAGATAGCGTGTCTACCAATTTCACCACGTCGGCACGATCTCGCTTGCGCTCTCGTTCGGGCCTGTCTTCGCATGAGGGCTTGGCTCGACAGGACCGACGGAAATTCTAGCCCGATTCACTTCGTCGGAATGGCCGGCGCGGCCGACGACGCAGGCGCGGTGGCGGCCGCGGCAGAGGGGCTCGCAGCGGGCGCCGGAACGCCGGGGGCGGCCGCAGGTGCGGCGCCGCCGGAAGGCCCGCCTGACGTTGTGCCCGTGGGGATCGCGCCCGTTGCCGGCGCGCTGGCCGGCCCGCTGGCCGCGACGGCCGGGCGATCGAGCACGCTGCCGCCTTCGACCTGGCGGCCGCCGGCGCCGATGTAGGCCAGCACGAGCGTGCAGGCGAAAAAGACCGTCGCGCACACCGCCGTCGAGCGGGACAGGAAGTTGGCGCTGCCGGTGGCACCGAACAGGCTGCCGGAGGCGCCGCTGCCGAACGAGGCGCCCATGTCCGCGCCCTTGCCGTGCTGCACGAGCACCAGGCCGATCATCGCCAGCGCAGACAGCAGCTGGACGGCGAGGACCAGCGTCAACCAGATTTGCATGATCGGGAAGCTCCGGGGAAGTCTTGTTCTGTTCGTCGCGCTCGTCAGGCTCAGCCCGCGGCGCGGCAGATGGCGATGAAGTCGGCCGCCTTCAGCGACGCGCCGCCGATGAGGCCGCCGTCGATGTCGGGCATGGCGAAGAGCGCCGCGGCGTTGTCGGCCTTGACGCTGCCGCCGTAGAGGATGCGCATGCGCTCGGCGTGGCCGGTGGCCGCCTGCAGCTGCGCGCGCAGCACGGCGTGCACCGCCTGTGCCTGCTCGGGCGTGGCGGTGCGGCCGGTGCCGATCGCCCACACAGGCTCGTAGGCCACCACCATCTCGGCGGCGCAGTGCGCCAGCGTGTGGATGACGGCCGACAGCTGCCGCTTCACGACCGCCTCGGTCTGGCCGGCATCACGCTCGGCGAGCGTCTCGCCGACGCAGACGACGGGCGTGACGCCGCGGCCGAGCGCGGCCTGCGCCTTCGCCGCGACGAGCTCGTCGCTCTCGCCGTGGTAGGCACGGCGCTCGCTGTGGCCCACGATGGCGTAGCGGCAGCCGCACTCCTGCAGCATCGCCGCCGAGATCTCGCCGGTGTAGGCACCCTGAGCGTGCGGCGAGACGTCCTGCGCGCCCCAGCGCAGGTCGCTGCCGGCCAGCTGCGCTGCCGTTTCACCGAGGAAGACGAAGGGCACGCAGACGGCCACGTCGGCGGCGAACGGCCGGGCCGCGAGCAGCGCCGCCAGCAGCTCGGCGTTGGCCGGCCGGCTGCCGTGCATCTTCCAGTTGCCCACCACCAGCTTGCGTCGCATCGCCACCCCTTCCGCCTCGCCGCTCACCACGCGAGCACGATCTTGCCCACGTGCGCGCTGCTCTCCATCAGCGCGTGCGCTGCGGCCGCCTGCGCGGCCGGGAAGACGCGGTGGATCACCGGCTTGATGCGCCCCTGGCCCGAGCTGCCGAGCAGCGGCCACACCCGCTCGCGCAGGTCCTGCGCCAGCGCGGTCTTGTAGGCCACCGAGCGCGGCCGCAGCGTCGAACCGGTGATGGCCAGGCGCTTGCGCAGCAGCAAGCCGGCGTCGAGCCGGCTCGAGGTGCCGCCCTGCACGGCGATGAGCGCCAGGCGCCCATCCTCGGCCATGCACTGCAGCTCGCGTTCGATGTAGTCGCCGCCGACCATGTCGAGCACGACGTCGGCGCCCTGGCCCGCAGCGTCGGACGTCAGGCGCTTCACCTCGGCGACGAAGTCCTGCGTCTTGTAGTTGATGCCGTGGTCGGCACCGAGGGCCACGCAGGCGGCGCACTTCTCGTCGGTGCCAGCGGTGACGATGACCTTCGTGCGGCCCTCGGACAGGGCCTTGGCGAGCTGGATCGCGGTGACGCCGATGCCGCTGGAGCCGCCCTGCACGAGCAGCGTCTCGCCCGGCTGAAGCTTGGCGATCGTGAACACGTTCTGCCAGACGGTGAAGAAGGTCTCCGGCAGGCTCGCCGCCTCGACCATCGTGAGCCCCGAGGGAACCGGCAGGCACTGCCCGGCCGGCGCCACGCAGCGCTCGGCGTAGCCGCCGCCGGCCACCAGCGCGCACACCGGGTCGCCGAGCTTCAGCCCCGCGCTGGCCAGGTCCGCGGGCGCGCCCCCGGCCACGGTGCCCGCGACCTCCAGGCCCGGCAGGTCGGAGACACCCGGTGGCATCGGGTACAGGCCCTTGCGTTGCAGCACGTCGGGCCGGTTGATGCCCGAAGCCTGCACGGCGATCAGCAACTCGCCAGGAGCCGGCACGGGCTCGGGCCGCTCGGTCGGCTGCAGCACTTCGGGCGGGCCGAAGCGCGTGATCTGAACCGCGCGCATCGCGCTCCCTCCGGCTCAGTACGGATTGCCGCTGCCCTGCGGCGTGCTGCCGCCCTCCGACGGACCACCGCCTTCGGACGCAGCGGCCGGGGCCGGCGAGGCGGAAGCCTCGGCCGTCGCCGTGTCGGCGGCGTAGCCTTCGCGGGGCTCGCGCGGCTCACGCGCTTCGCGCGGCTCGCGGTCGCGGCGCGGCCGGTCGCCGCGGTCGCCCCTGTCGCCACGCGGCCCGCGGTCGCCGTACTCACGCCGCGGCCGCTCTTCCTCGACAAACCCCTCGGGTCGCTCGAGTAGCGCCTTCATGCTGAGCTTGATGCGGCCCTTGTCGTCGGTCTCGAGCACCTTGACCTTCACCACCTGGCCTTCGGCCAGGAAGTCGGTGACCTTCTCGACGCGCTGGTGCGCGATCTGGCTGATGTGCAGCAGGCCGTCCTTCCCGGGCAGGATCTGCACCAGCGCGCCGAAGTCGAGGATCTTCGTGATCGGGCCCTCGTAGACCTTGCCGATCTCGGC
Source organism: Rubrivivax sp. (assembly GCA_026125665.1). Classification (GTDB taxonomy): domain Bacteria; phylum Pseudomonadota; class Gammaproteobacteria; order Burkholderiales; family Burkholderiaceae_C; genus Rubrivivax. The sequence continues at coordinate 66,811 of JAHCKS010000014.1, forward strand.
CTCGGCGGTGATGTCCTCGATGCGCTTGCGCGCGAATGCGGCCTTGTCGGCGTCGGTGCTGGCGATGGTGATCGTGCCGTCCTCGGCGATGTCGATCGTCGTGCCGGTCTCCTCGGTCAGCGCGCGGATGGTCGAGCCGCCCTTGCCGATGACGTCGCGGATCTTCTCCGGGTTGATCTTCATCGTGTACAGGCGCGGCGCGAACTGGCTCACCTCGGCCTTGGCACCGCCGATCGCCTCGACCATCCTGGAGAGGATGTGCAGGCGCGCCTCCTTCGCCTGCGCCAGGGCCACCTGCATGATCTCCTTGGTGATGCCCTGGATCTTGATGTCCATCTGCAGCGCCGTGATACCGCTGCCGGTACCGGCGACCTTGAAGTCCATGTCGCCGAGGTGGTCCTCGTCGCCGAGGATGTCGGTCAGCACGGCGAAGCGGTTGCCTTCCTTGATGAGGCCCATGGCGATGCCGGCCACGTGCGCCTTCAGCGGCACGCCGGCGTCCATCAGGCTCAGGCAGCCGCCGCAGACGCTGGCCATCGAGGACGAGCCGTTGCTCTCGGTGATCTCGCTCACGACCCGCAGCGTGTAGGGAAACTCCTCGCGCGTGGGCAGCACCGCGACGAGCGCCCGCTTGGCCAGGCGCCCGTGGCCGATCTCGCGCCGCTTCGGGCTGCCGACCCGGCCTGTCTCGCCGGTGGCGAAGGGCGGCATGTTGTAGTGGAGCATGAAGCGGTCTTCGAACTCGCCGGCCAGCGCGTCGATGCGCTGCGCGTCGCGCTCGGTGCCGAGCGTGGCCGCCACCAGGGCCTGCGTCTCGCCGCGCGTGAAGAGGGCCGAGCCGTGCGTGCGCGGCAGCACGCCGGTGCGGATCTCGATCGGGCGCACGGTGCGCGTGTCGCGGCCGTCGATGCGCGGCTCGCCGGCGAGGATCTGGCTGCGCACGATGCGCGCCTCGGTGTCAAACAGCAGGTTGTCGACCTTGACCTCGTCGAACTCGGCACCCTCGGCGGCGAGTGCCGCCTTCACGCCGGCGTAGGCCTCGCGGCAGGCCTGAGTGCGCGCCTGCTTGCTGCGGATCTGGTAGGCGGCGCGCAGCTTCTCCTCGGCCAGCGCGTTGACCTTGGCGATGAAGGCCTCGTCCTTGGCCGGCGCCTGCCAGGGCCACTCGGGCTTGCCGGCGTCGCGCACGAGCTCATTGATGGCCGCGATGGCGATCTTGCCCTGGTCATGGCCGAAGACGACGGCGCCCAGCATCACCTCCTCGGTGAGTTGCAGCGCCTCGCTCTCGACCATGAGCACCGCCGCCTCGGTGCCGGCGACGACGAGGTCCATCTGGCTCTCGGCGAGCTGCGTCTTGCTCGGGTTGAGCACGTACTCGCCGTTGAGGTAGCCGACACGCGCCGCGCCGATCGGGCCGTTGAACGGCACGCCGCTGACGGCCAGCGCGGCGCTCGCGCCGATCATCGCCGGGATGTCGGCGGCGATCTCGGGGTTCAGGCTCAGCACGTGGATGACGACCTGCACCTCGTTGAAGAAGCCGTCCGGGAACAGCGGGCGGATCGGCCGGTCGATGAGACGGCTGGTGAGCGTCTCGAGCTCGCTCGGGCGACCTTCACGCTTGAAGAAGCTGCCCGGGATCTTGCCTGCCGCGTAGGTCTTCTCGATGTAGTCGACGGTGAGCGGGAAGAAGTCCTGCCCCGGCTTGGCCTCGCTGCGGGCCACGACCGTGGCCAGGACCACCGTGTCGTCCATGTTCACGAGCACGGCGCCGCCGGCCTGGCGGGCGATCTCGCCCGTCTCGAGAGTGACGGTGTTGGCGCCCCACTGGAAGGTCTTCGTGACCTTGTTGAACATGCTCATGCGTGCGTCTCCTTGGTGCGGATCAGTGCGGATGGTTCAGGAGCGGGTGCGCGCGATGCCATTCCAGCGAGGCTCGCCGTTCGGCGAGGCGTCCTTGGAATGACACGGCAGCGTGCAACCCGGGTGGGGTGGAGGGAGGCGGCCCGGAGCCCGCGCCGCGGGCTCCTTGTGCTGGCTCTTGGGCCGCCTACTTGCGAAGGCCGAGCTTGGCGATGAGCGCCGTGTAGCGCTCGGCGTCCTTGCCCTTCAGGTAGGTCAGCAGGCGCTTGCGCTGGTTCACGAGCTTCAGCAGGCCCCGGCGACCATGATGGTCCTTCAGGTGCTGCTTGAAGTGCGGCGTGAGCTCGTTGATGCGTGCGGTGAGCAGCGCGACCTGCACTTCGGGGCTGCCGGTGTCGGCAGTGCCGCGGGCGTTTTCCTTGACGATGTCGGCCTTGGCGGCGGCGGTGAGCGGCATGGGGAGCGTTTCCTGTGTGAGCGGAAGCCCCGCCGCGTCTTCTGGCCGGCAAGAGACGCCGGCGCTCGCGCGTGCGGTTTCCGGTTGGACTTGCGGACGCCAGTGAAACCGACCGGCGCCGTGCTGTGCCTTCACCAGGGAACACCCCCGGCGGAAGGAAGCGGCAGATTATACGCAGGGTGCCGGCAACGCCGCGCCGGCCTCATGGCACCGCGGCCAGGTCCTCGAGCGGCCAGCGCGGGCGCACGTCGAATGCGCCGGCATGCGTGCCGCTGTCGAGCCCTTCGCAGGCACGCATCGCCGCGGCGAGCGCGATCATCGCGCCGTTGTCGGTGCACAGCGCCAGCGGCGGGAAGTGAACCTCGGCGCGCAGCTTCGCCGCGCCCTTTGCCAGCGCGGCGCGCAGGCGCCGGTTGGCGCCGACGCCACCGGCCACGACGAGCCGACTCAGGCCGCTCGCGCGCAGCGCGCGCAGCGACTTGGCCACGAGCACGTCGACGATGGCCGCCTGCGTGCCTGCGGCGAGGTCGGCGCGCGCCGCCGGCGTGGGCTCGGGCCCGAGCTTGCGCAACTGCGTCGCGACCGCCGTCTTGAGGCCGGCGAACGAGAAGTCGAGGTCGCCGCTGTGCAGCAGCGGCCGCGGCAGCGCGATGGCGCGCTCGTCCCCCTGCTCGGCCAGTCGCGCCAGCGCCGGCCCGCCGGGGTAGCCGAGGCCGAGCAGCTTGGCACTCTTGTCGAACGCCTCGCCGGCGGCGTCGTCGACCGTCTCGCCCAGCAGCGTGTAGCGGCCGACGCCTTCGACGCGCATCAGTTGCGTGTGCCCACCCGAGACGAGCAGCGCGACGAACGGGAACGCCGGCGGCTCGTCGGCAAGGAAGGGCGACAGCAGGTGGCCTTCGAGATGGTGCACGCCGAGCGTCGGCCGGCCGAGCGCCGCGCCGAGCGCCACGGCCACCCCAGCGCCGACGAGCAACGCTCCGGCCAGTCCCGGGCCGCGCGTGTAGGCGACGAGGTCGACCGCCTCCAGGCCGACGCCGGCCGAGTGCAGCACCTGCCGCGCCAGCGGCAGCACGCGCCGGATGTGGTCGCGCGACGCGAGCTCGGGCACGACGCCGCCGTAGGCCTCGTGCATCGCCGCCTGGCTGTGCAGCGCGTCGGCAAGCAGGCGCGGCCTGGCGCCCGGCTCGTGACGCACGAGCGCGACGCCGGTCTCGTCGCACGAGGACTCGAAGCCGAGGACGATCATCGTGCGCTCGCGGCAACGTGCGAACGGCCGTTCAGCCGTGCTTCTCCTTGGCGTGGTTGATCGAGTACTTCGGGATCTCGATCGTCACGTCCTGGTCGCTGAGGATGGCCTGGCACGACAGGCGCGAGGTCGGCGTCAGGCCCCAGGCGCGGTCGAGCAGGTCCTCCTCGGCCTCGTCCATCTCGCCGAGCGACGCGAAGCCTTCCTTCACGACGACATGGCAGGTCGTGCAGGCGCAGCTCATCTCGCAGGCGTGTTCGATGGCGATGCCGTTCTCGAGCAGGGCCTCGCAGATCGACGTGCCGCGCTCGGCCGTGATCGTGTCGCCCTCGGGGCAGTACTCGGCATGCGGAAGGACGTGGATGACGGGCATGGCAGGCAGCGGCGCGAGGCCGCGCTAGACCTCTTCCAGGCGCTTGCCCGCGAGCGCGTGGCGGATGCTCTCGTTCATGCGCGCCGCCGCGAAGGATTCGGTGCCCGCTGCCAGCGCCTTCACCGCCGCCTCGATGGCGCCGGCATCGTCGCCGGCGGCCACGCGCTCGGCATGCACCAGCAGGCGCTCGATCTCGGCGCGCTCCGCGGCCTCGAGCAGCGCGGCGTCGGCGGCCAGCGCCGAGCGCGTGGCGAGCACGAGCCGCTCGGCCTCGACGCGCGCCTCGCGCAGGCTGCGCACGGACATGTCGGCCTCGGCGTGCGTGAAGCCCTCGCGCAGCATGCGCGCGATGTCCTCGTCGGCCAGGCCGTAGCTCGGCTTGACCGTCACGGAGGCCTGCACGCCGGACGTCAGCTCGCGCGCCGAGACACCGAGCAGCCCGTCGGCATCGACCTGGAACGTGACCCGGATGCGCGCCGCGCCGGCGGCCATCGGCGGAATGCCGCGCAGCTCGAAGCGCGCCAGCGAGCGGCAGTCCTCGACGCGCTCGCGCTCGCCTTGCACGACGTGGATGGCCATCGCCGTCTGGCCGTCCTTGAAGGTGGTGAAGTCCTGCGCCTTGGCCACCGGGATGGTGGTGTTGCGCTCGACGATGCGCTCGACGAGCCCGCCCATCGTCTCCAGGCCGAGCGACAGCGCGATCACGTCCAGCAGCAGCAGTTCGCCTTCCTTGGCGTGGCCGGCCAGCGCGTGCGCCTGCACCGCAGCGCCGATGGCCACGACCTCGTCGGGGTTCACGTTGGTCAGCGGCTCGCGGCCGAAGAGCTCGCCGACGGCCTGCCGCACGAGCGGCATGCGGGTGCTGCCGCCGACCATCACGACGCCCTGCACCTCCTCGGGCGACACGCGGGCGTCGCGCAGCACACGCTTCACCTCGCGCACCGTGCGCTCGACGAAGGGCCGGGCGATGGCATCAAGCTGCGCGTGCCTCACCTCCACCTCGACCGTGCGGCCGCCGATCGCGGCACGCCAGGGCGCCGCCGCGGCGCTGCTCAGCGCCTCCTTCGTCGCGCGCGCGGCCACCAGCGCCGCGCGGCGGTCCGGCGGCGACGTGGCGACCACGCCGGCCGCGTCGAGCGCCCAGTCGGCCAGCGCGTGGTCGATGTCGTCGCCGCCGAGCGCCGCGTCGCCGCCGGTGGCGACGACCTCGAACACGCCCTTGGCCAGGCGCAGCAGCGAGATGTCGAACGTGCCCCCGCCGAGGTCGTAGACGGCGTAGAGGCCCTCGCTGCCGTGGTCCAGGCCATAGGCGACGGCGGCGGCCGTCGGCTCGCTGATGAGGCGCAGCACGTTCAGGCCGGCCAGCTGCGCCGCGTCCTTCGTCGCCTGGCGCTGCGCCTCGTCGAAGTAGGCCGGCACGGTGATGACGGCGCCGAAGAGGTCGTCGTCGAAGGTCTGTTCGGCGCGCTGCCGCAGCGTGGCCAGGATCTCGGCCGCCACTTCCACCGGCGTCTTCTCGCCGGCAACGGTGGCGACCGCCACCATGCCCGGCCGATCGACGAAGCGGTACGGGAGCTTGCCGTGTCCGGCGATGTCCGCGAGCCGCCGGCCCATGAAGCGCTTGGCCGAGACGACGGTGTTCTCCGGATCCTCGGCCTGCGCCGCCAGCGCGGCGTGGCCGACGACACGCGCCCCGCCTTCGAGGTAGCGCACGGCCGAGGGCAGCAGCACGCGGCCGGCACCGTCGGGCAGGCACTCGGGCAGGCCGTGCCGCACCGCGGCCACGAGCGAGTTCGTCGTGCCGAGGTCGATGCCCACGGCGATGCGCCGCTGGTGCGGGTCGGGGCTCGCGCCGGGTTCGGAGATCTGCAGCAGGGCCATGGGCTTCGTCGTCGGGCCGGGCGCGGTTCAGTGTGCGTCCATCGCTTCGAGGCGGCGCGCGATGTCTTCGCGGAAGCGCGCCACGAACATCAGCGCGCGCACCTCGGCTGCGGCGGCCGCGGCGTCGCCGGCCTCGTCCAGCAGGTGTTCGAGGCGCGCCAGCCCCGCGCGTTCGTCGCGCGCCACCTCGTCGTCCAGCGCCGCCACGGCCACCGCGTCGGCCGCCTCTTCCAGCGCCTCGCGCCAGGCCATCTGCCGCGCCAGGAAGGCGGCCGGCATCGAGGTGTTGCTTTCCGCCTGCACCGGCGCGCCGCGCAGCTCGCACAGGTAGGCGGCGCGCTTCAGCGGGTCCTTCAGCCGCGCGTGCGCCTCGTTGACGCGCACCGCCCACTGCATCGCCACGCGCTGCGCGGCGGGGCCGGCGGCAGCGAAGCGGTCGGGGTGCACCTCGGCCTGCAGCATGCGCCGGCGCTCGTCGAGTTGCGCACGGCCGAGCGCCTGGCGCTCGGGCAGACCGAACAGCACGAAGTCGTTGTCGGTGAGTTGCGGCAGCGTGCTCATGGCGTTCATCGGGCAGCGACGAGCCTCTTGCCCATGAAGACCGACAGGCCGTTGTCGGGGTAGCCGTTGAAGGGCCCGCGCTCGCCGTAGCCGGCACGGGTGTACAGGCGCAACGCCTCGGCCTGCTCGCGGCCGGTCTCCAGCAGCGCCAGCGTGATGCCCTCGTCGTGCAGCGCCGCCTCGATGCGGGCGATGAGCGCGGCGCCCAGGCGCCGCCCGCGCAGCGCCGGGTCGACGTACATGCGCTTCACTTCGCCGTAGCGTTCGCCCGCGGTCGCCGGCTCGCCGGCCATCAGGCGCACGGCGCCCGTGCCGACGATGCGGCCGCCCGCCGCTTCGTTCGCCGCGCCGCCTTCGCGCGCCACGAAGAAGCGCACGTCGGGCCCGGCGAGCGAAGCCACGTCGAGGATGTGGTTCGCCTCGGGCGGATAGAGCGACGCGAGGTACGCGTCGAGCGCACCGAGCATCGCCATCACGTCCGGCTGGTCGGGGCGTTCGCGGCGAATCTGGATCTCAGGCGACGGCATGGTGTGCAAAAAACGGGCGCGGCTCACGGCCGCGCCCCGGCGTGGGAAGGCGGAGCGGGTCAGACCCGAAAGGACTCCCCGCAGCCGCAGCGGTCCTTCTCGCGCGGGTTGTGGAACTTGAAGCCTTCGTTCAACCCCTCTCGCACGAAGTCGAGCTCGGTGCCGTCGAGGTAGGGCAGGCTCTTCGGGTCCACCAGCACCTTCACGCCGTGGCCCTCGAAGACGATGTCCTCCGGCGCCACGTCGTCGGCGTACTCGAGCTTGTAGGCGAGGCCGGAGCAGCCGGTGGTCTTCACGCCCAGGCGCACGCCCACGCCCTTGCCGCGGCGGGCAAGGTAGCGCGAGACGTGGCGCGCTGCGGCCTCGGTCAGGGTGACGGCCATGCTGGAGCGAGCTCGAGAAAGGTCAGCGTGCCTGCTCTTCGGCGGCGGCCGCCTCGCCGTGCTTCTGCTTGTAGTCCTGCACGGCCGCCTTGATCGCGTCCTCGGCCAGGATCGAGCAGTGGATCTTCACCGGCGGCAGCGCCAGCTCCTGGGCGATCTGCGTGTTCTTGATCGTCATCGCCTCGTCCAGGCTCTTGCCCTTCACCCACTCGGTGACGAGCGAGCTCGAGGCGATGGCGCTGCCGCAGCCGTAGGTCTTGAAGCGCGCGTCCTCGATGAGGCCGGTGGCGGGGTCGACCTTGATCTGCAGCTTCATGACGTCGCCGCAGGCCGGTGCCCCGACCATGCCCGTGCCCACCGTCGTGTCGCCCTTGTCGAAGCTGCCGACGTTGCGCGGGTTCTCGTAGTGGTCGACGACCTTGGTGCTGTAGGCCATGTGCGTGTCCTCCGGGTCTCTGTGGTGCTTGTGCGGTCCGTCGTCAGTGCGCGGTCCACTGGATGCTGTTCAGGTCCACGCCGTCCTTGTACATCTCCCACAGCGGCGACAGGTCGCGCAGCTTGGCGACGCGGTCGCGCAGCAGCGCCGCCGCGGTGTCGATGTCCTTCTCGGTCGTGAAGCGGCCGATCGTCATGCGCAGGCTCGAGTGCGCCAGCTCGTCGCTGCGCCCGAGCGCGCGCAGCACGTAGCTCGGCTCGAGGCTGGCGCTGGTGCAGGCGCTGCCCGAGCTGACGGCGATGCCCTTGACGCCCATGATCAGGCTCTCGCCCTCGACGAAGTTGAAGCTGGCGTTGACGTTGTGCGGCACGCGCCGCTCGAGGTCGCCGTTGATGAAGACCTGCTCGATGTCGGCGATGCCGTCGAGCAGCCGCTTCTGCAGCATGCGGATGCGCTCGATCTCGGTGCCCATCTCGGCGCGCGCGATGTCGAACGCCACGCCCATGCCGACGCACTGGTGCGTGGGCAGCGTGCCGCTGCGCATGCCGCGCTCGTGGCCACCGCCGTGCATCTGCGCCTCCAGCCGCACGCGCGGCTTGCGCCGCACGTACAGCGCGCCGATGCCCTTCGGCCCGTAGGTCTTGTGCGACGCCAGGCTCATCAGGTCCACCGGCAGCGTTGCGAGGTCGATCGCCACCTTGCCGGTGGCCTGCGCGGCGTCGACGTGGAAGACGATGCCGCGCTTGCGGCACATGGCACCGATGGCCGGAATGTCCTGGATCACGCCGATCTCGTTGTTGACGAACATCACCGAGACGAGGATCGTGTCCTTGCGCAGCGCGGCCTCGAGCTGGCCCAGGTCGACGAGGCCGTTCTCCATGACGTCGAGGTAGGTGACCTCGAAGCCCTGGCGCTCGAGCTCGCGCATCGTGTCGAGCACGGCCTTGTGCTCCGTCTTCACGGTGACGAGGTGCTTGCCGCGCGAGCCGTAGAAGTGCGCCGCACCCTTCAACGCCAGGTTGTTGCTCTCCGTCGCACCGCTCGTCCAGACGATCTCGCGCGGGTCGGCGGCGATGAGCTGCGCCACCTGCGCGCGCGCCTTCTCCACCGCCTCCTCGGCCTCCCAGCCCCAGGCGTGGCTGCGGCTGGCGGGGTTGCCGAAGTGCTCGCGCAGCCACGGGATCATGGCGTCGACCACGCGCGGGTCGCACGGCGTCGTGGCGCCGTAGTCCATGTAGATGGGCAGGTGCGGGGTCATGCGGGTACTGCGAGGTGAATGGACACGGGGGCCGAGCTCTCGGCGGCTACTTGCTGAGGGCGCTGCCGAGCGCGAAGACGGAGTTCGGAGCCGTCACCTTGATCGGCTTGACGACCGGGGTGGCGGAGATCGCCCGCTTGACCGGGGCGCCGTCCACCGACACGCCCTTGGCCAGCTGCTCGTCGACCAGCGATCTCAGCGAGATCGAGTCGAGGTACTCGATCATTCGCGTGTTCAGGCTCGCCCACAGGTCGTGCGTCATGCACTTGCCGGCGTCGGCGCCCATGCAGTCTTCCTTGCCGCCGCAGCCCGTGGCGTCGATCGGCTCGTCGACGGCGACGATGATGTCGGCGACGCTGATCTCGTCGGCCGCCCGGCCGAGCGAGTAGCCGCCGCCGGGGCCGCGCGTGCTCTCGACGAGCTCGTGCCGGCGCAGCTTGCCGAACAGCTGCTCGAGGTAGGAGAGCGAGATCTGCTGCCGCTGGCTGATCGCCGCCAGCGCCACCGGCCCGGAATGCGAGCGCAGCGCGAGATCGATCATCGCGGTGACGGCAAATCGGCCTTTGGTCGTGAGTCGCATGCGCTTGGCTCCCTTCGGCACGAACCCGGGCAGGGCCCGGGCACGTTCCCGACTAAAGGACTCAAGTATATCCGGTACCCGACGGAATCGCTCGACCATTCCCTGTCGGGATCGGGCTCGCAGACGACCCCGTCTGCCCGGAGCGCGCAGGGCCTTTGCACCCCGGCCCGGGGCCGCCGTCGTGGCTGCCCGATGGGATACCGCCCGCCGGCTGCCTGGCGCGTGCCCTAGCGGGGCCCGGCCAGGGCCTCTCCGGCCGACGCCCCCACGATGCCCTCTCGCACGAGGCGTTGCACGAAGCCTTCGCAGGCACGTTCCACCAGATCGAGCACGAGCTCGAAGCCGGCCTCCGGCCCGTAGTACGGGTCGGGCACCTCCGGCTCGGCCAGTCCCGCCGCAGCCGTGAGCAACTCGATCCGCAGCGCACCGGGCGCCGGCGCCTTGCGCTGGAGCCAGGCCATGTTGGCTTCGTCCATGGCCAGCATCCAGTGGAAGCGGGCGAAGTCCTGCGCCGACACGGGGCGGGCCCGCAGGCGGGCGATGTCGTAGCCCCGCGCCGCAGCGGCCCGGATGGCCCGCGGGTCCGGCGGCTCGGCCGTGTGGTAGCCGTGGGTGCCGGCCGAGTCCACCCGCACCGCGCGCTGCAACCCCTCGCGGCGCAGGCATGAGCGCAGCACGCCCTCGGCCGTGGGCGAGCGGCAGATGTTGCCGGTGCACACCATCAGCACGTTCAACGCGCCGGGTTGAGGACTTTCGTCGGCGATGTCGACGGGCGCGCGCTTCCAGAAGGCCAGGGAGGGCAAGCGGTCCTTCAGGGTCATGCGGGCCAGCATAGCAAAGCGGGCGACCCAAGCGAGTGAACACTCCGCTCGCGGAGGTACTTCAGGCTGGCCGGCAGCGGCCGATATGGAGGTTCATCCGGGCATCGGGTCGGCTCTCGCTCTCGCCACATCCGCGATCCGGCGCGACCCCGCTGCAATCCAGAGTGCCCCATGTCGGAGGCATCCGAAGCCCCCCTCTTGGCGACCGAGGCCCACGCCGTGCGGCAGCGCCTGGCCTGCCCGCGCTGCGCACGTCCGGTGCACCGGCGTCGCCGCACCGCCTGGCAGCGCTGGCTGACACGCCACACCGCGCTGGCCCGCTTCCGCTGCAGCGACTCGGCCTGCGGCTGGTCGGGGCTGCTGACGCGCCGCCTCGACCCCGAGGCCGCCCCTTCGGCGCCGCCGCGCACGGCCGCTGCGAGGCGCTGGCGGCAGCGCGCCATGCGCGGCGTCGTGCCCCTGCTGCTGGCGGGGATGGCGCTGCTTGCCGCCTGGTGGGGCGTGCAGCAGCAGGCGCCGGCGGCCGACGTGCGCGTCGGCGCGCGCTTCTTCGCGCCGGGAGAGTCCTACGGCGGTGACCCGCTCGGGGCGGATCACCCGCTCGCCCGCCTGGCGGGCCGGGCCGGAACGGTCGCGCCGGAGCATGCGCGCGGCCTGGCGGCCGTGCCGCAGACCTCGCCGCTGGCCCTGCGCCGGTTCTGCGCCTGGGGCGGCGCCGGTCACAAGCCGTACCGTGGCACGCTCGACGAGGTCCTGCGCCTGGCACGTCTGCCGGCCGCCGTGCGCGAACAGATCAACGTGGCGCACGCCGCCGCCCGCCCGCACGACCGGGTGGTCGTGTCGCGCGACGCCGTCCGTTCGGGCAGCGGTCCGCGCGTCTTCGACCCCGAACTCGTCGCGCTCGCCGAAGGCCGCCAGCTGTGCCTCGGCGCCCGGGTGAACTTCGCGGACGGCGAAGCCGACGAGGCGAACCTCTTCGAAGCGTTCGACGACCACGGCCGGCGGCACAGCGTCATGGTGCCGGACGACACCAGCTACGTTGCGCTGCTGCGCGAGACGGGCGAGCGGCGGCGGCCGGTCGGCAGCAGCGCCGGCACCCGCAGCGGGGCGGCGCACCAGGCCGCGCGTGGTGGCGGGCTCGACGGCAACGTGCCGCACCGTACGGAGGGCGCCGGCACGGTGCTCGTGCAGGCCGCACGACCTTCGGCACACACGAAGGCGGCAAGGAACGCCGACACGGACGGCTCGGATGGCGCCGCCCGCGCGACGACCCTTCGCCTGGCAACCCGGGACGCGCTCGACCCGTTCGTTGTGCTGGATCCCGGCCCGCCCGGCATGCCCGGGGCACGCGCGGAGCACCTGGCGCTGGCGGCCCATGCCGACGGCGCGGGCAACGGGGTGCATGAGGTCCCGGCCCCGGGCACGCTGGCGCTCGTGTTGCCGGCCCTGGCGGCGATGTGGGCCGTCACTCGCCGCCGCCGACGGGCGCCACCCGCCGGGAAGGCCTAGCCCGCCGGCCCGCGCTGGCGCGTCGCGGCCGCGGCCGCGATCGGCACCACGGCAGCGTCGGGGACACTGGCGCCGAAGGCCTGTTCGCGCAGCAGCGCGAGCTGGTCGCGCACGCGCGCGGCCTTCTCGAACTCGAGGTTGCGCGCGTGCTCGAGCATCTGCCGCTCGAGCGCCTTGATGCGCTTGCCGAGGTCCTTCTCGTCCATCGCCTCGACCTCGGCGGCGGCCCTGGCCGCCTTCAGGTCGTCCTTCGCGGTCTTGTCGGAGACGACGCCGTCGATGAGGTCGCGCACGCGCTTGCTCACGGTGCGCGGCACGATGCCCAGCGCCGCGTTGTGCGCGATCTGCTTGGCGCGCCGGCGCTCGGTCTCGTCGATGGCCGCCTTCATCGAGTCGGTGACCTTGTCGGCGTAGAGGATGGCCTTGCCGTTGACGTTGCGCGCGGCGCGGCCGATGGTCTGGATGAGGCTGCGCTCGGCGCGCAGGAAACCTTCCTTGTCGGCGTCGAGGATCGCCACCAGGCTCACCTCGGGCAGGTCGAGCCCCTCGCGCAGCAGGTTGATGCCCACCAGCACATCGAACGACCCGAGCCGCAGGTCGCGCAGGATCTCGACGCGCTCCACCGTGTCGATGTCGCTGTGCAGGTACCGCACCTTGACGCCGTTGTCGGCCAGGTATTCGGTGAGCTGCTCGGCCATGCGCTTGGTCAGCGTGGTGATGAGCACCCGCTCGCCGGCCTGCACACGCTCGCGGATCTCCTGCAGCACGTCGTCCACCTGGTGCGCCGCGGGGCGCACCTCGACCTCGGGGTCGACGAGGCCGGTGGGGCGCACCACCTGCTCCACCACCTGGCCGGCGTGCTCGCGCTCGTAGTCGGCCGGCGTGGCCGAGACGAACACGGCCTGGTGCATCTTGCGCTCGAACTCCTCGAACTTCAGGGGCCGGTTGTCCAGCGCGCTCGGCAGGCGGAAGCCGTACTCGACGAGCGTCGTCTTGCGCGCGCGGTCGCCGTTGTACATGCCGCCGAGCTGGCCGATCAGCACGTGGCTCTCGTCGAGGAACATCAGGCTGTCGCCGGGCAGGTAGTCCACCAGCGTCGGCGGCGGCTCGCCCGGCAGGCTGCCCGAGAGGTGGCGCGTGTAGTTCTCGATGCCCTTGCAGTGCCCCACCTCCTGCAGCATCTCGAGGTCGAAGCGCGTGCGCTGCTCCAGGCGCTGCGCCTCGACCAGCTTGCCCGCCGCCACCAGCTCGGCCAGCCGCTCGCGCAGCTCGACCTTGATCGTCTCGATCGCCGCGACGACGCGG
>JAHCKS010000141.1 GCA_026125665.1 Rubrivivax sp.
CGGCGGCGGTCGTCCGTGTGTTCGGGTGCCGAGCCCTGAGCAGCCCCCCGCGGCCTCGGACTCGCGCGCCGCGATTGCGCATGAAGCATGGGTCCGGCTTCTCGAGAGCGCGCGCGCCGGATGCAGCGGCAAGGCTGCCACGCTGCCCGCCGTCGGGCCGGGGCACCGCGTGCGCCCGGCGATGAACCGGACGCGCCCTGCGCCGGGGCGGCGGGGGCATGCATGGGGCGCCATGCGCCTCATGCATGGGCCGATGCTACGTAGAAGCGCGGGGGCCTCGCCGAGGAAGCGACTCCTATACTGCCGCGCGCTTTTGGGGCGCGGTGCATGAGCGCGAGACGGGCCTGGTGATGGCTGGTCGGCATCTTGCTTGTCGGCCTGCAATCGCCGCGAACGTGCCGATGCCGCACCGGTCGCCACCCAAGACCTTCAACTTCCCCAGGAGTCGATTCCCATGTCCCGCAAAGCTCTCGTCACGCTCGGTGCCGTCGCCGCCGCCGCGCTCGGCCTCGTCACCACGCCCGCGCTGGCCGGCAAGGATCTCGATGCGATCAAGTCGCGCGGCGCTCTGGTGTGCGGCGTCAACACCGGCCTGGCCGGCTTCTCCGCCGCCGACAGCCAGGGCAAGTGGACCGGCCTGGACGTCGACTACTGCCGCGCGCTGGCCGCCGCGATCCTCGGCGACGCCAACAAGGTGCGCTTCTCGCCGCTCACTGCGCAGCAACGCTTCACCGCGCTGCAGTCCGGTGAGATCGACGTGCTGTCGCGCAACACCACCTGGACGCTGACGCGCGACGCCTCGCTCGGCATGCACTTCGTCGGCGTCACCTTCTACGACGGCCAGGGCTTCATGGTGCCGAAGAAGCTCAACGTCAAGAGCGCCAAGCAGCTGAAGGGCGCCACCGTCTGCGTGCAGTCGGGCACGACCACCGAGCTGAACCTCACCGACTACTCGCGCGCCAACAACCTGAACATGAAGCCGGTGGTGTTCGAGAAGCAGGAGGCCTCCACCGGCGCCTACTTCTCCGGCCGCTGCCAGGTGTTCACGACCGATGCCTCCGGCCTCGCGTCCATCCGCAGCAAGGAGGCGCAGAAGCCCGAGGACCACGTCATCCTGCCCGAGCTCATCTCCAAGGAACCCCTGGGTCCGTCGGTGCGCCGCGGCGACGACGACTTCTTCGCCATCGCCAAGTGGGTGCTGAACGCGCTGCTCGAGGCCGAGGAATACGGCATCACCCAGGCCAACATCGACAAGATGAAGGCCGACAGCAAGAGCCCCGGCGTGATGCGCCTGCTCGGCGCGGGCACCGAGGACACCGGCAAGCTGCTCGGCCTGGACAAGGAATGGGCCTACCGCGCCATCAAGGCAGTGGGCAACTACGGCGAGATCTTCGAGCGCCACGTCGGCCCGAAGACCTCGATCGGCCTGCCGCGCGGCAGCAACAACCTGTGGAGCCAGGGCGGCCTGATGTACGCGCCGCCGATCCGCTGACGGCCCTGCGGCGCGCGGTGCTCGCCGGCCCCGCGCGCCGCTTCCCGCATCTGCGGATGTGCCGGCACCGGGCGGCGCGCCCGGCCGGCCCCGCCCGCGCACGAACCTTCGCACAAGTCCGCGCACACCGCCCGCCCACAGGAAACACGCGATGGAAGCAAGAGCCCCGGCCAGACGCGCCTGGAACTGGCGCAGCCGTGCGGCACGTGGCCTTGTCTACCAGATCGTCGCCATCGCCCTCATCGGTGCCGCCGTCTGGTTCCTGGCATCGAACACGCAGCGCAACATGGAAGTGCGCGGCATCCAGAGCGGCTTCGACTTCCTGGGGCAGGCGGCCGGTTTCGACATCGGCGAGACGCTGGTCGCCTACGACCCCTCGCAGTCGTACGGCCGCGCCATCGTCGTCGGCGTGCTGAACACGCTGCGCGTGGCCGTCGTCGGCATCGTGCTCACGACGATCCTCGGCGTGCTGGTCGGCGTCGGGCGCTTCTCGCGCAACGCGCTCGTGCGGGGGCTGTGCTACGGCTACGTCGAGCTGTTCCGCAACGTGCCGATCCTGCTGCAGCTGCTGATGTGGTACCTCGTCTTCGTCGAGGTGCTGCCGCAGCCGAACGAGGCCTGGAACGTCGCCGGGTTGTTCTTCCTCAGCAAGGGCGGGTTCGCGTTCCCGGTGCCGGTGTGGGGGCTCGGGCAAGGGCTCGCCGCGGTCGGCGCGCTGCTCGGCATCGGCGTCGGCTGGTGGTGGCGCCGGCGCGCACAGCGCCAGTTCGAGCTCACCGGACAGGACAGCAACCGCTGGGCGGTGCCGCTGGCCGCCGTCTTCGGCGGTGCGCTCGTCGGCTGGATCGCCGGCGGCGCGCCGACGGCCTGGTCGATCCCCGAGCCGCAGGCGTTCACGGTGGAAGGCGGCGCCTCGGCGACGCCCGAGTTCATGGCCGTGCTCGTCGGCCTCGTGATGTACACCGCGGCCTTCGTGGCCGAGGTCGTGCGTGGCGGCATCCAGTCGGTGAGCCACGGGCAGACCGAGGCGTCGAGCGCGCTCGGCCTGTCGCGCGGGCAGACGATGCGGCTCGTCGTGCTGCCGCAGGCGCTGCGCGTCATCATCCCGCCGCTCACCAACCAGTACCTGAACCTGACGAAGAACAGCTCGCTCGCGGTGGCCATCGGCTACCCCGACGTGGTCTCGATCGCCAACACCACGCTCAACCAGAGTGGCCGCGCCGTCGAGTGCATCGCCATCATCATGCTTGTCTACCTGACCACCTCGCTCAGCACGTCGGCGCTGATGAACGCCTACAACAGGCGCGTGGCGATCAAGGAACGCTAGATGGCTGACGCGGCGACCTCCGCATCCGGCGCGGATCCTTTCAGGCCGATCGCCGCGCGCCCGGCGCCGGTGCGCACCGAGGGCTTCGTGCCGTGGGTGAAGAGGAACCTGCTCGGCGACTGGAAGAGCGCGCTGACCACCGTGGTGCTGGTCGGTCTCGCGCTCTACCTCGTGCCCGGCCTGGCGCACTGGGGTCTCGTGCAGGCGGTGTTCAACCCGGATGCCGGCGCCTGCCAGGCCGCCCGCGGCGAGGGCGCCTGCTGGGGCGTGGTGGCCGAGAAGTGGCGCGTCATCATCTTCGGCCGCTACCCGTTCGAGCAGCAGTGGCGCCCCGAGCTCGCCACTGCGGTGATGGTGGCCGCGCTCGTGCTCAGCTGCATCCGCTTCTTCTGGAAACCGTGGCTGGCGTTGATGTGGGTCGGCGTGCTGGCGCTCTTCTTCGTGCTGATGGGCGGTGGCCTGTTCGGCCTGGAGCCGGTGCGCACCGACCAGTGGGGAGGCCTGCCGCTGACGGTGATGCTGGCCACGCTGTCGATCTTCCTAGCGTTTCCGCTGGCGGTGCTGGTGGCGCTCGGCCGGCGCAGCCGGCTGCCGGCCATCCGCACGGTGTGCATCGTCTACATCGAGCTGATCCGCGGCGTGCCGCTGATCAGCGTGCTGTTCATGGCCTCGTTCATGTTCCCGCTGTTCATGCCGCAGGGCATGACGATCGACGTGCTGGCGCGCGTGCTGGTGGGCATCACGCTGTTCGCGGCCGCCTACATGGCCGAGATCGTGCGCGGCGGGCTGCAGGCGATTCCGAAGGGCCAGATCGAGGCGGCGGACACGCTCGGCCTCAGCTACTGGCAGACGCAGCGCAAGATCGTGCTGCCGCAGGCGCTGGCGATGGTGGTGCCGAGCATGATGAACAACTTCATCAGCATCTTCAAGGACACCTCGCTCGTCACCATCGTGTCGCTCTACGAGCTCACCGGTTCACACGGCCTGGCGCTGAACTCCGACGTCGACTGGCGGCCGTTCAAGCTCGAGGCCTACTTCTTCATCACCGCCATCTACTTCACCTTCTGCTTCGCGATGAGCCGCTACAGCCTGTGGGTCGAGAAGCAGGTGAGCGTGTCCAAGACCCGCTGAAGCATCTCGACCGAGAGCCCGTTGCCATGAGCGAACCCATCGTCGTCTTCGAGAAGGTCAACAAGTGGTACGGGAACAACTTCCACGTGCTGCGCGACATCGACCTCTCGGTGGCCAAGGGCGAACGCATCGTCATCTGCGGGCCTTCGGGCTCGGGCAAGAGCACGCTGATCCGCTGCATCAATGCGCTCGAGGAGTACCAGGAGGGCCGCATCACCGTGGACGGCACGCCGCTTTCCGACGACCTGAAGGCGATCGAGGCGGTGCGCAAGCAGGTGGGCATGGTGTTCCAGCAGTTCAACCTGTTCCCTCACCTCACGGTGCTGGAGAACCTGACGCTGGCGCCGATGTGGGTGGGGCACGTGCCGAAGGCCGAGGCCGAAGAGCGTGCGATGCAGCAGCTCACCCGCGTGCGCATCGCCGAGCAGGCGCGCAAGTTCCCGCTGCAGCTCTCCGGCGGCCAGCAGCAGCGCGTGGCCATTGCGCGGGCGCTGTGCCTCACGCCCAAGATCATGCTCTTCGACGAGCCGACATCGGCGCTGGACCCGGAGATGATCAAGGAGGTGCTCGACGTCATGACCGAGCTCGCCGGCCAGGGCATGACGATGCTGTGCGTGACGCACGAGATGGGCTTCGCCAAGGCGGTGGCCGACCGCGTGATCTTCATGGACCAGGGCCAGATCGTCGAGGAGAACACACCCGAGGAGTTCTTCAACCACCCGAAGAGCGACCGCACGAAGGACTTCCTGTCGAAGATCCTCGGGCATTGAGGCGGTCGCCCGCCCTCGGCCCGGTCGCTTGGCGGCTGCGCGGCGCCTTCCGCCGTGACCGCGCTGCCGGCTTCGAGCGTCAACCCGTCCCGCCGGAGGTGCCGCCGCCCCGGCCGACGAGGCCGCCCCACCAGCGGCGCAGGGCGCCGAGCGCGCCCGCCCTCGTGGCAACGGTCCGCTCGCCCCCGGCGGCGCCGGCGCCGTCGGCCGCCTGCTGCGAAAAGGCGGCACCTGGCGCCTGACCCGCCTCGACCATCAAGGTGAGCGTCGAGTCGGCCCCGGCCGAAGAGAGCGCCGACGCATTCACCCCGGCGCGCTCGGAGGTCTTCGACGGAGCGGGCACCGCGGCGGCGGCCAGGCGGAAGTTCTCGGCGAACTGCGCCAGCAGGCGGTCGCCGACCGTGACGAGCAGGTGCCGGTCGGCCTGCGCCAGGCGGCCGTCGACGAGCACGACGGCGTGCCCGACGAGCGCACTCGCCTCGGGCTGGTCGCCGGGCTCGATGCGGGCCTGCAGCTCCAGCGACACCGTCGACCGGCCGGCGTCGTCGCCCTGCCCCCGCAGGCGCAGTTCGCGGCGCACGGCGTCCAGGCCGAGCAGCTCGAGCACGCCGTCGATGCGCAGCGGCTCACCGCCGACCTGCACGCCGGCGGTGCCCTGGTAGCGCCGGCCGTCGACCTGGGTGGTCAGGGCCGCGCCGGGCCAGCAGGCAGCGGTGGCGCGGATGTCGGCCAGCACGGCCCAGGCCTGTTCGGGCCGCGCAGGCACGGGATAGCGCTTGTCGAACTCGAGCTTCATCGCCGGTGCTCGCGATTGTCGGGCCGTTCGACTCGGTTCAGAGGGGCTTCAGGCCGGCCCTGAACCGCTCCTTCAGCGGCTCGTGGCCGAGCGGCGGGAACTCCACCAGCGTCTCGGGCACTTCGCGCTCGGGCACGGCGTCGACGAGGTGGCGGATGAGCGCCAGGCGACCACGACGCTGGTCGTTGAAGTCCACCAGCACCCAGGGTGCATGTTTGGTGTGCGTGGCTTCGAGCATGAGCTCGCGCGCCTTCGTGTAGTCGGCGTACTTCTCGCGCGCCTTCAGGTCGATCGGCGAGAGCTTCCAGCGCTTCAGCGGGTCCTCGCGGCGCTCGGCGAAGCGCTCCTCCTGCTGGGCCTGGTCGACCGTGAGCCAGTACTTCAGCAGCAGCAGCCCGTCGTCCACGAGCAGCTTCTCGAACACCGGCGCCTGCTTCAGGAACACCTGCACGTCCTCCTCGGTGCAGAAGCCCATCACCCGCTCGACACCGGCGCGGTTGTACCAGCTGCGGTCGAACAGCGCGATCTCGCCGGCCGCCGGCAGGTGCGCGACATAACGCTGGAAGTACCACTGCGTCTTCTCGCGGTCGCTCGGCTTGGGCAGCGCGACCACATGGCACTGGCGCGGGTTCAGCGTGTCGGCGATGGCCGAGATGACGCCACCCTTGCCCGCCGTGTCGCGGCCTTCGATCACGACGAGCAGGCGCTTGCCGGTGTGCTGCAGCCAGCGCGCGATGTCGTTGAGCTGCAGCTGCAGCGGCTCCAGGGCCTCGTAGTACTCGGCCTTCGACATGCGCTTCGACGCGCCGTTGCCCTGGCCGTTGCCGGCCTTGCCCTTGGCGCCCTTGTCGGCCTTCCCGGCCCTTCCGGCCTTCGCCTCGCGCTTGCCCTTCTTGCCCATCGATCGCCCCTCCCTCGTCCGGCGCCCCGCCTGCCCGCCGCGTGTCCACGTTGATCAGCCCACGAACAGCCCCTCGTGCGCGCGGCGCAGTTCGCGCTTGAGCAGCTTGCCGCTCGGATTCTTCGGCAGCGCCTCGGCGAAGAGCACGCGCTTGGGCGCCTTGAACGCCGCCAGCTGCGCGGCGCAGTGCGCGAGCACCTGCCCCTCGTCGAGCGCGGCGCCGGGCCTCGGCACGACGACGGCCACCACCGCCTCCACCCAGCGCGGGTGCGGCAGGCCGACCACCGCCACCTCGCTCACGCCCTCCAGCCGGTAGATCGCCTCCTCGACCTCACGGCTGGCGACATTCTCGCCGCCCGTCTTGATCATGTCCTTCTTGCGGTCGACGACGGTGATGTAGCCCTCGTCGTCGATGGTGGCGAGGTCGCCGCTGTGGAACCAGCCGCCTTCGAAGGCGGCGGCCGTGCGCTCGTCGTCGTGGAAGTAGCCGCAAAGCAGCTGCGGGCTGCGGTGCACGATCTCGCCGATCTCCCCCGGCTTCACGTCGCGCAGCGTGTCGTCGACGACGCGCGTCTGCACGTTCAGCACCGCGCGGCCGCAGGAACCCGGCTTGCGCAGCTGGTCCTCCGGGCCGAGCATCGTCGCCAGCGGCGCGATCTCGGTCTGTCCGTAGAGGTTCCACAGCCGCACCTTCGGCAGTCGCTGCGCAAGTTCGCGCAGCACCGCCACCGGCATGATCGATGCGCCGTAGTACCCCTTCACCAGGCTGGACAGGTCCGTCTTGTCGAACAGCGGCGAGCGCAGCAGTGCGATCCACACCGTGGGCGGCGCGAAGAAGCTCGTGATGCGGTGCCGCTCGATCAGCGGCAGCAGGTTCTCGGGCACCGGCCTGGCGGTGATGACGTTGCTCGAGCCCATGTAGACGGCGGGGCCGAAGAAGACGTCGAGCTGCGCGCAGTGGTACAGCGGCAGCGCGTGCAGGGCCAGGTCGTCAGCCGCGATTCCCGCGTCGACGATGCAGCTCACGTACTGCCACATCACCGCGTCGTGCGTGAGCATCGCGCCCTTGGGCAGCGACTCGGTGCCGCTGGTGTAGACGATCTGCGCGAGATCGCTACCGCCGAGCGCCACCTCCGGCAGCGCGCCGGCGCGCGCGCCGGCGGCAAGCAGCTCGTCGAAGTGCAGCATGCCCGGCTCGGGCGTGGACGGCTCCTCGGCCGGCAGCCAGAGCAGCCGCTCGACGCGCGTGTCACGCGCCACGGCGTCGCGCGCCAGCGCCGCCAGGCCGCTGTCGGTGGCGAGCAGGCGGGCGCCGGCATGGCGCAGGATGAAGGCGGCCTCGTCGGCCTTCAGCATGAAGTTGATCGGCACCAGCACGGCACCCAGCCGCGCCAGCGCAAAGCGCAGCGCTGCGAAGGCATGCGAGTTGCGCGCCAGGATCGCCACGCGCTCACCCTTGGCGACGCCGACGCCGGCCAGGCCGGCAGCGAGCTGGTCGCAGGTGCGGTCGAACTCGGCGTAAGTCCAGCGCACGTCGCCGCAGGCGACGGCGGGCTTGTCCGGGTGACGGTGGGCGCTGCGGCGCAGCAGCTCGCCGAGGGTCTGGCGCCGGGCGGCTTCGATCGTCATGCAGCGAGGGTAGCCGCCCGGGGCGCGGCGCGGCCGCCGGGAAAGCCCGCAAGCGGCGGCGCCCGGCACCCGCGCCGCGGCCGCCAGCCGCGTGCTTCCCTACTTCTTGCGCAGCTTCTGGATCGCCGCGATCTGCGCAGCCATCGCCGCGAACTCGCTTTGCGCCTTCGCCAGGTCGATGTCGCTCTTGGCGTTGCGCATCGCCTCCTCGGCGAGCTTCTTCGCCTCGTTGGCCTTGGCCTCGTCGAGGTCGTGGCCGCGGATGGCGGTGTCGGCGAGCACCGTCACCGTGCCCGGCTGCACCTCGAGGATGCCGCCGGCAACGAAGACGAACTCCTCTTCGCCGTTGTCGGCACGCTCGATGCGCACCGCACCCGGCTTGATGCGCGTGATGAGAGGCGTGTGGCGCGGCAGGATGCCGAGCTCGCCGTTCTCGCCCGGCAGCGCGACGAACTTCGCCTCGCCGCTGAAGATGCTCTCTTCGGCGGAGACGACGTCGACGTGGATGGTGGCGGCCATGTCGGCTCCTCGATCCGGTTACTGGATCTTCTTGGCCTTCTCGAACGCGTCGTCGATGGTGCCGACCATGTAGAACGCCTGCTCGGGCAGGTGGTCGCACTCGCCGTTGACGATCATCTTGAAGCCGCGGATCGTCTCCTTCAGCGGCACGTACTTGCCCGGGCTGCCGGTGAACACCTCGGCGACGTGGAACGGCTGGCTGAGGAAACGCTGGATCTTGCGGGCGCGCGCCACGGCCAGCTTGTCCTCGGGGGAGAGCTCGTCCATGCCGAGGATGGCGATGATGTCGCGCAGCTCCTTGTAGCGCTGCAGCGTCGCCTGCACCGAGCGCGTGGTGCTGTAGTGCTCCTCGCCGACGACGTTCGGGTCGACCTGGCGGCTGGTGCTGTCCAGCGGGTCCACCGCCGGGTAGATGCCGAGCGAGGCGATGTCGCGCGAGAGCACGACGGTGGCGTCCAGGTGCGCGAAGGTGGTGGCCGGCGAGGGGTCGGTCAGGTCGTCGGCGGGCACGTACACGGCCTGGATCGACGTGATCGAGCCGACCTTCGTGGACGTGATGCGCTCCTGCAGCCGGCCCATCTCCTCGGCCAGCGTCGGCTGGTAGCCCACGGCGGAGGGCATGCGGCCCAGCAGCGCGCTCACCTCGGTGCCGGCCAGCGTGTAGCGGTAGATGTTGTCGACGAAGAAGAGCACGTCGCGGCCTTCGTCGCGGAAGCTCTCGGCGATCGTCAGGCCGGTGAGGCCGACACGCAGCCGGTTGCCCGGCGGCTCGTTCATCTGGCCGTAGACCATCGCCACCTTCGACTCGGCGAGGTTGTCCTTGACGACGACGTTCGAGTCCATCATCTCGTGATAGAAGTCGTTGCCCTCGCGCGTGCGCTCGCCGACACCCGCGAACACCGACAGGCCGCTGTGCGCCTTGGCGATGTTGTTGATGAGCTCCATCATGTTCACGGTCTTGCCGACCCCGGCGCCGCCGAAGAGGCCGACCTTGCCGCCCTTGGCGAACGGGCAGATGAGGTCGATGACCTTGATGCCGGTCTCGAGCAGCTCGGTGGAGGGAGACAGCTCGTCGTAGGCCGGCGCCTTGCGGTGGATGCTGGCGGTCAGCGTCTGGTCCACCGGGCCGCGCTCGTCGATCGGGTTGCCGAGCACGTCCATGATGCGGCCGAGCGTCGCCTTGCCCACCGGCACGGTGATCGGGTTGCCGGTGTTCTTCACCACCATGCCGCGGCGCAGGCCGTCGGAGCTGCCGAGCGCGATGGTGCGCACGACGCCGTCGCCCAGCTGCTGCTGCACTTCGAGCGTCAGCGCCGTGCCTTCCATCTTCAGCGCGTCGTAGACACGCGGCATCTGGTCGCGGGCGAACTCCACGTCGACCACGGCGCCGATGCACTGGACGATCTTGCCTTGGGCTTGCATATCGATTCCTCGGTTCGGGATTGCTGCGTCAGACGGCGGCAGCGCCGCTCACGATTTCCGACAGTTCCTTCGTGATCGCCGCCTGGCGCGTCTTGTTGTAGATGAGCTTCAGCTCGTTGATCAGGTTGCCGGCGTTGTCGGTGGCCGCCTTCATCGCCACCATGCGCGCGCTCTGCTCGCTGGCCATGTTCTCGGCCACCGCCTGGAACACCAGCGCCTCGATGTAGCGCGTCAGCAGCTCGTCGATGACGGTGGGCGCGTCGGGCTCGTAGATGTAGTCCCAGCCGTACTTCGCGCGCTCGGCCTCGGTCTGCGCCAGGCGCTCGGCACCCAGCGGCAGCAGCGGCTCGACGAGCGGCTCCTGCTTCATCGTGTTGATGAACTTCGTGTAGCACAGGTACACCGCGTCGAGCTTGCCGGCGACGAAGGCGTCGAGCATCACCTTCACCGGCCCGATCAGCTTCTCGAGCTGCGGCGTGTCGCCCAGCTGCACGACGTGGCTGACGACCGGCGCGTTGATGCGGTTCAGGAAGCCGAAGCCCTTGTTCCCGATGGCCACCGTCTGCACGTTGCCGCCGGCCTGCTGCACCTCGCGCAGCTTGTTCGTCAGCGCACGCAGCAGATTCGTGTTCAGGCCGCCGCACAGACCCTTGTCGGTGGTGACGACGATGAAGCCGACCGTCTTCGCGGTGCCGCCGGTGCGCATGTAGGGCGACTTGTATTCGGGGTTCGCCTGCGACAAGTTGGCCGTGATGTTGCGGATCTTGTCGGCGTACGGCCGCGCGTGGCGCATGCGCTCCTGCGCCTTGCGCATCTTGCTCGCAGCGACCATCTCCATGGCCTTGGTGATCTTCTTGGTGTTCTCCACCGACTTGATCTTGCTGCGGATTTCCTTGCCGACCGCCATGGCCGCGCTCCTTCTCTAGAGGCTGCTCAGGCGAACGACTTCTTGAACGCGGCGATCGCGTCGGCGAGCTCTTCCTCGCCCTTCTGGCAGGCTGTCTTGAAGGCGATCTTCGTCTCGTCGTCCTTTTCCTTGTCGATCTTCGTCGCCCACTTCGCCCCGTTCTTCTCCATGTTCGCGAGCAGGGCCGCGTGGCTGGACTTCAGATGCTGGTGCAACCCATGCTCGAAGGCGAGCACCTTCTTCACGTCCACGTCGTCGAGGTAGCCCTTGTTCACGGCGAACAGCGACGCCGCCATCAGGCTGATCGGCAGCGGCTGGTACTGCGCCTGCTTCAGCATCTCGGTGACGCGCGCGCCGCGGTCGAGCTGCTTGCGCGTCGCCGCGTCGAGGTCGGAGGCGAACTGCGCGAAGGCGGCCAGCTCGCGGTACTGGGCCAGGTCGGTGCGGATGCCGCCCGACAGGCTCTTGATGAGGTTCGTCTGCGCCGCGCCGCCCACCCGCGACACCGAGATGCCGGCGTTGATGGCCGGCCGGATGCCGGCGTTGAAGAGGTTCGTCTCGAGGAAGATCTGGCCGTCGGTGATGGAGATGACGTTCGTCGGCACGAAGGCCGAGACGTCACCGGCCTGCGTCTCGATGACCGGCAGCGCCGTCAGCGAACCCGTCTTGCCCTTCACCGCGCCCTTGGTGAACTTCTCGACGTAGTCGGCGTTCACACGCGCGGCGCGCTCGAGCAGGCGCGAGTGGAGGTAGAACACGTCGCCCGGGAACGCCTCGCGGCCCGGCGGGCGGCGCAGCAGCAGCGACACCTGCCGGTAGGCCACGGCCTGCTTGGACAGGTCGTCGTAGATGATGAGCGCGTCCTGCCCGCGGTCGCGGAAGTACTCGCCCATCGTGCAGCCCGAGTAGGCCGAGACGTACTGCATTGCCGCCGACTCGGAGGCCGAGGCCGCGACGACGATCGTGTAGTCCATCGCGCCGGCCTGCTCGAGCGCGCGCACCACGTTCTTGATCGAGCTCGCCTTCTGCCCGATCGCGACGTAGATGCAGGTCATGTCCTGACCCTTCTGGTTGATGATCGTGTCCACCGCGACGGCCGTCTTGCCGGTCTGGCGGTCGCCGATGATCAGCTCGCGCTGGCCGCGGCCCACGGGCACCATCGAGTCCAGGCACTTCAGGCCCGTCTGCACCGGCTGGCTCACGCTCTGGCGCGCGATGACGCCCGGCGCCACCTTCTCGATGACGTCGGTCATCTTGGCGTTGATCGGGCCCTTGCCGTCGATCGGCTGGCCGAGCGCGTTGACGACGCG
>JAHCKS010000142.1 GCA_026125665.1 Rubrivivax sp.
CGCGGAGCAGGGCACCCCGTCGGCCCGATCCCGCCACCAAGCGGCGAAGCGCGACCTCCGATCCGCCGAGGCTTCAGCTCCGGCGCACACCCGCGCCGCGCGCAGACCTCAGCGCGCCACCGGCATCGCGAACTCGGCGCCCTTGCTCGAGCTGGCGTCGGGCCAGCGCTGCATCACGCTCTTCTGCCGCGTGTAGAAGCGCACCCCTTCCTCGCCGTAGGCGTGCATGTCGCCGAAGAGGCTCCTCTTCCAGCCGCCAAAGCCCTGCCAGGCCATCGGCACCGGGATCGGCACGTTGATGCCGACCATGCCGATCTGCACGCGGCGCGCGAACTCGCGCGCCGTGCCGCCGTCGCTGGTGAAGCAGGCGACGCCGTTGCCGAACTCGTGCTCGTTGACGAGCTTCAGCGCCTCGGCCATGTCCTTCGCGCGCACGCAGGCGAGCACCGGGCCGAAGATCTCTTCCTTGTAGATGCGCATCGCGGGCGTCACGTGGTCGAACAGCGTGCCGCCGGTGAAGAAGCCGTTCTCGTGGCCGGGTACCTTGTGGCCGCGGCCGTCGACGACGAGCTTCGCACCTTCCTCGACGCCGACACCGATCATCCTTTCGATGCGGTCGCGCGCCTCGCGCGTGACGATCGGGCCCATCTCGGCGTCGGCCTCGAGCCCGTTCTTGATCTTCAGCCCCTTCGCGCGTTCGGCGAGCCTGGGCATGATCCGGTCGGCGACGTTGCCGACCAGCACCGCGACGCTGATGGCCATGCAGCGCTCGCCGGCCGAGCCGTAGGCGCTGCCGATCAGCGCGTCGACGGCCTGCTCGAGGTCGGCGTCGGGCATCACGACCATGTGGTTCTTCGCGCCGCCGAGCGCCTGCACGCGCTTGCCGTGCCGCGCGCCCGTTTCGTAGATGTAGTGCGCGATCGGCGTGCTGCCGACGAAGCTCACGGCCCGCACGTCCGGGTGCGCCAGCAGCGCGTCGACCGCCACCTTGTCGCCCTGCACGACGTTGAACACGCCGTCGGGCAGCCCGGCCTGCTTCAGCAGGTCGGCCATGAACACGCTCGGGCTCGGGTCGCGTTCGCTCGGCTTCAGGATGAAGGCGTTGCCGCAGGCGAGCGCCACCGGGAACATCCACGCCGGCACCATGCACGGGAAGTTGAACGGCGTGATGCCGGCCACCACGCCCAGCGGCTGGCGCAGCGTCCAGTTGTCGATGCCGCTGCTGGCCTGGTCGGAGAAGTCGCCCTTCAGCAGCTGCGGGATGCCGCAGGCGAACTCGACGATGTCGATGCCGCGCGTGACCTCGCCCTGCGCGTCGCTGAAGACCTTGCCGTGTTCGGCGGTGATCATCGCGGCCAGCGTGTCGCGGTGCTGGTTGAGCAGGCCGAGGAAGGCGTTGAGCACGCGCGCGCGGCGGATCGGCGCCATGTCGCCCCAGGCCGGCTGGGCCGCCTTGGCCGAGGCCACTGCGGCGGCGACATCGGCCTCGCTCGCCAGCAGCACCTGGCGCGCGGCGGCCCCGGTGGTCGGGTTCCACACCGTCTGCGTGCGCGTGCCCGTGCCGCGCGCGGGTGCGCCGCCGATCCAGTGGCACACGTCGGTGGTCTGCGTGAAGGCTTCGGGGGCGCCCATGGCGTGGTCTCCTGCGGCGGGTGGGGAGACGGCAGTCTAGTGCGCCCGCAGCGCGCAGACACCGGCCTGGCCGAGCTGCGACCGGCGGCGGGCCGCCCCCGCCATGGCAGCGGCCGCTCAGGGCAGGGTGGGCGGCACGATCCGCCCGGCCAGCGCGCCGATCGACGCCTTCAGCTCGAGCCAGCCGGCTTCGGACTGGATGTCCACGCCGCCGAACAGGCGGATGCGCCGCGCGCGCAGCGCCAGGTACTGCACGCCGGCGACGACGAGCAAGGTGATGCCGCGCAGGTGCGGCGACGCGGCGAACGCGCCGCCGCCGAGCACGCGCGTGGCCTCGGCACCCCACTCCTCGCGCTCGGCCTCCAGGATCGCCGTGAGCTCGTTGCGCTCCTCCAGCTCGGCGGCGAGCACCGCCAGCGTCAGCGGCCGCGCACGCAGCTCGTCGATGAAGTCGGCGAGGAAGACGGCCCAGCGCTCGGCCGCCGGGCGCTGCAGGAAGCCCTCGCCCTGGCGCTGCAGCAGGTCACCGACACGCGGCCAGAAGCGGCCGCTGGCGCCCCAGGCACGCAGCAGCTCGGGCAGGCCGCCGAAGTAGCGGTAGATGAGGACCTTGTCGACCCCCGCCTCGCGCGCGACGGCGCCGACGCCGAGGCCGCGAAAGCCCTCTCGCGCCAGCACGTCGCCGACGGCAGCGAGCAGCCGTTCCTCGGTGGCCGCACGGTCGCGAGGCCGCGGCGGTGCCGGCGTGTGCAGCAGCGGCTCCGGGGTCGTGGCGCGCGCCTTTGCGGCCGCAGCTTCGCGCTTGCGCCGCGCCGCCGTCATGCTCCCTGGCGTGGCAGCAGGTGCGCCTGCACGCCGCGCCGCGGCGACGGGCCGGCGCTCGGCGCGTGGCCCACGCGCGCCCACATCTGCACCGTCTGGCGCGGCCGCTCGGCACCGAGCAGGCGGTGCACTTCCGCGTACGGGCCGGCCACTTCCGGGAACTCCTGCAGCGCCTGCGACAACGGCTGCATCACCACCCCCGCGGCGGTGGCGGCGAGCTGCACGCGCGCGTAGGCGCGCCCGGCGTTGACCTGCGTCGCGCGGTCGTTGCCCTCGCTCGTCAGCCACAGGAAGGCGGTGGTCGAGTCCATCTTCTTCGCGAAGTCGTCGATCTGCCCACGCACGACGAAGCTGTCGGGCGCGGGCGCGCGGCTGCGGTCGAACAGGCCCAGCTTGTCCATCAGCACCGGCAGCGGGTCGAGCAGCGTCAGGCCGTCGCGGTGCCGTGCCACCTCCGCGGCGCCCACGCGCATGACCTTCAGCGACTCGAGGAACGTGCGCGGCGTCGACAGTTCGATGCGCCAGGCCTCGTTGGCGATGGCGCGGTGGCGCGCCAGCCGCTCGGGCTGCGCGCCATCGGCGTGCCCGAAGACGAGGGCGGGCAAGGTGCTGGTGCGCACCGCCTCGGCCATCGCTTGCCAGGCGGCCACCGGCACCGGCCGCGCGGGGTCGTAGGCAGCGCGGTTGGTGTGCCGCCGGCGGATCTGCGCGAAGAGCGGGTCCTTCGCCACGCCGCCATCGGCGACGACGCGGATGCGGGCCACCGGCCGGGCGTCGAGCTGGTCGGGCCCCGGCGCGCCTTCGGGGAACAGCGTGACTTCGGCGCGCTGGCCGCGCTCGCGCAGCGCGAGGTCGAGCAACTCGATGAAGGTGCCCTGGCTCATCATGATCTGGCGCGAGAACGGGTCGGTCTCAGGCAGCAACCGCGTGAGATCGCACCGCAGCTCGATCTCGCCCGGGCGCGAGAGGTCGACCAGCCACGACTGCAGGTTGTGCGAGTGCGGCGCCAGCACGGCGAAACCGAGGGCCCACCGCCGCGGGTCGGCGTTTGCTGCCGGGTCGTTGCGGCCGGCCTCGGCCCAGGCCGCAATGGCCTCGTCCGGCATGGCCGCGCCGCAGCCGGCCACACCACCCGACACGCCGACGATCGCCCCGCCGCCGACCAGCTTCACGAAGGCTCTGCGTTGCATGGACCTCTCCTTGTCACCGTGGGGTGACATGTTAAGTCACCCTGGCGTGACA
The DNA here is from genome assembly GCA_026125665.1 of Rubrivivax sp. Taxonomy (GTDB): domain Bacteria; phylum Pseudomonadota; class Gammaproteobacteria; order Burkholderiales; family Burkholderiaceae_C; genus Rubrivivax. The sequence goes on from JAHCKS010000142.1 coordinate 3,697, forward strand.
AATCAAGCGAAAGGCCCGGCGGGCGCGCCCCGACAGGCAAGGGAAAAAAAGCGGCCCGCCGCGGTAAAGCAGCGGGCCGGGCAAGGTCCTTCGAAAAGGACGTCGTTGGGATCGGTGGCCTGGCGCGGGTGTGGTGGGTGGGGTGGGCGCTGGGCGTGGCGCGCGAGCGCAGGGTGTTGCGGGACAATCCGCGCACGCCGCCGTGAAGCGCCAATCTAGCCCTCCGCCCGCCCGGGCGCACCCCCCGGGCGCAGGAATCGGGGTGCGCGCCACACCCATGCGTGATCTTTCCGACACCGAGATCGCCCGCCTGCAGGCGCTGCTTGACGAGGTGGCCCGGCGCGCGCCGGCGCTCGACCCCCTGGACGCGAGCGCGCTGGACGGCTTCCTGTGCGGCGTGCTGCTGCAACCCCAGGCGGTGCCCGAGAAACGATGGTGGCCGTTCGTCGCCGACGCGGAGGGGCGTGCGCCCCCTGCCGCTTGCGCCGCGCCGCTGGCGGCGCTGTCGCCGCTCGTGCAGCGCCGCCATGCCGCGCTCGGCGAGGCGATCGCGGCGCGGCGCTGGTTCGACCCGTGGATCTTCGAGCTCGATGGCACCGCAAGCCCGACCGAAAGCGTGCTGCCTTGGGTGGGCGGCTTCGCGCTCGCCGCCGAACGCTTTCCGGCCCTGCTGCGCGGCGACGAGGCGGCGCTCGCCGAGCCGCTGGCGCTGCTCTACCAGCACCTGGCGCCGGAGCACCTCGAAGGGCTCGAGGACGAGCCGGCGCTCGCCGCGGCGCTGGAGGCGCTCGAGCCGCCGGAAGACCTGGCCGAGGCCGCCGAGGACCTGGTGCAGGCGGTGCTGCTGCTCGCCGACGTCAGCCGGCCACTGACGCTTGCGCCGCCGCCCGCGCCGCCGGGCCGAACAGCACCTGCGCGTACCGGCCCAGGCCCTGGGCCACGCTCGAAAAGCGCTCGCCCCGCACGCGCTCGGCGCGGCTGAAACCGGCCGCGATGCGATCGACCAGCGGCCCGAGCCCCGTCGAGCCGCCCGTGAAGTAGAGCGCATCCACGGCCTCGGGCGCCACGCCGGCCAGCCGAAGCGTCTCGTGCGCCGCGCCGACGATGCGCTCGATGTCGGCCTCCAGCGCCCGCGCCGCGGCGGCTTCGTCGAAGGGAACGCCGAGGCCCGGCTCCCAGAAGCCCAGGTCGATGTGCGTGCGGCCGGTTTCGGCCACGGCGATCTTCGCCGCCTCGGCCGCCGCGGCGAGCGAGTGCCCGAGCCGGCGTACCAGCACGGCCAGCAGCCGCTGGTACTGCCGCGCGTCGGCGAACCACGTCTTCATCTGCCGCAGCTCGGCCAGCCGCGCCGGGCTGTACAGGGTGTTGATGAGGTGCCAGGTGGCCAGGTCGAAGTAGATGCCGCTGGGCATCTCGCGGGCCGGCTCGCCCGCACGCGCCGGCCGGTTCCCGCCGTAGCCGGCCAGCGGCAGGATCGCTGCCAGCTCGACGCGCCGGTCGAAGTCGGTGCCGGCGACATGCACGCCGTGGTTGCCGAGGATGTCGTTGCGCCGGTCCGGGCGCCCGCGCCGCGCCGGGCCGATGCGCACGAGCGAGAAGTCGGACGTGCCGCCACCGATGTCGGCCACCAGCACGAGCTGCTCGCGCGCCGCGCGGCTCTCGAGGTCCAGGGCGGCGGCGATCGGCTCGTACTGGAAGTGGACCTCGGCGAAGCCCACTTGCCGGGCGGCGCGTTCCAGCGCCGCCTGCGCCGCGGCGTCGCGCGCTGGGTCGTCGTCGACGAAGAAGACCGGCCGACCGAGCACGACGCGCTCGACGGCGGCGCCGGCCTCGCCTTCGGCCAGCCCGCGCAGATGGCGCAGGTAGCCGGCGACGACGTCGTGGTAGCGCACCGAGCGCCCGCCGCCGATGTCGGTGCTCTGCTCCAGCAGCGTCGAGCCGAGGATGCTCTTCATCGATCGCATCAGGCGCCCGTCGTGCCCGTCGACGTAGGCGGCGATGGCGGCGCGGCCGTAGTGGCGCTGGGCCTCGCGCTCGGCGGGTGGCGTGTCCGAGCGGTAGAAGACCGCCGTGGGCATGGTGAACAAGCCGGGCTCGAGCTCCACCAGGCGCACCGCGCCCGCGGCAGCAGCACCTGCACCGGCCGCACCGGCCGCAGGCAGCGCCACCGCCGAGTTCGACGTGCCGAAATCGATGGCGGCAAACGCCCGCGCCGCCTTCGTCGTCGAGGCCATCGTGCGCCGCATCCCACCCCCCGCGTCTTGCCGCCCGTGCCGACTTGCCGCACGCGACGGAAAAATGGCGCGGATTCTAGAAACCCGAGCCGATGCGGCCGCGCCACACCCCTCCATCGAAAGAAGGACGACACGTGAACTGGGGGCGGCGCCTCCCCTACTTCGACATTTCGGCGCGTCGCCCTTCGCGCGACACTGGCCCCGGAGGACAAACTCCGCTGGTGCCGCACGATGAACAAGCCTGCCAAGTCGCCCCGTTGGTATCAAGCTTGGCGCCCCGCCGATGCGCCGGCCAAGCCCGACCCCGCGGATCTCGGCACGTGCTTCGGCCTGGAGATCAGCCTCGCGGCCGACCCGGCGCCGACGAAGGCCGCGCCGGCGCGCCGCCTGGGCTGGATGCAGCGGTTCGCGGCGAAGCGTCGCCCGGCGGTCTGACCCTTCAGCGCACCAGCAGCACCGGCACCTTCGTCTGCGCCAGCACCTGCGAGGCCACGGAGCCGAGCACCAGGCGCGCCAGCGCGCCGTGGCCGTGCGAACCCATGACGATGAGGTCGTAGCCCTTGGCCGCGATGGCGGCGATCGTGTCCGCCGCCGGCCCGGTCTTGCCGAGGCATGTGGCCGAGAGCCCCTGGCGTGCGAAGAAGCTGCGCAGCGGCTTGAACACCTTCTCGGCGCTGTCGTCGTAGTAGCTCTTGAGCGTCGCCTTGTCGAGCACGGCGGCGGCACGCGGCGGCACCAACGGCACGGCGTGCACGAGCGTGTACTGGTGGTGCGGACCCAGCCACTCGTCGTGCGCGGCGAGGTAGGCGAGCATGCGCTTGGTGTACGGGCTGCCGTCGACAGCGAGCAGGATCTTCACGGTTGGCTCCTCCTGTGAGCATGCGGCATGCGGCCGGGCGGCGCATTGTGGCGCCACCCCCACCGCTGCCGTGCAGTCTCGATCGGCTTCGGCCGGGCGGCCTTGACGCCGCTCAGAGCTCGATCACGCGCACCGGGTCGAAGCCCTCGGATTCGCCCTTGTCGGCCATGCCGCGCGCCTGGCACACGACGCGCGTCGGCCGGCGCCCGGGCCTGGCCACGCGATAGTCGTGCCGGCAATGCAGGTGGCCATGCAGCCACAGGTCGGCACGCGGCAGCAGGTCGTCGTCGGCATTGCAGAAGCTCGCGGTCCCCGGCTGCGCACCGTAGCGCGGATCGGCGCTGGCCAGGCTCGGGCCGAAGTGCGTGACGACGACGGTGTCGTGCCAGCCCGCCCGGCCGTCCGGGTCGGCCGCGGCGCCCATGCGGCGCGGCGTGCGCCCGAGCTCTCGCTCCAGCCAGGCGCGGCAGGCGAGACCTTCGTCGCGCAGTCGTGCCGCGTCCAGCGGCTGCCCGGCGCGTGTGGCCCCCATCAGGCGCAGGAAGTAGCGCGCCGAGCGCATCGCCCGATCGCGGCCTTCGGCGCCGAAGAGGTCGAAGTCGCTCCAGCGCGGCGTGCCCGCGAAGCGCACGCGCCGGCCGTCGGCGGCGTCAAGCACGACGCTCTCGCGGTACAGCAGCGTGAAGCCGAGCCGTGCGCACAGGTCGCGGAAGGCCGGCAGCGCGCGCTCGATGTCGCGACCGTCGAACTCGTGGTTGCCGGGCACCACCACCACCGGCACGGGCCAGCCGGCGAAGCGCCGATAGGCCGCCCAGGTGGCATCGATGTCGCCGGCCAGGACCAGCAGCTCGGCGCCTTGCGCGGGCGCCGGCTCGAAGTCCTCGGTCTCGAGGTGCAGGTCGGACAGCAGCTGCAGGCGCATCGGTGGACCGCAGTCTAGGTGCGTCGCCGGCAGCACGACACGACCCACCAGCCAGGAACTTGCGCGGACCCGGCTCCGCCGGTCCGCAGCAAGAGCCCCTGGCCAGCCAGGGGGCAGCGAGCGCCAGCGAGCGCAGGGGTCGCGTTAGGCCAGCCGCCGCTCGATCAGCCGCTTCGTCTCGGGCAGCTGCTTCGGCAGGTGGTGGGCCAGTTGCGCGAAGAGCTCGTCATGCAGCTTCAGCTCTTCCTGCCACGCGGCGCGGTCGATGCCGATGACGGTCTCGAACTGCTCGCGCGTGAACGGCAGGCCCTGCCAGTGCAGGTCCTCGTGCCGCGGGCTCACGCCGAAGGCGTTCTCGGCGCCGCCGGCGCGGCCCTCGATGCGGCCGATCATCCACTCGAGCACGCGCATGTTGTCGCCGTAGCCCGGCCAGACGAACCTGCCGTCGGCGCCCTTGCGGAACCAGTTGACGCAGTAGATGCGCGGCAGCTTCGCACCGCTGGCCTGCAGCTTCGCGCCGAGGTCGAGCCAGTGCTGGAAGTAGTCGCTCATGTTGTAGCCGGCGAAGGGCAGCATGGCGAAGGGGTCGCGGCGCACCGCGCCGTTGCCGCCGGCCATCGCCGCCGTGGTCTCGCTGCCCATCGTGGCGGCCATGTAGACGCCCTCGGTCCAGTCACGCGCCTCGGTGACCAGCGGCACCGTGGTGCTGCGCCGGCCGCCGAAGACGAAGGCGTCGATCGGCACGCCCTCGGGGTCGTCCCACTGGTGGTCGAGCACCGGGTTGTTGGTGGCGGCCACCGTGAAGCGCGCGTTCGGGTGCGCGGCGGGGCGCGGCTTGCCGTTCGGCTCGGGGTGGGCCTTGGCGATGGCCGGCGTCCAGTCGCGGCCCTGCCAGTCGATCAGGTGCGCCGGCGGCTCGTCGGTCATGCCCTCCCACCACACGTCACCGTCGTCGGTGAGCGCGACGTTGGTGAAGATGACGTTCGCCTTCAGCGATTCCATGCAGTTCGGGTTCGTGTGGTCGTTCGTCCCCGGCGCGACGCCGAAGTAGCCCGCCTCGGGGTTGATGGCGTACAGCCGCCCGTCGGCGTGCGGCTTGATCCAGGCGATGTCGTCGCCGATCGTGGTGACCTTCCACCCTTCGAACCCTGCGGGCGGCACGAGCATGCTGAAGTTGGTCTTGCCGCAGGCGCTGGGGAAGGCGGCGGCGACGTGGTACTTCCTGCCCTGCGGATTCGTCACGCCGAGGATCAGCATGTGCTCGGCGAGCCAGCCCTGGTCACGGCCCATGTTGCTGGCGATGCGCAGCGCGAAGCACTTCTTGCCCAGCAGCGCGTTGCCGCCGTAGCCCGAGCCGTAGCTCCAGATCTCGCGCGTGGCCGGGTAGTGCACGATGTACTTCGTCTTGTTGCAGGGCCAGGGCACGTCCTTCTGCCCGGCCGCGAGCGGCGCGCCGACGGTGTGCACGCACGGCACGAAGGTGCCGTCGGCGCCGAGCACGTCGAGCGCACCGCGACCCATGCGCGTCATCACGCGCATGCTCACCGCGACGTACGGGCTGTCGGTCAGCTCGACGCCGATGTGCGAGATGTGGCTGCCGAGCGGCCCCATCGAGAACGGCACCACGTACATCGTGCGGCCGCGCATCGCACCACGGAAGAGCGCCGGGGTTCCGTCGGGAAGGCCCGTCTGCAGCAGCGCGCGCATCTCGGCCGGCGCGACCCAGTTGTTCGTCGGGCCGGCGTCCTCCTGGCGCTCGCTGCAGATGAACGTGCGGTCCTCGACCCGCGCCACGTCGCCCGGGTCGCTGCGCGCCAGGTAGCACCCGGGCCGCAGCTCGGGGTTCAGCTTCATCAGCGTGCCGGCGGCGACGAGCTGGTCGAGCAGGCGCTGGTACTCGGCGTCGCTGCCGTCGCACCAATAGACTTCGCTCGCTTCGGTGAGGGCGGCCACCTCGGCCACCCACTCCACGAGGCGGGCGTGCGTGACGTAGGCCGGCACGTTCAGGCGCAGCCCCTCCAGCGCGGGACGGTTCATGTGGGAAGCTCCGATCATGGGTAGGACGAATAGACGGGATGGGGCGAGCCTCGTCGGAGCCGCGCATGCCACGGGGCACGCGCGTGGACGGGGCTCGCCCCATGCCGTCCCGATCGCCGTGCGAGCCCGCGGGCGGGCCCGTCGATCAGGGGTCTGCGAGGCATTCTGCGAGCAATGTACCCACCCCGTAACCGCCGCAGCCCGGGGGGTTATGCGTTTTCCGCATGCGTTCATGCGCACACCGGGGCGGGTTCGATGAGGGTGCTGAGCGTGTGCGCCGGCGGCGCGCAGGAAGTCACGATCGGCGGGCGCCGCGTGCGCACGGCGATCGGCAAGCGCCCCGTGCAGGGCGCGGTGGCCGTGCGCGAGCTCGGCCTCGCCGGTGACGAGCAGGCCGACCCCAGCGTGCACGGCGGGCGCAGCAAGGCGCTGTACCTCTACCCGGGCGAACACCACGCGTTCTGGCGCACCGTGCGCGCGCAGGCGCGTGCGGCCGCGTGGGAAGACGCGATCGCGCCCGGCCGGTTCGGCGAGAACCTGCTCGCCGAGGGCTTGACGGAGGATCGCCTGTGGATCGGCGACCGCCTGCGGCTGCCCGGCTGCGTGCTCGCGGTGAGCGAGCCGCGCTTCCCTTGCGTCAAGTTCAACCATGCGATGGGCTTCGCGCACGCCGCGAAGCTGATGGTGCAGTCGGGCTTCTGCGGCGCCTACCTCGCGGTGATCGAGCCGGGCGAGGTGCGCGCGGGCGACACGATCGAACTCATGCCCGGCCCGCGCGAAGTGAACCTGCGCGAGCTGTTCCGCGCACGCGCGCGCGCCTGAGGCCCGCGCAGCCGCCCAGCCCGCCATGCTCGCCTACCGCCACGCCTTCCACGCCGGCAACCATGCCGACGTGCTCAAGCACCTCGTGCTCGTTCAGCTGCTCACGCACCTGAACGAGAAGGACAAGGGCTGGCGCTACGTGGACACCCACGCCGGCGCCGGCGGCTATTCGCTCGCCAGCACCTACGCGCTGAAGCACCGCGAGTTCGAAGCCGGCATCGGCCGGCTGCTCGCGCACGAGCCGGCGACGCTGCCGCCGCCCGTGGCCGCGTATGTGGAGCTCGTGCGCCGCTTCGACGGGGCGGCGCGCGGCGAGTCCGCGCCGGCCGGCCCGGCGCTGCGGCAGTACCCGGGCTCGCCGGCGCTGGCCGTGGCGCTGAAGCGCGCGCAGGACCAGCTGCGCCTGTTCGAGCTGCACCCCACCGAGCACAAGATCCTCGCCGGCTACCTGGGCCGCGAGCCGGGCTGCGAAGTGCGCCTGGCCGACGGCTACACCGCGCTGAAGTCGGTGCTGCCGCCGCCCACGCGCCGCGGCCTCGTGCTGATCGACCCGCCGTACGAGCTGAAGACCGACTACACGAAGGCGCTCGGCGCGCTGCGGGAGGCGCTGACGCGCTTCCCCGAAGGCATGGTGATGGTGTGGTGGCCGCAGGTGCAGCTCGTCGAGGCGGCACAGCTGGCGCAGCGCCTGAAGGCGAGCGCCGAGGCGCAGGCGAAGAAGGGCTGGGTCCTGGTGCGCCTCACGGTGGCCGAGGCCGACGCACGCGGCTTCGGCCTGCTGGGCAGCAACGTCTTCATCGCCAACCCGCCGCACACGCTGCACGGCGCGCTGCAGCCCGTGCTGCCGTGGCTGGCGCGCGAGCTGGCGCAGTTCGCGGGCGCGAAGGGCTACGTCGAACGCTCGGCGTCGGCGTGACGAGGCCCCGCCGTCGCGGCCGACGCCGGCCCGCCCGTGCCGCGCGAGCCCGCGACGGCCGGCCGCGCCAGGCGCCACACCATCCACGCGAGGCCGCCCACGCCGAGCAGCAGCACCGCCCAAAGCAGCGCCGGCCGCCACGCCGCCAGCCGCTGCTGCCAGGCCTCGGCGCGCGCCACGGCTTCGTTCTCGCTCCACGGCCCGAGCACGGCACGGCCGAAGCGCGGCCGCTCGGCTTCGACGTCGGGCACGAGAGTGGCCAGCGGCAGCGCGCCGGCCGCTGGAGCGGCCGACCCGGCGAGCAGCGCGAACGGGGCCGCGCCCTGCGGCGCGAAGACGACGCTGGCCAGCTGCGCCTGCACGACGATCGAGGCGTCGGGCAGCGCGCCGGCGCGCGCATCGGGCACCAGGCGCAGGTAGCGCACGCCGGCCGGCGCCGCCACCGGCAGCGGCGGCGGACGGTCCACCGTGTCGCCGCGTTCGATGCGATAGAAGACCGTGCTCGGCAGGTCACGCCAGGGCTCGTCGAGGCGCGCGCGCCCCTGCACGCGCACCGGCGCCACGCGGTGGCCGGCGGGCAGCGGCAGGTCGATCGTGGCCACCGGCAGCACGGCGCCGAGGTCGTAGTGCCGCGCGCCCGGC
>JAHCKS010000143.1 GCA_026125665.1 Rubrivivax sp.
CCGTCGTGTGTTCGGGTGCCATGCCCTGAGTGGCCCCACGGCATCAGCCCGGCGCGCCGCGATCGTGGGCCGCCCACCGCTTCTTCGCGAACGCCAGGCCCGGTCACGGGCCCGGGACGCTCAGCCGAGCACGTCTTCCGCCGGCACCCACGGCAGCCCGAGGCTCTCGCCGACGGCCGGGTGCGTGATGCGGCCCTCGTGCACGTTCAGGCCGCGCCGCAGGTGCACGTCGTCGCGGCAGGCGGCGCGCCAGCCCTTGTCGGCCAGCGCCAGCGTGAACGGCAGCGTGGCGTTGTTCAGCGCCCAGGTGGACGTTCGCGCCACCGCGCCGGGCATGTTGGCCACGCAGTAGTGCACGACGCCGTCGACGACGTAGGTGGGATCGGCGTGCGTGGTCGGGCGCGAGGTCTCGAAGCAGCCGCCCTGGTCGATCGACACGTCGACGAGCACCGAGCCCGGCTGCATGCGCGCGACCTGCGCGCGGCTCAGCACCTTCGGCGCGGTCGCGCCGGGCACGAGCACGGCGCCGATCACCAGGTCGGCCGCCAGCGCCGCCTGCTCGACGGCGTCGAGCGACGCGAACACCAGGTGCACGCGGCCGCCGAACAGGTCGTCGAGCTGGCGCAGCCGCGGCAGCGAGCGGTCGAGCACCGTCACGTCGGCGCCCAGCCCCACGGCCATGCGCGCGGCATGCGAGCCGACGACGCCGCCGCCGACGATGGCCACCTTCCCGGGGGCGACGCCGGGCACGCCGCCCAGCAGCACGCCGCGCCCGCCATGGGCCTTCAGCAGCGCCTGGCTGCCGACCTGCACGGACATGCGGCCGGCCACCTCGCTCATCGGCGCCAGCAGCGGCAGGTGGCCGCGCGCGTCGGTGATCGTCTCGTAGGCGAGCGCGGTGCAACCCGACCGGAGCAGCCCCTGCGCCTGCGGCGCGTCGGCCGCCAGGTGCAGGTAGGTGAACAGCAGCTGGCCGGGGCGCAGCAGGTCGCACTCCTGCGGCTGCGGCTCCTTCACCTTGACGATCATCTCGGCTTCACCGAAGACGCTGGCGGCATCCGGCGCGATGCGTGCGCCGGCCGCGGCGTACGACGCGTCGTCGCAGCCGATGCCCGCGCCGGTGCCGGCCTGCACGAGCACCTCGTGGCCGTGGCGGACGAGCTCGCGCACCGAAGGCGGCGTGAGGCCGGCGCGGTACTCGTGGGTCTTGATCTCTCGCGGGACGCCGACGCGCATGGGGCCTCCTGCGGGATGCGGTGTCCCGCCACGCATGCATCTCTGAATGCCCGGCGCATCATATCGGCGGCCGCTCGTGTGCCGGCGGGGCGAGCGGCGCGGTACGTGCCGCCCCATCGACGTTGCGCCGCCCGAGGGCGGGCGGGGCCAGCTCCGCGCCCAGGATCCCTCGTGGGTTCACGCCCTCACGCCGGCACCCCCAGCGCCGCGAAGTGCACCGGCCATTCGCGTTCGGCATCGAGCCCCACCAGCGCCGCCGCCTCGTCGTCGTAGAAGGCCCCGACGGCGCACACGCCCAGGCCGAGCCCGCCGGCGGCTAGGTAGATGCGCTCGCCGACGAGTCCGGCTTCGATGAAGCCGTGGCGGTAGCCACGTGCGGCGCCGGCGGGGTCGGCGCGCAGCGCGTCGCGGTCGAGCGAGAGCACGAACACGACGGCGGCATCGCCGATGACGTCCTGGTCCAGCGCCGCGGCGCGCGCGCGGCGGCGCAGCGTGGCCGGGTCGTGCACGACGCGGCGGTGCAGGCGCATGGGCGCCGGGATTGCGCCGACCTCGGTCGGCGCGTCGCCGCCGCGCGCGGTGGGTTCGACGCGCCAGGCGGCGGGCGGCACGCCGGCGACCGTGGCGGTGAGCACGTCGATGCGCACGGCACGCGAGAGCTGCGGCGCTGGCGACGTCATCGCGTGCAGGATGTCGGCCAGGGCCTGAGCCGACACCGGCTCGGCCGAGAAGCGGCGCAGCGAGCGGCGGCGGGCGATGACGGGCAGCGGGTCGGCCGCGAGCGCGCGTGGCGGCGGCAGCGCGTGCGCGGGGCTGGCCGGTGGTGCCCCGGGGACGGGCGCTGCGCCTGGCACGGCGGCGGGTGCGGCGGGAGAGGCGCCGAGAGAGGCGGCGGGAGAGGCGGCGCTCGCCGAGCCGCCTGGCAAGGCGCGCGCCGCGGATGGTGCGGTGGCTCGCAAGGCGGGGAGGCGGGGAGGCGGGGAGGCGGGGAGGCGGGAGGCGAGGCGAGGCGGGCGAGGCGGGCGAGGCGGGCGGCACCGGCCGCACCGTGTCCGGCCCGCGCCGGGCCTGCAGGGCGCGCACCGACGTGGCCGCGTGCATCGCTTCGGTCAGGCCGAGCCGGGCGGGCCCGGCGCCGCCCGCCGCGACGCGCAACGCGCTCGTCCAGCGGGCCGCGCCCGCGCGCACCGCCACGTCGTCTTCGCGTGTGTCGCCGGCGCGCGCCGTGCCCGGTGGGGCCAGCGCCACCACCGCGATCACGCCTTCGCGCCGTTCGTCGATTGCCAGCGCCGCGGCGAACGCCGCTTCGTCGAAGCGTGGCAGCAGCGTCGCGCGCACGCCGCCGTGGGCGGCGGCGGCGTGCCGCAGGTTCTCCAGCGCATGGCCGAGGTCGGCCAGCACGTAGCGGTAGGTGCGGTCGCCGTACTTGTGGCCGCTGCGCGCGAAGACGGCGCTGGCCACGACCAGGGCGTGGCAGGCCTCGGGCAGGGCCAGTGGGCCGAGCGCATTCATCGCCGTCGTCGCGGGTGGCGCCGCTTCCGTCGTCGCATCCCTCACCGCTTCCCGCACGGCCGGCACGGGCACGCGTTGCAGCGCATGCGCTTCGGGCTCGTAGTGCCACCAGCGGCCGGGGGCGAGACCATCGAGGTCCGGCGCCAGCACGTAGAGCTCGGTGGCGAACAGCGCGCCCGACGAGGGGGACGTGCGAAAGGCGATGCCGCCGCGCCGTTCGCTGATGCCCGCGGTGTGCCAGAGCCACGTGGCGAGCGCCGCGAGGTCGGGTGTGCGGCCGGCTGCCGCCGGTCGCCGGGCAGCGGCGGGGGCGGGCAGGTGCAGGCGGTCGCGCCCGCCCGGCGTGCCGGCGAGGCGCTTGAACGGTGCAGGCGCGCCGCCCCAGTCGGTGCTCGCGGCGTGGCGCAACACGCGCGTGCGCGAATGTGCCGAGAAGGCGTGGAACTGCTCGACCACGGCCCAGGCTTCGGCCGCCGTGGCATCCGCGGCGGCGGCCGTGCCGGTGGTCGCGGTGGCGGTCGTGCCTGCGGCCGGGTCTTTGCCTGTCGCCGGACCGCCGCCGTCGGTGCCGTGCGGCAGCTCGCTTTCGTGGGCCAGCTGCAGCTCGGTACGCCCGTGGCGCAGGCCGACGAAGTAGCCGAAGCCGGCGGCAGCCGCGAGCGCCGCCGCGCCGGCGGCGCCGAGCAGCGGCCGGCGGCCGGCCGGGCCTGCCGCGAGCGGGACCTCGGCCGGCACGTTGCCGCGCCGCCCGGATGCGGCGGGGTCCGACCGGCGCGGCACGAAGCCGCGCCGCAGGTGCTGCCACACGACGCGCAGGTTGAAGCCGAGGTGCACCAGCAGCACCAGCACCGTCGCGTAGCCGAACGTGTAGTGCCAGTCGAACACCGGCAGCTGCTGGTTGGCGACCCAGAAGATGCCAAGCCCGGCCGTGCCGCCGACGTAGCCCAGCAGCAGCAGGCTGAACAGCACGTTGAGCGACAGGCGCGAGGGCAGTCGGCCGCGCCAGGCCTGCAGCGCCAGCCACAGGCCCGCGGCGGCCAGCGGCAGCAGCACCCACAGCAGCTTGGGCATCGGGGCGGCCTCCCGGATGGCGGTCTCGCGCGCTTCGCTTTCTCTGAAGGGAAGTGTAGGCCGGCCCACTTCGGGCGCCATGCGCCGAGGGCCCACCAGCCGTGCGGCGATCGGACGCCGGTCGGACGCTGCGCACCTATGTTGCGGCCCGGGCGTGGCGCTCGCGACGGCGGCGCCCTCGCGTTCATCTCGCCACCACGAAGGGAGCACACCATGAGAGCCATCGAACCGTCCGCGGGCCACCGCAGCGGCCGCGCCCAGCGCGGTGACGCCGCGCCGATCGTGCTGCGCAAGGCACGCCATGCCGATGCCGAGGCGCTGCGCCGGCTGCACCGGCGCGCGCTGGGCGCGCTCAGCACGCCCGCCTACACCGCCGAGCAGGTGTTCTCGCTGCTGCGGCACGTGCCGACGCTGGACCTGGCGCTCATCGACGATGGCACCTACTTCGTCGCCGAGCGCGATGACCGCCTCGTCGCCTGCGGCGGCTGGAGCCGACGGCCTCCGGGCTACGAACATGCGGTGGCCATCGGCGAGGGGCCGGCCGGCACGGGAAGGGCGGCTGCGCCGGTGAAGATCCGCGCCATGTACACCGACCCGGAGTTCACGCGGCGCGGCCTCGGCCGGCGCATCCTGGCCGCGGCCGAGGCGGAGATCCGCGCCGCCGGCCACCACGAGGTGGCGCTCGACGCGCTGCTGCCGGGCGTGCCGCTGTACGAGTCGGCGGGCTACCGTGGTGGCGCGCTGGTCGACGCGCGCCTGCCCGACGGCACGCCGCTGCCGCTGCTGCCGATGCACAAGCGCCTCGGCTGAAGACGCCCGGGCTCGACGCGGGCGCCGGGCGCTGTGCCGGCCTGCGGCCCGGGCCTGCGGCCCGGGCCTGCGGCACCCCGGCCGGCGCGGGGGCGATGCCCGCGCGGCGCGATGCTGGCAACATCGCCGCCATGAGGTCGATGCCCGCCCCGTTCCGATCGCCGCGCGCCCAGCGGCGGCTCCCTGTGTTGCGCGGCCTGCCTTGCCTGTGGGTGACGATGGCGGCCGTGCTGGCGGCCGCGGCGCCGCCGGCCGCGGCGGCCGAGCCGAAGCCGGTGGTGGTGGCGCGTGGCCTCGTCAACCCGTGGGCGCTCGCCTTCCTGCCCGACGGGCGCATGCTGGTGACCGAGAAGCCGGGCCGGCTGCGCATCGTCGATGCACGAGGTCGCATCGGGCCGGCGCTGGCCGGCCTGCCGGCGGTGGCCAGCGTCGGCCAGTGCGGCCTGCTCGACGTGGCGCTCGATCCGAAGTTCGCCGACAACCGGCTCGTCTACTGGACCTTTGCCGAGCCGGGGCCCGGCGGCAACGGCACCGCGGTGGCGCGCGCCCGGCTCGAGGGCGAGGCGGGCCACGAGCGGCTGGCCGACGTGCGCGTCATCTTCAGCCAGCAGCCGAAGATGGACAGCCGGTTGCACTGCGGCTCGCGCATCGCCTTCGACCGCGCCGGCAACCTGTGGGTGGGGCTCGGCGACCGCTTCTCCGGCAAGGACTCGGCGCAGACGCTCGACAACCACATCGGCAAGGTCGTGCGCATCACCAGTGGCGGTGGCGTGCCGCCGGACAACCCGTTCGTCGGCAGGGCCGGTGCGCGGCCCGAGGTGTGGAGCTACGGCCACCGCAACGTCCAGGGGCTGGCCGTGCACCCCGCGACCGGCGAGCTGTGGGCGAGCGAACACGGGCCGCAGGGCGGCGACGAGATCAACGTCGTCGAGGCGGGGCGCAACTACGGCTGGCCGCTCGTGACCTACGGCCGCAACTATGGCACCGGAACGGCCATCGGCGAGGAAGGGCCGAAGCCCGGCATCGAGATGCCGCTGAAGCACTGGGTGCCGGTGTCGGTGGCGCCCAGCGGCCTGGCCTTCGTGACGAGCGACCGCTACCCGGGCTGGAAAGGCAGCCTCGTCGTGGGCACGCTGCGCGCGCAGACGCTGATCCGCCTGACGCTCGACGGCCGCCGCGTCACCGGCGAGGAAGGGCTGCTGGCCAAGCTCGGCCATCGCATCCGCGACGTGCGCCAGGGGCCGGACGGCTGGCTGTACCTCGTCACCGACGGCTCCGAGGGCCAGATCATCCGGCTGGAGAAGTGAGGCGCCCGCGGCCGGCTCGTCGGCTCGGCGGTTGATGCGTGGCCGCCACGCGCGGCCATACTGCGGCCCTCGCGATGCGGCCGCAAGAGCCGAGGAGACCCGCCATGCCCGCTGCCCCGCTGCGCGACGTGCCGCAGGAAGCCGTCGAGCTGATCAAGGCCTTCGAGGGCATCGTCGACGGCGATCCGCGCACCGTGAACCTCGACGCCTACCTCGACCCGGTGGGCATCTGGACGATCGGCTGGGGGCACGCGCTGCGCTTTCGCGGCCGCTTCCTGCGCGGCGCGGCCGATCGCGCCCTGGCGCGCGCGCTGTTCCCCGGCGGCATCACGCGCGCGCAGGCCGAGACACTGCTGCGTGGCGATCTCGTCGACTTCGCGAGCCAGGTGCTGCAGCTGGTGAAGCTGCCGCTCGACGACGGCCAGTTCGGCGCCCTCGTCAGCTTCGCGTTCAACGTCGGGCTCGGCGCGCTCGGCCAGAGCACGCTGCTGCGCCGCCTCAACGCGCGCGACCTTGCCGGCGCGGCCGATCAGTTCCTCGTGTGGAACAAGGCGCGCAAGAACGGCGTGCTGGTCGAGCTGCCCGGCCTCACGCGCCGCCGGCGGGCCGAGCGCGCGATGTTCCTGGGTCAGGACTGGCGCGAGGCGTCGCGCCCGGGGGCCGCGCTGTGGCCGGCGGCGGCACCGGCAACGACGCGCGGTGGCCGGCGCGCCATGCCGCCGCCCGAGCTGGCGAAGGCGCCGGGCGTGAAGGCCGCGAAGGCGAAGGCGCCGAAGGCGAAGGGCAGGGGGGCGATGGCCAGGGCGCCGAAGGCGCCTACGCCACGCGCCCGAACCACCACACCGAAAGCCCCGCCGAAACAAGCGCCAGCAGAGCCCCGAGGGCGGCGAAGAGGGCGCTGATCTCGGTTTCCTTGCGCTCGGTGACCATGCGCGACGAGAGGCCCTCGTAGACCTTCTGCAGGTCTTCCGCGGTGCCGGCATAGAAGTACTCGGCCTGCGTGATGAGGGCCACCTGCTTGAGCGTCTCCTCGTCGAGGCGCACGCGCATGCTCCAGCCCTCGAAGCCGATGATCTCGCCCTTCGTCGTGCCCATGCCCACGGTGTAGACGCGCACGCCGCGTTCGGCGGCCATCTTCGCGGCGTCCAGCGGGTCGGGGCCGGTGGTGCGCTGGCCGTCGGTGAGCATGATGATCGCCGCCGACGTGTAGCTGCCGGCCGGCACCGGGGTGAACTTCTTCTCCTCCTTGCCGTCCCTGCCGATCGGCCGGCCGTTGCCGCCGGGGAAGTTGCGCTGGCCGGTGACGTGCTGGATCTCGATGCCGTGGTCGGGGAACAGCGTGGCCAGCGAGAGGATGATGCCGCTGCCGGTGGCCGTGGCGCGCTGCAGCTGGAAGCGGTCGATCGCGGCGATGACGTCCTCGCGGCTCGTGGTGGGCGCCTGCACCACGGCGGCGGTGCCGGCGAACGAGATGACGCCCACCTTCACCTCGCGCGGCAGGGCCTGCACGAAGGTCTTCGCCGCGTCCTGGCTGGCGATCAGCCGGTTGGGCTTGATGTCCTCGGCGCGCATGCTGCCCGAGACGTCCATCGCCAGGATGATGGTGCGCTCGGCCAGCGGCAGCGTGATGGTGGCGGTCGGCCGCGAGACGGCGAACAGCAGCGCCGCCAGCGCCAGCCACATCAGCGCCGGCGGCACGTGGCGCCGCCAGCCGGGGCCCTTGCCGAGCGCCGCCTTGGCCACGCCCAGGCTCGCCAGCCGCACCGTGCTCTTACGCCGGCGCTTCAGCAGCCAGGCGTAGACGAGCACGAGCAGCGGCAGCGCCGCCAGCAGCCACAGCATCGAGGGCCAGATGAAGCTCATGCGGCCTCCTTCATGCGGCCTCGCGGCGAGGCCTGCGGGAGAGGTCTGGGGGGTGCGGCAGGCTCGGTCGGCGTGGCGCGCCGCGTGCGCAGCGCGACGGGGAAACGGGGCGAGGCCCGGCGCCGCGCACGCTGCCGGCGCAGGTCGACGAAACGCAGCAGCGCCTCGAGCAGATCTTCGTCGGTCGAGAGCTCGAGGATGTCGGCGCCGCTGCGCGCAAGCTGGTCGATGAGCTCGGCTTCCTGCTGCTCGGCGATCTGCGCATAACGCTCGCGGAAGGCGGGGTCGCTGGCGTCGATGAAGAGCTGCTCGCCGGTTTCCGCGTCTTCCACGGTGACGAGGCCGACATCGGGCAGCGCCATCTCGGCCGGGTCGACCAGGCGCACGGCCACCACCTCGTGCCTGCGGGCCAGGCGGCCGAGCGCCTCGACCCAGCCGGGCTCGCTGATGAAGTCGGAAACGACGAAGATGAGCGAGCGGCGGCGCACGATGCCGGCGGCGGCCTTCAGGAGGTCGCCCAGGCGCGTGCCGGGGCGCACGGCCTGGCCGCCCCTGCCGCGCTGTCGCGCCTTCGCCTCCTGCGCGGTGAGCTTCTCGGGCGGCCGCGGCTTGCGCATCTGCTGCACCAGCCGCAGCACGTGGGTGCGCGTGGCACCCGGCGGCAGCACACCATCGACCTGGCGGCCGTAGAGCACGGCGCCGACGCGGTTGCCGTGGCGCGTGATGACACGCGCCAGCGCCGCCACGAAGCCGGCCGACAGGCCCAGCTTGGTGACGTCGGCGCTGCCGAAGTCGATGCTGCCCGAGAGGTCGAGCAGGAACCAGGCGGTGAGGTCGCGGTCCTCGATGAACTGGCGCACGTAGGGCGTCTGCAGCCGTGCCGTGACGTTCCAGTCGATGTGGCGCACGTCGTCGTGGTGCTGGTACTCGCGCAGGTCGGCGAGGTCGACGCCGGCGCCGCGCAGCACCGTGCGGTAGTCGCCCTGCAGGATGCCGTCCAGGCGGCGCAGCACCGTCCACTCCAGCTTGCGCAGCAGCTGGTCCGAGGTGGGGTGGGCAGGGGCGTTCGGCATGGCGCGCGCGGTGCAGGTGGCCGGCTCAGCGGTTGTTCGCGGCCGCCTCGGCGCCGTGCTCGAGCGGCTTGTCGGGCGGCGGGATCTTCGCCATCACCTTCTGCACCACGTCGTCGGCGCTGACGTTCTCGGCCAGCGCTTCGTAGCTCAGCACGAGGCGGTGGCGCATCACGTCGGGCACGAGGTCGCTCACGTCCTCGGGCAGCACGTAGCGGCGGCCGCGCAGCATGGCCAGCGCCTTGGCGCCTTCGACCATGCCGATGGTGGCACGCGGGCTGGCGCCGAAGGTGAGGTACTTGCCGATCTCGGGCACGCCGTACACCTCGGGCCGGCGAGTCGCGCCGACGAGCTTCACCGCGTACTGCATCAGCTGCGGGTCGCAGAAGACCTCGCGGCACTCGCGCTGCAGCGCGGCGAGCTGGAACGTGTCGGCCACCGAGTTCACCTCCACCGGCCGGCCGGTGACGCGCTCGGCGATGACGAACTCCTCGTCCTCGGTGGGGTAGTCGACCAGCACCTTCATCAGGAAGCGGTCGACCTGTGCCTCGGGCAGCGGGTAGGTGCCTTCGGTCTCGATCGGGTTCTGCGTCGCCATCACGACGAAGGGGTCGGGCACCTTGTGCGTCTCGCCGGCGATGGTGACCTGGCGCTCCTGCATCACTTCCAGCAGGGCGCTCTGCACCTTGGCCGGCGCGCGGTTGATCTCGTCGGCGAGCAGCAGGTTGGCGAACACCGGGCCGAGCGAGGTGCCGAACTCGCCCGTCTTCTGGTTGTAGATGCGCGTGCCCACGAGGTCGGCCGGCACGAGGTCGGGCGTGAACTGGATGCGCTTGAAGCTGCCGCGCACCGTGCGCGCCAGCGTCTTCACCGTCAGCGTCTTTGCCAGGCCCGGCACACCTTCCACCAGGAGGTGGCCCTGCGCGAGCAGCGCCACGAGCACGCGCTCGAGAAAACGGTCCTGCCCGACGACGACGCGCTTGACCTCGTAGAGGATGCGCTCCATCAGCGTCGCGGTGGCCTGGGCTTTGTCGTCCATGGGGGTCCTTGGCGGATCGAAGGAAGGGACAGGCGCGCCGGCCTTCGGACGCGCGCGTCAGAACGGCGGCAGCCCGGCCGCCGCGGCGGCGTTCTCGATCGGCACGGCGAAGCCGATGCCGACGAAGGTGCGCTGCTCGTTGGGGTTGAGGATGGCGGTGACGATGCCGACGACGGCGCCGTCCATCGTCACCAGCGGCCCGCCGCTGTTGCCCGGGTTGGCGGCGGCGTCGAACTGGATCAGGTTGGTCAGCGTCTTCTCGCCTTCGGGCGAGCGGAACTCGCGCTTCAGGCCCGAGACGACGCCGTAGCTCACCGACGGCCCGATGCCGAACGGGAAGCCGGCGGCGATGACGTGGTCGCCGGGCTTGAGGTCGCCGGTGGAACGCATCGTCGCCGGCTCGAGCTCGGCGGGGGGAGTCAGCGCCTTGAGCACCGCGAGGTCGTTCTCGGGCATCGCGCCGACCATCGTCGCCTCGCTCTCCTCGCCGTTGTGGAAGCGCACGCGGATCTTCTTGGCGCCCCACACGACGTGCAGGTTGGTGAGGATGGTGCCGTTGGCGACGATGACGACCCCGGTGCCGAGGCTGCGGTCCATCGCCTTCTTCTCGGGCGCGGAGTCGCCGGTGTCCTCGTCGTTCATCAGGCCCACCACCCGCACGAGCGACGGGGCCACCGCATCGTAGGCCCTGGCCGCCTGCGAGGGCAGCGGCTCGCGCTCGATCGACTCGCGCACGGCGGCATCGATGTCCTCCTGCGTGATGACCCGTGGCGCCTTCACCAGCGCCGTGCTCACGACGACGGCGAGCGCCGCGCCGGCCAGCCCCCACAGCGGCCCCTGGAAGCGCCGCGATGTGGCGCGCAGGCGGGCAACGCGCGTGACCGGTGTCGCCGGCTCGGCAGGCGGTGCGGCGGCCACGCCGCCGGCCGCTTCGCCCGACTCGGCCGCGGTCTTCGGCAACGGCACCAGGCCCGGCCCCACCTGCCGGCGGGGTGAACGGCTGTACAGCGGTGCCTTGGCGTTCATCGGCGGCCCGAGCAACGTATGACGATGGAAGGCACGGTACCACGTCGGCGAAGCCGGCGCATGAGGCATGCGATGCGGCCCCGCCCGGCGCCGGGCGGCCTGCGCCGCGCCTGCGTCATCATCCGTGACCCATGCACGCCCAGCGCCCTGCCGCATCGCCCGCCGCGCCCGAGGCCGCCGTCACCGGGCCACCGAACGGTCCGTCGGCGCGCACCGCGGGCGACGCGGGCGACGCGGGCGAAGCGGGCGAAGAGGGCGCGAACGGCCTGCGCGGCGGCGCGCTCCGATGGATCGATTCGCATTGCCATCTCGACGCGCCGGAGTTCGCTGCCGACCGCCGCGCCGTGATGGCGCGCGCACGCGCCGCCGGCGTGCAGGTGCTGGTGCTGCCGGCCGTGCGCGCACGCGATTTCGAGGCGCTGCGCGGGCTGGCGCAGGCCGAAGGCTGTGCCTACGCGCTCGGCCTGCACCCGCTGTACGTCGGCGAGGCGGCCGCGGACGACCTCGACCGGCTGGCCGAGGCGCTGCGGCGCCATCGCGACGACCCGCGGCTGGTGGCCGTGGGCGAGATCGGCCTCGACCACTTCGTGCCCGGGCTCGACCGCGCGCTCCAGGAGCGCTTCTACCTCGCGCAGCTGCGGCTGGCGCGCGACGCCGGCCTGCCGGTGATCCTGCACGTGCGCCGATCGGCCGACGCGCTGCTGGCCGGCCTGGCGCGCTTCGACGTGCCGGGAGGCATCGCGCATGCGTTCAACGGCAGCGAGCAGCAGGCCCGCCGCTTCGCCGAGCGCGGCTTTCGGCTCGGGTTCGGGGGCGCGATGACCTTCGAGCGGGCGCGCCAGATCCGCACGCTCGCCGCCATGCTGCCGGCCGGGGTGCCGGTGCTGGAGACCGACGCGCCGGACATCCCGCCGTGGTGGCTGTACACGAAGGCCGGCGAACGAAGCGCCGGCGGCGCGCACGGCCGCAACGAGCCGGCCGAGCTGCCGCGCATCGGCGCGACGCTGGCCGAGCTGCGCGGCTGGTCGATCGCCGAGACCGCCGAGCGGACGTCGTCCAACGTGCACGCGGCGCTGCCGCGGCTGGCCGGCGCCAT
>JAHCKS010000144.1 GCA_026125665.1 Rubrivivax sp.
CTTCGCGATGCACCGCATCGCGCCGGTCGCCCACTACCCCGACCTGCTGCTGGAGACGCTGCGCACCGTGTCGCCGGCCGGCGTCAACGATCCCACCGTCGTCGTGCTGACGCCGGGCATGTACAACAGCGCCTACTTCGAGCACGCCTTCCTGGCGCAGCAGATGGGCATCGAGCTGGTCGAAGGCCAGGACCTCTTCGTGCGCGACGGTTTCGTCTTCATGCGCACGACGCAGGGGCCGCGGCGCGTGGACGTGATCTACCGGCGCGTCGACGACGACTTCCTCGATCCGAACGCCTTCCGCAGGGACAGCACGCTCGGCTGCGCCGGGCTGCTGGACGTCTACCGCGCCGGCAACATCACGCTGGCCAACGCCATCGGCACCGGCATCGCCGACGACAAGAGCATCTATCCGTACGTGCCGAGGATGATCGAGTTCTACCTCGGCGAGAAGCCGATCCTGAACAACGTGCCGACCTACCTGTGCCGCGAGGCGAAGGACCTGCAGTACGTGCTCGACCACCTCGCCGAGCTGGTGGTCAAGGAGGTGCACGGCGCCGGCGGCTACGGCATGCTCGTCGGGCCGGCGGCGACGAAGGCCGAGATCGAGGACTTCCGCGCCGTGCTGAAGGCGCGGCCCGACAACTACATCGCGCAGCCGACGCTGGCGCTTTCCACCTGCCCGACCTTCGTCGACGCCGGCATCGCGCCGCGGCACATCGACCTCAGGCCCTACGTGCTCTCGGGCAAGACGGTGCAGACGGTGCCCGGCGGGCTGACGCGCGTGGCGCTGAAGGAAGGCTCGCTCGTCGTCAACTCGTCGCAGGGCGGGGGCACGAAGGACACCTGGGTGCTGGAAGCCTGAAGGGGGAACGAGGATGCTCTCTCGCACCGCCGACCACCTGTTCTGGATGGCGCGCTACATGGAGCGTGCGGAGAACACCGCCCGCATGCTCGACGTCAACTACCAGACGGCGCTGCTGCCGCAGAGCGAGGACATGGCCGAGCGCGGCTGGCGCGGCCTGCTGTCGATCAGCGAGCTCACCGGCGCCTTCTCGCAGAAGCACAAGGCGGTGGACGCCGGCAGCGTCATGCACTTCATGGTGCGCGACGAGAGCAACCTGTCGTCGATCTCCTGCTGCCTGCGCGCCGCGCGCGAGAACGCGCGCGCGGTGCGCGGCGCGCTGACCACGGAGGTGTGGGAGACGCAGAACCAGACCTGGCTCGAGTTCAATCGCATGCTCGCCGACGGCGCCTTCGAGCGCGACCCCGGCGCCTTCTTCGAGTGGGTGAAGTTCCGCT
Source organism: Rubrivivax sp. (assembly GCA_026125665.1). Lineage (GTDB taxonomy): Bacteria > Pseudomonadota > Gammaproteobacteria > Burkholderiales > Burkholderiaceae_C > Rubrivivax. The sequence continues at coordinate 1,303 of JAHCKS010000144.1, forward strand.
CGCACCTCAGCCGCGGCGTCACCGTCGGCACGATGCTGATGGACGAGGCGCTTCACTTCCTGCGCATCGGCACCTTCCTCGAGCGCGCCGACAACACCGCGCGGCTGCTCGACGTGAAGTTCCACGCCCTCATCGGCGGGGTCGCCGGCGACTACTTCGGCAGCGCCGCCAAGGAGAGCCAGGAGGTGGACTTCTACCACTGGAGCGCGATCCTGCGTTCGGTCTCCGGCTTCGAGATCTACCGCAAGGTCTATCGCAACGTCATCCGGCCCGAGCTGGTGGCCGAGCTGATGATCCTGCGGCCCGACATGCCGCGTTCGCTGGCGGCCTGCATGAACGAGGTGGTGCTGAACCTGGAGCAGGTCGCCAACGCGCAGAGCCACGAGACCCGCCGCCGCGCCGGCCGGCTGCGCAGCGACCTGCAGTACGGGCGCATCGACGAGATCCTGGCCACCGGGCTGCACGCCTACCTGACGCACTTCCTCGACCGGGTCAACGACCTCGGCGTGGGCATCAGCCGCGACTTCCTGGTGCCGATGGCCGCCTGACCTCGACCGGCGGACTTTGCATTCCTTCACCTTGCCTGTCGTCAACGCCTTTCGGGCGAGGCGCGTTCGCGGGCGATGAAGCTCGCAACCTCCCGCGTGCGTGCGTCGAAGCTGGCCATCGCGGGGCTGGCACTCGTGCTCGGCGGCTGCGTCATCGCGCCGCCGCACCCGCGTTATCACCCGCGCGTGCGCGTCTGGGTGCCGTTCCCGATCTGGTTCGTGCCGGTGGCCGGCTACCGGCACAGCGAATCGAGCTACGACCGCGACCGCTACGAGTGTTATCGCGCCGCGGTGCGGGAGACCGGCATCGATCCGGGCGGCTTCACGCCGATCGAGGAGCGGGTGGCGTCGTCGCCGCCGGCGGGCGCCGACGTGGCGGCCGGGGCGGCGGTGGGCGCGGTGGCGGGCGGCATCGTGAGCTCGCCGCGCAACGCCGGGGCGGGCATGGTGATCGGTGCGTTGCTCGGCGCGGCCGCCGGCGCGGCGGTGCAGGACTCGCGTGAACGCGCCGAACGTGCCGAACGCGAGGCCCGTGAGGCACGTGCCCGGCGCGACGGTCCCGACGACATGACGCGCGAGGAACAGCAGCGCTTCCGGCGCGCCATGTCCGATTGCATGGAGCGGCGCGGCTACCGCCCGCGCTGAAGTGCGCCCGTGCCGCCGTGCCGCCAGCAATGGCCGCACGGTTCGTCAGCGTGACGCCTTCGCGCCTTTCACCGCCTGCGCCAGTTCGCTCACCGCCAGCGCGTAGTAGCTCGAGCGGTTGTAGCGCGTGATGACGTAGAAGTTGGCCGTGCCCGCGTAGTGGCTGGCCGGCCCGCCGCCGTTCTCCAGCTCGACGAAGGCGAGCAGCCCGTCGTGCGAGCGCGCAGGCTCGGGCAGCGTGACGCCTTGCGCCTGCAGCTGCGCGGCGGTGAACGCCGGCGAGATGTCGTTGGCGCGCAGCGCCGGCAGCGCATCGCCCTGCGAAGGCGGCTGCACGGCGTAGTGCGTGGCCATGCCGGGCTGCCAGCCGAAATGCGCGAGGTAGCGCGCGACGCTGCCGACGGCATCGGCACCGCTGCCGACGAGGTCGGTGCGGCCGTCGGTGTCGAAGTCGACGGCGTGGCGGTTCAGGCTGCTCGGCATGAACTGCGGCAGGCCCATCGCGCCGGCGTAGCTGCCCAGCGGTGCGAGCGGGTCGACCCCCTCGCGGGCACACCAGACGAAGAACTCCTCGAGCTCGCCGCGGAAGAAGGTGCTGCGGTCGCTGCGCCCGCTCGGAAAGTCGAACGCGAGCGTGGCCAGCGCATCGACGATGCGAAACCGGCCCATGACGCGCCCGTAGTACGTCTCGACGCCGACGATGCCCACCACCACCTCGGGCGGCACGCCGTAGGCTGCCTCGGCCTGCGCCAGCCAAGGCTCGTGCTGGCGCCAGAAGGCCAGCCCGGCGGTGATGCGGTCGCGCTCGACGAAACGCTCGCGATAGGCGCGCCAGTTGCGCGCGGTGCCGGGCGGTGGCGGCATGACGAGGCGGCGCACCGTGTCGTTGCGCCGCGCCTGCTCGAGGCGGCCCAGCACCCAGCGTTCGGGCAACTGGCGGCGTTCGGCCACGCCGGCGGCAAAGGGCGCGAGGGCCGGGTGGCCAGCGTAGCGCGGCCCGGCGGTGGCGCCGCCGGCGGCGTGCACGGGCAAGCCGATGCCTCCGCCAAGAGCCAGGGCGCCGATGCGGCAGAACGCGCGTCGGGTGCTCCACGGCTTGGCGCCCGAGGGTGGAAGGCTCGACTGCACCTGGCTCACGCGGGCATTTTCGCCCGGCCGGCGAGGCTTCGCCCCCCGGGCGGTTCAGATCAGCGTCGTCGTGCGCGCCGTGTCGGCATAGGCGTAGCGCGCCACTTCGCGTTCGCCGACGAGCTTCAGCAGCGCCTGCTGGTCGAGCGGCTTCTTCAGGCACGCGTCGGCGGCGGGCAAGGCGCGGGTCAGCGGTGCGGCGGGGGCCAGCGGGTCGGCGAGCAGCACCACCGTGGTCGCCAGGCCCTCGCCGGGCGGCGGCATCTGCCGCGCCAGTCGGCAGGCGAGCAGCGCGTCGAAGCCAGGCAGCGCCGGGTCCATGAAGACATAGTCGTGGAAGCGGCGCGTCAGCAGGCGCATCGCGTCGTCGGGGTGGCCGGCCAGGTGCATCTGGAAGCCGAAGCGCTGCAGCTGCACGGCCACCAGGCGCAACGTGGCGGCATCCTGGTCGATGACGAGCACGTGCTCCATCGGCAGCGGGTGGCCGCGCGCGCGGCGGGCCGAGGGCGACAGCGTGTCGAGCGTGTCGTGGCCACGCCGCGCCGCGGGGGCTGCGGCCTGCGCCGCCAGGGCCCGCGCGTCGATGTTCGGCGGCAGCGTCACGGTGCGCATCGCCAGCTCGTCGAGCACCCGCTGCACATGCGTGTCGCGCTGCGGCCAGGGCGGTGCGGCGATCGAGGTGTACGAGGCTTCGCCGTCGCCGTCCCCGTCGCCGGGGGCTGCCGGTGCACCGCTGCGCACGCGGGCGGGCCGCGGCGGCCGGCGCGCCGGTGGCGCGGGGCGCGGCTCGTCGTCCGTCGAAGTGGCCAGCCGGGCCGCGCCACGTGGTCGCGCGCCGACGAGCGTGTCGAGCGCCCGCATGACGAGCAGCAGGTTGATCGGCCGGGGCAGCTGCAGTGCCGCGCCGGCATGCGCGCGGCGTCCCAGCAGCACGGCGCGACCGAGCAGGCCGGCATGCGCCAGGCGCGCCACGGCCTCCTCGTCGTCGGCATCGGCCACGGCGCAATCGGCGCGCCACAGTTCCTCGGTCAGCTGGTAGCCCGGGCCCTCGTCGCGGCCGAGCTCGAAGAAGGCGGCGAAGGCCCGCCGCTCGAACGACGTGAAGCCGAGCAGGGCGAGCGGGACCGGGTTCGTGGACATGGCGAGGCGGGTGTGCCGGTGGTGCCGTTACGGCGGATATCGGCAGCGCCATGGCCCCCTCTGAGCCGCCCGCCCGCCAGGCGCGCCGCCGGGATGTGGCGGGATGCACGGCGTGCGCCTTCGCGCCGGGCCTGCAAGCCGCGGTGCGGCAGCGGCCCTAGGCCACGCGGTTCGTCCGCCGGGCTGCCGCCGCGAAGGCCGGCCACCAGCTGCGCCAAGCCGCGCCGGCGCGCACCCCGTCGGCGAAGCGCAGCCGGTCCAGGACCTCCAGCTGGGCGGCCAGGGCTTCGCCCGCCTGGCCCATGCGCTCGCGCACGCGCGCAGCGCGCGTGCGCGGCGGCTCGTGCGCGCGCACGTCGACGCCCAGCCGATGCAACCGCTCCTGCACCTGGCGCGCCAGCCGCAGCCAGGGGTCCTGGCGGTGCCGGTCCCACCACGCCCAGCCGGCGCCGACCAGCGCCACGCTGCAGAGCACGGCGATGAGCAACGTCGCCAGGTCCTGCCAGCCCGGTGTCCCGACACCGAGCGCCCGCATCAGGTCGAACTGCTGCGAGCGCGAGTAGTTCAGGACCCATTGGTTCCAGCGGTTGTTCAGCGTCTCCCACGCTGCACGCAGCGTCTCCACGAGCGCCGGGTCGATCGTCGACAGCGCACCGGCGACGAAGCCCGGCGCCGGCAGCAGCCGGCGGCCGGAGTTCACGCGCTCGGGCAGCACGGCGCCCGTGGGATCGACGCGCACCCAGCCCTGGCCCGCCTGCCAGTACTCGGCCCAGGCGTGGGCGTTGCGCTGGCGCACGATCCAGTACCCGTCCTGCAGCCCGTCGAAGCCCTGGTAGCCGGTGACGATGCGCGCCGGCACGTCCAGCGCGCGCATGATGACCACGTAGGCGGCCGCGAAGTGCTCGCAGAAGCCGAGCTTGCGGTCGAGCCAGAACTCGTCGACGGCGTCGCCGTCGTAGGTGCCGGGCTCGAGGGTGTACGTGTAGTCGCCGCTGCGGATGTGCTCCAGCACCGCCTGCGTCAAGGTGGCGGCGTCGGCGCGCTGCAGCTCGGGCCGCTGGCGCAGCGCCGCGGCCCAGGCGCGCGTGCGCGGGTGCGCGCGCACCGGCAGCTGCATGAAGTCGCGAAGCCCGGCCACCGGCTCGCGCGGGCCGTGCCCGAACTCGATCCACGCCGTGGCCTCGATGCGCAGGCGCTCGGCGAGCGGACGGTCGGCCTGCCACTGCAGGTCGGGCCTCAGCCCGAACAGCCACCCTTCGTGCTGCGGCGCCGCTGCGGGCTGGTCGGGGGTGGCTTCGAGCAGCGGCAGCACGGAGAGCCGGCCGGGCTCCAACGTCATCTCGTAGCGCAACGGTTCCCCGCGCACGACGAGCTCGGCCCGCGTTCGCTGCATCGGAACCACCGTCGGCACGAGGCGCGTCCACTCCCTTCCGTCGGTGCTGGAGAGAACCGGGCCGCGGAAGTAGAGATGGCGGTCCAGCGGCCGCGGCCCGAAGAAGCGCACGCGGAAGGCGATCGCGTCGTCGTTGGCCAGCTCAGCCACGCCGCCCAGGCGCAGCGTGCCGGAAAGGCCCGTCTTGCCCTGGGCATCCTGCGGCAGCCCCCACAGCGGCCCGATGCGCGGGAACAGCACGAACAGCAGCGCCATCAGCGGCAGCCCGAGTGTCGTGGCGCGCGCGGCCACCGCCGCGGCGCTGGCGATGCTCGGCCGGCCCACCGGCATGTGTGCCAGCACCAGCGCCGACAGCAGCCCCCACAGCGCGAGCAGCATCCACAGCCCCGTGAGCAGCGACTGGGAGTACAGGAACTGCGTCAGCAGCAGGAAGAAGCCGAGGAAGAACACCACGAGCGCGTCGCGCCGCGCACGCAGCTCCAGCGTCTTCAGCGCCAGCAGCGCCACGAGCATCGTCACGCCGGCCTCGCGGCCGAGCAGCGTGCGCTCGGTCCACAGCGTCAGGCCGCCGGTGATGCCGAGCAGGATCCACATCGCCCAGCGCCCGGGCAGCGCGCCGGCGGCGAGCGCGATGTGCGCGCGCCAGGCGAGCACGCCGACGACGAGCACGCTGCACCAGACGGGCAGGTGCGACAGGTGCGGCGCCGTGGTGAAGCCGATCACGGCCAGCAGCAGCAGCGTGTCGCGCGTCTCGCGCGGCAGGCGGCGCAGCCGGGCGGCCAGGCGTTCGCGCAGCGCCGGGTGGGCCGGCGCTGCGCCTGCGGGGCGGGCGGGAGCGGTGTTCATCGGCTGGCTGCGGCAGTCATCGGCTCACCTGGTTTCTCAGTGCCAGAGCGCCAGCATGTCCAGCGCGCCGATGCGCTGCGGCATGCCGGCCGCGGGCGCGAGCTCCAGCCCCGGCAGGCGCAGGCCGTAGGGCAGGCCGGCACGGTCGGCGGCCAGCACCCAGGCCGCGAGGCGCGCCAGCCGCGGCTCGGTGCCGCTGGCGGCCGTGTGTTGCCAGTCGAGCCAGACCTCGCGGCTGCCGCTGCCCGCGGTCTCGCGGCTGACCAGCTCGTTGCTGCGCGCGACCTTCTTCCACACCACCTGCCGCATCGTGTCGCCGCGTTTCCAGGGGCGCACGCCGTCGAACTCGCCGCCGTCGGCGGCGCGCCGCTGGCTCGACTCGGCGCCCGCCACGGCGGCGCTGGTCGGCAGCGGCGGCGCACCTTCCTCGGGGCGTGGCCAGGCGAGCACGCGGCCGGCCGGGCGCCACACCGTCCAGGCGCGGAACAGGCCGAACGGGAACACCGTCTCGACGACGAGCGTGGGCACGGCGTGCCAGCCGCGCGCCGGCGGCACGAGTGCCAGGTGCGTGGCCTGCTGCCCCCCGGCGCTGACGTCGCACCAGACATGCGCGCCGCGCGCGTCAGCCGGCGAAGCCGCGGGCGCGGCCGCGCGGCCGTCCTCGAAGCGCAGCGCCAGGCCGTGCCGCGTGCGCCCCGGGTTCGTGATCACCACCTCCAGCAGCGCCGCGTCGCCGGCGAACACGCTTGCCGGCGGGCGCAGGTGCAGCGTCAGCCCGCGCAGGTTGCCGTGCGTCAGGTGCATCGAGACGATGCCGGCGCCGGCCAGCGCGAATGTCAGTGCGAAGCCGAGGTTGAGCTGGTAGTTGATCGCCGCCAGCAGCATGACGACGAGCGTCAGCGCGAAGGTGAAGCCGGCGCGCGTGGGCAGGATGTAGATGTTGCGCTGGCCGAGCGTCCACGTGTCGGTGAGCGGCAGCCGCGCCTGCCACCAGCGGCGGAACTGCTGGCGAGGCGACCAGCGCGCGAGCCAGCCGATCGGGCCAGGGCTCGTGTCGAGGCTCGCGGCGGCGGCGGCGTCCATGCGCGCGGCGGCTGTGGAAGAGGGGCGGGCGTCGCGCCGGCGGGGGCCGGCGTTCAGCCCACGGGCACCGCCTCGACCATCGCGCGCACCTGCTCGATCGGCCCGCGCCCGGCGCCGGCCACCGGCACCAGCCGGTGCGCGATGGTCTGCGGCAGGATCGCCTGCACGTCGTCGGGTGCGACGTAGTCGCGCCCGGCGAGCAGCGCGCGGGCCTTCGCCGCGCGCAGCACGGCGATGCCGGCGCGCGGGCTCAGGCCCTCGGCGAACCAGCGGCCGTCGCGCGTGGCGGCGACCAGCGTCTGCAGGTAGTCGAGCAGCGGCTCGCCGGCGCGCACTGCGAGCACGGCCTGCTGCGCCTCGCGCAGCTCGGCCGGCGTGATGACGGGCGCCAGCCGGCGCACGGCCTCGCGCCGGTCGCCGCCGGCCAGCAGCGCGCGTTCGCTGGCGCGGTCGGGGTAGCCGAGCGTGATGCGCATCAGGAAGCGGTCGAGCTGGCTCTCGGGCAGCGGGTAGGTGCCGAGCTGGTCGCTCGGGTTCTGCGTGGCGATGACGAAGAACGGCGTCGGCAGCATGCGCGTCTCGTTCTCGACCGTCACCTGCTGCTCCTCCATCGCCTCGAGCAGCGCGCTCTGCGTCTTCGGGCCGGCGCGGTTGATCTCGTCGGCCAGCAACACCTGCGCGAAGATCGGCCCGGGGTGGAAGACGAAGCGGTCCTGCGCACGCTCGAAGACGCTGACGCCGACCAGGTCCGAAGGCAGCAGGTCGGCCGTGAACTGCACGCGCCGGAACTCCAGGCCGAGGGACATCGCCAGCGTGTGCGCCAGCGTCGTCTTGCCGACGCCGGGCACGTCCTCGATCAGCAGGTGGCCGCCGGCCAGCAGGCAGGCGATGCAGTCCTCGACCTGCGGCCGCTTGCCCACGACGATCGTGCTAATCTGGTCGGCCAGTGCCGCGAGCCGCGTCGCCAGGCCTCCTCGCACCGCTGCCGGTGCGGCCGTGGGGGCAGGCGCCGCCGCCGCGTACGACGAGATCGGAGGGGACGACTTCAGGCGCAGGTCCATCGGCCCCACCATACCCGAAAACCCTGCCCCGCCGGCCTGCCTGCCGGGCCCCGAGTCGTCCGTTTCGCCAATGACCACCGTCTTCTACAGCCACCCGGCCTGCCGGCAGCACGACATGGGGCAGGGCCACCCGGAGTGCCCGGCGCGGCTGGACGCGATCACCGACCACCTGCGCGCCACCGGCCTGGACATCGCGTTGGACTTCCGCGACGCGCCCGAGGCGAGCGCGGAGCATCTGGAACGCGCGCACGCCGCGGCCTACGTGACCCGCCTCACCGACCTGCTGGCCGGTGTGCGCGAGGCCGGCGAGCCGCGCTACCTCGACCCCGACACCGTGGCCTGCCCGCAGACGCTGGCCGCGGCGCTGCGCGCCGCCGGTGCCGCGGTGGCGGCCACCGACGACATCCTCGGCCCCGCGCCGGCCGGCGCCGCACCGGCGCCGACGCGCGCCTTCTGCGCCGTGCGCCCACCCGGCCACCACGCCACGCGCGACGAGGCGATGGGCTTCTGCTTCTTCAACAACGTCGCCGTGGCCGCGCGGCACGCGCTGGACGTGCACGGCCTGCAACGCGTGGCCATCGTCGACTTCGACGTGCACCACGGCAACGGCACCGAGGACATCGTCGCCGGCGACGAGCGCGTGCTGATGGTCAGCTTCTTCCAGCACCCGCTGTACCCCTACAGCGGCGCGGTGCCCAAGGGCACCAACATGGTCAACGTGCCGCTGCCGCCGTACACGCGCGGGCCGGCGATGCGGCAGGCCGTCGAGCAGCAATGGCTGCCGGCGCTGGAGGCGTTCCGGCCGCAGATGCTGTTCATCTCCGCCGGCTTCGACGCGCACCGCGAGGACGAGCTCGGCCAGATGGGTCTGGTCGAGGACGACTACGCGTGGATCACCGAACGCCTGGTCGAGGTGGCCGTGCGGCACGCCGGCGGGCGCATCGTCTCCTGCCTGGAAGGTGGCTACCACCTCGGCGCGCTGGCGCGCAGCGTCGCCGCGCACCTGCGCGTGCTCGGCGCCTGACCGGCGCGTTGCCGGCATGACACCGCAGGTCCGCTCCGACGAGGAGCTGCTCGCCTGGCTGCAGGCGCTGACGCGGCCCACGGCGCTCATCGAGCTGGCTGCCTTCTTCGCCTGCCTGGCGTTCGCCTGGGTGGTGGTGCGCCTCGTGCGCGGCGCGCAGCCGAAGCGCGGCTCGGTCTGGTTCGGCGAGGGCATCGTCGACGGCGTGCTGTTCCCGGTGCTGGCGCTGGCCGCGGCGCTGGCGATGCGCTGGTTCCTCGTCGCGCGCGTGCCCGAGGTGCCGGATGCGCTGTTCCGCATCGTCGTGCCGGTGCTCCTCTCGCTGGCCGTCATCCGGCTCATCGTGCGCGTGCTGCACAAGGCCTACCCCGAGTCGCGCCTGATGCGCGTCGTCGAGCGCAGCGTCTCGTGGGTGGCCTGGATCGCCGTCGTGCTGTGGCTCACCGGGCTGCTGCCGATGCTGATGAAGGAACTGGACGGCATCCGCTGGACGATCGGCGCGACGACGATCTCGGTGCGCAACGCCATCGAGGGGCTGCTCGCCGCCGGCGTCGTGCTCGTGCTCGCGCTGTGGCTGAGCTCGGCCATCGAGGCGCGGCTGCTGAAGGGCGTCACCGACACCGAGCACCTGGGGGTGCGCAAGATCGCCGCCAACGCGGTGCGCGCGCTGCTGCTGTTCGTCGGCCTGATGTTCTCGCTGTCGGCCGCCGGCATCGACCTGACGGCGCTTGGCGTGCTCGGCGGCGCGCTCGGCGTGGGCATCGGCTTCGGCCTGCAGAAGCTGGCGGCCAACTACGTCAGCGGCTTCGTCATCCTCGCCGAGCGCAGCATGCGCATCGGCGACATCGTCCGGGTCGACAACTTCGAAGGCCGCATCACCGACATCACCACGCGCTACACGGTGATCCGCGCGCTCAACGGGCGCGAGAGCATCGTGCCCAACGAGATGATGATCACCCAGCGCGTGGAGAACAGCTCGCTGGCCGACCGGCAGGTGGCCATGAGCACCGTCGTGCAGGTGGCCTATGGCACCGATCTCGACGCGCTGATGCCGCGCCTGGCCGAGGCGGCGCGCGGCGTGCCGCGCGTGCTGGCCGAGCCGGCCCCGGGCGTGATGCTCACGGCCTTTGCCGCCGACGGGCTGGAGCTCACCGTCTCTTTCTGGATCGGCGACCCCGAGAACGGGCAGAACAACGTGCGCAGCGAGGTCAACCTGGCCATCCTGCGCACGCTGGGCGAGCTCGGCGTCGAGATCCCGTACCCGCAGCGCGTGCTGCGGCGAGCCTGAGTCGGGGGCCGCGGGCATGCATCGCCTGACGACGCTGCGCCGGCCGCTGGCGTGGCTGCTGGCGGCGGTGCTGGTGGCGGCGCAGGCGATCGGTGTGTCGCATGGCATCGCCCATGGCCTTGCCAGCGGGGTCGGCCACGGCGTTGCGATCGGGGTCGCAGGTGGCGTCGCAGGAGGCGCTGCGCACGGCGGCGCCGCCGACGAGCACGGGCACGCCGATGCGCGGTTCGCTGGCGATGCCCGCGTGGCCGTGCCCGCGGCGGAGGACACGCTGCATCGCGCATCGGGCGCCGAGCGTTCGGCCTTCGACGCGCACGAAGAGGGCGGCGACACCTGCCGTCTGCTCGACCAGGCGACACATGCCGATGCGCTCGTCGACGGCGCATCGGCCGCGGTGCAGCCTTGCCCGGTGTCGCTGCGGGCGGCCACGACAGGTGCGGCACCGCGCGGCACCTTCAGCGCCGCCTTCCTCGCTCGCGGCCCGCCGGCCGCCGCGCG
>JAHCKS010000145.1 GCA_026125665.1 Rubrivivax sp.
CGCCCGCCCCACCGCCACCGCAGGCAGCAAGCACGGTGGCGAGCAGCAGGGCCGGCAGCCAGGCAAGGCCACGCGCCGCGAGTGCGGCGCCGGCGCGCCACCGCCGCCACGACCCGACGCCTCGCCGCACGCCCCGCGCCATGCCTCGCCGCCCTTCCATCGCGGGCGCATTCTCGCCCTCGCCGGCCGCGCCGTGGCGCCGGCGTGGCTCAGTCCCGGCGCACCGCCCCGACGTTGCCGGCCTCGACGACAAAACGCGCCGCGCCGCGCACGGCGCTGTGCGGGTCGGCGACATCGGCCACGACGCGCATCTCGGCGTCGAGCCGCTCGCGCGTCAGCGTGAAGCGCAGGTAGCCACGTTCTTCGCTGCGGCCGTAGCGGATGTGCGGGTTGAACGCCAGCGCCGCATCCACCACGCGTTGCGGGCTGCCGCGGCTGCTGATCGAGGTGCCGCAGAACTCGGTGGCGACGAGGGGGCTGCGCCGCGCGTCGTCGTCGTCGGGGTCGACCCGCAGGTCGGCGACGTAGTTCGCGTGCACGTCGCCGCCCAGCACCACGGCGTTGGGCACGCGGCGCTCGGCCAGCACGGAAAGCAGCCGGCGGCGCGCCGCGGGATAGCCGTCCCAGCCGTCGGTCCAGTAGCGCCCTTCCAGGTGCCCGGGCTCGCGGCCGTTGGCTGCCGCGCCCCCGCCCGGCCCTGCGGCCTGCCCGGCCACCGCTTCGCGCGTGAAGCGCGCCATCAGCGTCTGCTGCGCCAGCAGGTTCCACACCCCGGGCGCGGTGCTCCAGCCCTCGGCCAGCCAGCGCTCCTGGGCGGCGCCGAGCAGCGTGCGCGCCGTCTCGCGCACGAGGCCGGGACAGTCGCGCAGGCGCACCGTGTTGCTGCCGCCGCCGCGGTCGGGCCGCGGGCACAGCTGAGGGTCGCGGAACTGGCGCGTGTCGATCCACTGCAGCCGCGCCAGCGTGCCCCAGTCGAGCCGGCCGTGGATCGTCATCGCGCCGCCGCCCGCTTCGGCCGGCCGCAGCGCCGGCGGCAGCGGCATGTGCTCCCACCACGCCCGGTAGGCGGCGGCGCGCCGCGCCGCGAAGTCGGGCTGCAGCCGCTCGCCCTGCAGGCCGGCGTAGTCGTTCTCCACCTCGTGGTCGTCCCAGATCACGATCCAGGGGCAGGCGGCGTGCGCTGCCTGCAGCAGCGGGTCGCGCCGGTACTGCGCGTAGCGCGCGCGGTAGCCCTCGAGCGTCGTCGTGGCGCCGCCTTCGTGCGCGCGCACCGCGCCGGGCGGCGACGTGTACTCGTAGATGTAGTCGCCGAGGAACAGCACGAGGTCGAGGCGGCCGGCCGCAGCGTGCTCGGCCGCGTCGCGCCACGCCGCCCAATGGCCGTGGTCGAAACGCTGGCAGCTGGCGACGGCGAAGTCGAGCCTGGCCGGCGCCGCGTCGGCTGCCGGCGCGGTGCACGTGCGCCCGGCCGGGCTGCGCTGGCCAAGCGCATCGAAGCGGTACCAGTACCAGCGCGCCGGCTCGAGGCCCGGCACCTCGACGTGCACGCTGTGCGCGTCGGCCTCGCGCGCCGGCACGCTGCCGCGCGCCACGAGCCGCGTGAACGCCTCGTCGGCCGCCAGCACCCACGCGACCGGCACCTCAGGCGGCAGTGCCTCGCCGGCAAGGCGCGTCCACAGCACCACCGACGAAGCGGTGGGCGAACCCGAGGCCACGCCGAGCGCGAAGGGATGCGGCGCGCCGGCGGCGCGCGCGTGGCGCACGAAGGCGGGCAGCGCCAGCCACGCGGCACCGGCCACGCCGGCACCGAGGCCTTGCTGCAACAGGCGGCGGCGAGGAAGGTCGCTCATGGACCGCAGTGTGCCAAGGCCGCGGCCGGCCGGCCGGCGCGGCGCGCGGCATCATCGGGCTGCGTTGTGCCCGCCGTTGTCTCCCCGTTGTCCGTTCGCAGGCAACGTTGACGCATTCCCTTCGCCGGAGCCGAACATGCCCGCCGTCACCACCACCCGCGCCAGCGCCGACGACCCGGTGCTGACGATCACGCTGCACCGCCCGGAGTGCCGCAACGCCGTGGACGGCCCGACCGCCGCCGCGCTGCGCGAGGCGTTCGAGGCCTTCGAGGCCGACGCCACGCTGCGCGTGGCCGTGTTCACCGGCGGGGGCGGCCACTTCTGCGCCGGTGCCGACCTCGCGGCGCTCGGCGATCCGGCGCGCGCGAACCACGTCGAGCCGACCGGCAGCGCGCCCGGCCCGATGGGCCCGACGCGCATCGCGTTCACGAAACCCGTCATCGCCGCCGTCGAGGGCTACGCGGTGGCCGGCGGGCTCGAGCTCGCGCTGATGTGCGACCTGCGCGTTGCCGCGAAGGGCGCCGTCTTCGGCGTCTTCTGCCGCCGCTGGGGCGTGCCGCTCATCGACGGCGGCACGGTGCGGCTGCCGCGCGTCGTCGGCATGGGGCGTGCGCTGGACATGATCCTCACGGGCCGCGGCGTCGGTGCCGACGAGGCGCTGGCGATGGGTCTCGTGAACCGCGTCGTCGCCGACGGCGAAGCGCTTGCTGCGGCACTCGAGATGGCGCGCCAGCTCGCGGCGTTCCCGCCGCGCTGCATGAACGCCGACCGCGCCTCGGCCTACGCGCAGTGGGGGCTGCCGCTGGCCGAGGCGCTGCGGCGCGAAGGCGCCGGCGGCTTCCCGGTGGTGCAGGCCGAGGCGCTGGCCGGCGCGGCGCGGTTCGCGGCCGGGGCCGGGCGGCACGGGCGCTTCGAGCCGCAGTGAGCACCGCGTGAGTCGAGACCCCGCGGACCACCTGACCGTCCACACCCGGACCCGCAACGAAGCGATGAGGACCCACCTGTCATGACGCTCCCTGCCCTGCCCGCCCTGCCCGAAGTGCGCGAGGTCGCCGACGAGATGGTGGCGCTGCGCCGCCAGATCCACGCCCACCCCGAGCTCGGCTTCGAGGAGCACCGCACGAGCGAGCTCGTCGCGAGCCGCCTCGAGCGCTGGGGCTACGAGGTGACGCGCGGCGTCGGCCGCACGGGCGTCGTCGGCCGGCTGCGCGTCGGAAGCGGCACGCGCTCGCTCGGGCTGCGTGCCGACATGGACGCGCTGCCGATCACCGAACAGAGCGGCCTGCCGCACGCCAGCCTGCGCCCGGGCCTGATGCACGCCTGCGGCCACGACGGCCACACGGCCACGCTGCTCGCCGCCGCGCGGGTGCTGGCGCTGACGCGCGGCTTCTCGGGCACGCTCAACCTCGTCTTCCAGCCGGCCGAGGAAGGCCTCGGCGGCGCGCAGGCGATGCTCGACGACGGCCTGTTCGAGCGCTTCCCGTGCGACCGCCTGTTCGGCTTCCACAACTCTCCCGGTGCGCCGGCGGGCAAGTTCGGCATCCGCGCCGGCGTCGTCTACAGCAGCAGCGACACGGCCGTCATCACGCTGCGCGGCAGGGGTGGGCACGGCGCCAAGCCGCACCTGGCGGTGGACCCGATCGTCGCCGCGTCGCACCTCATCATCGCGCTGCAGAGCATCGTCTCGCGCGAGGTGCACCCGAACGAACTGGCCATCGTCACGGTGGGCGCGTTCCACGCCGGCGACGCGCCGAACGTCATCCCCGCCAGCGCCGAGCTGCGGCTGACGATCCGCGCGCGCAGCGAAGCGGTGCGCGCGCAGCTGCGCGATCGCATCACCGCGATGGCGCATGCGCAGGCCGCGGTGCACGGCGCCACGGCCGACGTGGACTACCGCTGGCGCTACCCGGTGACGATCAACGACGAGGCGGCCACCGCGTTCGTGCGCGAGACGGCGCGCGAGCTGGCCGGCGACGACGCGCTGATCCCCGACTGGCCGCCCGGCACGGCGAGCGACGACATGGGCTTGTTCCTGCAACGCGTGCCGGGGTGCTACTTCAACGTCGGCAACGGCACCGACGAGACGCCGGGTGAAGGCGGCTGCCCGGTGCACAACGCGGGGTACGACTTCAACGACCGCATCCTGCCGAGCACGGCGAGCCTCTTCGTGCGGCTGGCGCAGAGGTATCTGGTGGAGAGTTAGGGGTAGCGCAGGGTTGGCAGGCCCGCCGTGACCTGCGCGTCATGTTGCGCCAGATCTGGTGGGGTCGTGGCGCGCCAAGGCCGCCGGGCGCTCGGCGTCCTTGGCGGGCACCGTGATTTGTCTTCGATCGATTCGGACGCCACAGGGGGTGCCGGATCGGGCCGACGGGGTGCCCTGCGCAGTGAAATCAAGGGGGCATTCGGGGGACGAGCGAAGCTCGTTCGCCGAAAGAGGACATTCACTGCGCAGGGCACCCCGTCGGCCCGATCCCGCCACCACGCAGCGCCACCCCGCAGCGCCAATCAAAGCGACCCGGGCGGGAACAACCCCGGCAGGAACAGCGACACCTGCGGCAGCGCGATGACGAGCCCGAGCACGACGAACATCGGCACGAGCATGATCAGCGTGTCCTTCAGCACGTCGGTCATTCGCACCTTGGCCACCGCGCAGGCCACCAGCAGGCACAGCCCGTACGGCGGCGTCACCAGGCCGAAGGCGAGCGAGACGATGCCGATGGTGGCGAAGTGCACCGGGTCGATGCCGGCGGCACGCGCGATCGGCTCGAGGATCGTGCCGACGATGATGATGGCCGGGATCGCGTCGAGGAAGCAGCCGACGACGAGGAACACGGCGGCGATGAAGAAGCCGGTCATCACCGGCCCCATTTCCCACGCCACGACGCCGGCCAGCAGTGCCTTCGGGATCTGGTAGTAGGCGAGCAGCCAGCCGAAGGCGCTCGCGGTGCCGACGCAGAACAGCGCCACCGCCGCCAGCCGCCCGGTGTCCGACAGCGCGCCGCGCAGCGCCGCGAGGTTGGTCTGGCGGTAGACGAACATCGTCAGCGCCCCGGCGTAGAGCACGGCGATGCAGGCCGACTCGGTGGCCGTGAACCAGCCGAAGATCTTGCCGCCGATGATGATGAACGGCGTCATCAGCGCCGGCACCGCCACCGCCACCGACGCCAGCACCTCGCGCCAGCCGGCGCGCGGGTAGGTGGGGTAGCCGCGCCGCTTCGCGTAGGCGTGCACGGTGGCCATCTGCGCCAGCGCGATCAGGAAGCCCGGCACGATGCCCGCGAGCATCAGCGCGCCGATGCTCACCGTGAGCGTGCCGCCCCAGACGATCATCAGGATCGACGGCGGGACGATCACCGCCAGCACCGCCGACACCGCCGTGATGGCCACCGAGAAGCTGAGGTCGTAGCCTTCCTTCGTCTGCGCCTCGATGAAGATCTTGCTCTGGCTCGCCGCATCGGCGGTGGACGAACCCGACACGCCGGCGAAGAACAGCGACAGCACGACGTTGATCTGCGCCAGCCCCCCAGGGAAGTGGCCCACCAGCGCCCGCGACAGGCGCACCAGGCGGTCGGTGATGCCGCCCACGTTCATCAGGTTGGCGGTGAGCAGGAAGAACGGCACCGCCAGCAGGATGAACGAGTTGTAGGCGTTGAAGGTCTCCTGGATCAGGCCCTGCGGGTCGAGCCGCTCCTCGACGAAGTAGATCGGCAGGCACGCCAGGCCGAGCGCGAAGGCCACCGGCACACGCAGGAACATCAGCGTGAAGAAGATGCCGAAGAGGATCAGCGCCGCCATCGGCGGCGCCAGCGTCGCCGAGGCGAGCGTGGAGCTCAACGCCCCACCTCGGCGGCCCTTTCGTGCGCGCCGTGCGGCGGCTCGCCGGCCGCATCGAGGCCGAGCAGCGTGCGCACCGAGACGACCATCCGCTCACCCTGGAACAGCAACCACGTCGCGCCGGCGATCGGCCAGGCGACGTGGATCAGCCACAGCGGCAGCTCGGCGAGCTCGGAGAAGCGGTTCCACGCGAAGCGCGTGAACGAGATGCCCCACCACAGGAACGCCACCGCGAACACGAGCACCGCGACGCCGACGAACAGGTCCACCAGCGCGCGGCGGCGCCGCGACAGGCTCGTCGGCCAGACGTCGACCTCGAAGTGCGTGCCCTCGCGGATGCCGAGCATCGCGCCGATCATGATCATCCAGACGAAGAGGAACCGGGCCAGTTCCTCGGTCCAGATGTAGCTCGGGATCAGCGCCGTGTAGCGCGAGAAGATCTGCAGGCTCACCGGCACCAGCAGCACGGCCACGCTGCCGATGAGCAGCCACGACAACCCCCGCGCGTACGCCGCCGAGAGGCGGCGCCACGCGACGAGCCAGGCGGGCGGCGGGGCGGGGGGCTGCGGCGAAGACGGCACGGCTGCGGCGTGCCGCTCACTGCATCGCGACGATCTTGGCGTAGATCGCGTCGGCGCCGATCTCCTTGGCGTACGCGGCCATCACCGGATCCACGAGCTTCTTCATCGCCTCGCGGTCGGCGAAGGGCACGCGCTTCAGGCGGCCGGCCTGCTCGAGCTTGTCGAGCTTGGCCGTGTCTTCGGACGACTCGATGGCGCGCCCGTGCGCGCCGGCCTCGCGCCCGGCCTTGAGGATGGCGTCCTGCAGGTCCTTGGGCAGCTTGGCGAAGGTCTTGCCCGAGAAGCACAGCGGCCGGATCGTGATCGCGTGCTGCGTCATCGCCAGGTGCGGCGCCACCTCGTAGAACTTCATCGACTCGACGCCGGCGGCCTCGTTCTCGCCGGCGGCGATGACGTTGTTCTGGATCGCGTTGTAGACCTCGTTGTAGGCGATCACCGTCGGGCTCATGCCGGCGGCGGCGAAGGTCCTGCTCCAGATCGGCGCGCCTTGCACGCGCACCTTCAGGCCCTTGATCTCGCCGAGGTTGCGCACCGGCTTGTTGACGAAGATGTTGCGCGTGCCGCCGCCGGCGTAGCCGATGAGCATGACGTCGGCGTTGCGCGCCACCTCGTCGGCGATGGGCTTGAGGATGTCGGAGTCGAGCACCTTGTTCCAGTGCGCGAGGTCGCGGAAGAGAAACGGGGCGTCGATGAACGGCGCCGCCTTCGAGAAGGTGCTCATGTGCGCCGGCGAGACGATGGCGTAGTCCACCGCCTTGCCCTGCGCCATGTACTCGAAGTACTGCTTCTCGAGGCCGAGCTCGCTGTTCCGGTGCAGCACGAAGTTGATCGGCTTGCCGTAGTACTTCTTGACCAGTTCCTCGAACTTCAGCAGCGCCTTGTTGAAGGCGTGGTCGTCGTTGAACTGCACGGCGCCGTGCAGCGTGAGGGTCTGGGCGCGCACGGCGAGCGGCGCCCCGGTGGCGGCCGCGGCGGCCGCGGCGGTGACGAAGGTCCTGCGCAGCATGGCTTGTCTCCTTGGGGTGTGGCAGGGGGCCGCGCAAGGCTAGTGGCGGCGGGCGGCACCCGGCATCGGGGTCTGCCCGGTGTCGGGCGCCCTCTGCCTGGCCGTGCACCAGGGATGCGCGGGGCCGCACCAGGCGCCGTAACTCGTTCGTAACTATGTATCGCTGCCGGTGGGCAGCGGTGGGCAGCGCGCCGACCGCCTCGGTGCCGGCTAGCCGGGCGGCAGCTTCGCCGGCCGCGCCCACTCGTCGAGCGAGCCGCCACGCTCGCGCAGCCACTGCTCGAGCAGCGGCACGAGCGGGCCAAGCCGCTCGTCGATGGCCGCGCGCACGGTGTCGACGAAGACCTGCGTCTGGCGTTCGATCTCGATGTTCACGCGGTCGCCTTCGCGCTTGGCGGCGAAGGTGGTCATGCGCAGCGTCTCGGGGATCAGCCAGACCTCGAACCAGCCTTCGCCGCGGTGCACCTCGGCCGCCGTGAGGCTGCAGCCGTTGACGGCGACGTACCCCTTGGCGAAGACGTAGCGCACGAGGGGCTTCGGCAGCGCGATGCGCAGCACGTGGTTGTTCTCGGGCCGGCGCACCTCGACGACGGTGCCGAGGCCGTCGACATGGCCCGACAGCGGATGGCCGCCGATCTCCGCGCCGTCCTTCGCGGCGCGCTCGACGTTGACGGCGCTGCCTTCGACCAGCGTGCCGAGCGTCGTCAGCGCGAGGCTCTGCTGCATGACGTCGAAGTCGGCGGCGAAGACTTCGCCGCGGCCGCCGGCGCCCGGCGCGGCGCGGTGCAACGCCGTCACCGTGAGGCACACACCGTCCACCGCGACGCTGGCCCCCACCTCGAGCCCGGCGCCGAAGCCCGGCACGTCGAAGCGCAGCGTGAAGGTGCGCAGCCCGGCGCGGTCGGCCAGGCGCTCGACGGTGGCCGTGCCGGCGACGATGCCCGTGAACATGCCGGGGAGCTTACCAGCGCGCCCGGCGGCATCATTGCAGCCGCCATGTGTCGCGCCGCGCTCGCCCGCCTCGCCACGCTGGCCGCCATCGCGGCCGGCGCGGCGGCCACGCCGGGGCCGGCCGCCGCCGAAGGCGGCAAGCACGCGCTGCTGATCGGCAACGCGCGCTACGCGCAGCAGCCGCTGCGCAACCCGGAGAACGACGCGCGCGACCTCGGCCGCGCGCTCGGCCAGCTCGGCTTCCAGGTGACGCTGCTGCTGAACGGCGACCGCGCGGCGATGCAACGCGCGATCGCCGCGCACGCGCGCCGGCTCGACGAGCAGTCGCTCTCGCTCGTCTACTTCGGCGGCCACGGCGTGCAGGCCGAAGGACGCAACTTCCTGCTGCCGATCATGCCGCCCGGGCCCGGGCTCGAGAAGGTGGGCGAGCTCGCCGCGCAGGCCGTCTCGCTGGAGAGCCTGATGGCGCCGCTGGCCGTGGCGCGGCCGCGCTTCAACCTCGTCGTGCTCGACGCCTGCCGCGACAACCCCTTCGGCGACGGCCGCCTGCCCGGCGGCCTGGCGCCGCTGGAGGCGCCGCCGAACACGCTGCTCGCCTTCGCCACCAGTCCCGGCAAGGTGGCCTACGACGGCAGCGGCGCCAACGGCACCTACACCGCGCACCTGCTGCGCCACATCGGCCGGCGCGACCTGCGCATCGAGGAGGTGTTCAAGCTCGTGCGCGCCGGCGTGCTCGAGGAAAGCCGCGGGCGGCAGCTGCCGTGGGAAAACACGGCCCTCACCGGCGAGCTCGCGCTCGGCGCCTTTCCCGAGGGGCTGCCGGCCGTGGGTGCCGACGGGCCGCTCGCCTGGGTGCGCGACGCGCAGGAACCCGAGCTGCGCCGCTATCTCGCCGAGAACCGCGACGCGCGCACGCGCCGCGTCGTCACGCGCGCGCTCGTCGCCCTGCGCGAGAAGGCGCCGATCCGCCAGGAAGCACTGGCGCTCGCCGCGCGGCCGTGCGAGGGCTGCCCGCGCATGCGGGCGGCCGATGGCGTGTCCGGAGAAGCCGTGGGCGGGGCAGCCGCCGGGTCCGCCGATGGGGACCGCGCGGTCCGCGGCACCGCCGCGCCGCTGTGGGTGAGCAGCGACCTGGTCACCGCCGGCGAGCTGCGCCGCTGCGTCGAGGCGCGCGCCTGCACCGAGCCGGCCGATCTCGCGCTCGCCGACGCGCACGACCCGGCACAGGGCCTCTCGTTCACGATGGCCGAACAGTACGTGGCCTGGCTCAACACACGCTCGGCGCGCCTGCGCTTCTTCGTGCCGAGCGAGGCGCAGTGGCGCGCCGTCTACCGCGCCAGCTTCTTCCTCGAGGACGGCCGCGCGCTCTTCGACGGCCGCTCGGCCTGCCGCGTCGCCAACCTCTACGACGAGAGCGGCGCGGCCGCGCACCGCTTCGGCTGGGCACCGCTGGCCTGCAACGACGGCTTCGCCGACGCGGCGCCGGTGGGGCTCTTCCTGCCTTCGCTGCTCGGCTTGTTCGACCTCGTGGGCAACCTGTGGCAATGGACGAGCACCTGCACCGAGCCCTCCCCGGGCACCGGCACGGGCACCTGCCGCGCCCACCGCCTCGTCGGCGGCAGCTGGGCCACCGGCAGCCAGTGGACCTGGGCCGACCCGCCGACGCTGGCCGCCGAGCCCGAGCTCGGCGCGCCGATCTTCGGGCTGCGCGTGTTCGCGGTGCCGCGCTGAGGCCTACCGCCCGACCACGACGCGGAAGAAGCTGCTCGCGCCCTTCTCGGGCCGCAACTCCACGAAACGCTCGCCGCCCGCCTGCCACAGCTGCAGCGCCGCCTTCTCCGGCGCGCCGGGCAGCGGCAGCGAGCAGGTCTCGCGGCCGCGTTCGACGTCGATGCAGGCGATGCGGTTGCCGCTGGCCACCACCAGGTGCCGCCAGGCGCCGAGGAAACCGCAGGCGATGACGGCCGACGTGCCGCTCTCGCCCGAAGCGCGCGGCCCGACCTCGTGCAGCGCGAGGCGCACGAGCTCGCGCGGCTCCTTCAGGTCGACGACATGCGCATAACCGCCGTAGTTGCGCGAGGGCGTTCCGACGCCGCCGCCGAAGCGGTCGATGTGCTGCGCGAGCGTGCCGACGACGCCCATGCCGCCGTCGGGTGACGTCGTCGTGCAGCGCACGCTTTCGTTGCGCCAGCGCTCCTCCAGCAGCCTGGCGCTCTTCTCCCAGCCCGCCGGCGGCGAGGCGGCCGCCGGCCACGGCACCGCTTCGGCACCGGCCGGCGGCTGCGCGATCGGCTCGAGCACCAGCGCGAGGCTGCGCGCGCTGGCCGGTGCCAGCACCTTCAGCGAGGCGGCCTCGGCCACGCTGTCCACCGCCCGCTGCAGCGCGTTGACGAGCGCCGCGTCGGCGGTCGTGGCGTCGCTGCCGGCGAAGCCGCGCGTGCCCATCGGCACCGACGCGCTGGCCTTGACGCGCGCCTGCCCGTCGATGACGCGCAGCTGCACCTGCGCCGTGGCGCTGTGGTACAGGCCGAGCGGCTGCGTCTGGCCGGCCGTGAAGCCGGCGCGGAAGATGCGCTTCACGTCGTAGCGGCCGGCCTGGGCGACGATCTCCTCGGCGGTGATCAGGTGGCCGGGGTTGGCGAGCTCGACCCAGTTGTCGCGCAGCGCCTTCGCCTTCGCTTCGTCCAGCGGCTCGAAGCCGCTGTCGGCGAGGATCTCCTCGAGCCGCGCCTGCACGGCGCGCTCGTAGCGCCTGAGCGACGGGTCGTCGGCGTAGACGGCGACGGCGACGCGCTCGGCCGGCGCGGCGGGTGCAGGCCAGGCGAGCGCCAAAGCGGCCATGGCGGCCGTGGCGGCCGTGGTGGCTGCGGCGGCACCTGCGGCGAGCCGCCTGCGCGCCACGTGCGCCAGGTGCACCAGGCGCGCCAGGTTCGCCACGCGCGCCGGGCGCCCCGCGCGTGACGAGCCGGCCCACGGCCCCGTTGCGCCAGGACGGCCGAGCAGCGCGCGCAGGCCTTCCATCAGGCCGGCTGGCCGCGCTTCACGCACTTCACCGCGCGCCACCTCACTTCTCCCACAGCGCCGTCAGCGCCTTGTCCAGCCGCTGCACGACGGCCAGCGCCAGCAGGTCGCCGGCCATCGCCGCGGACACCGGGTTGTAGCCGGTGAGCCCCTCGTACTCGTCGACGAGGTCGAGGTCGCCGCCGCCGCGCAGGTGCGTGGCCACCTTGCCGCGGAAGCGCCAGCCGCTGCGGCCACCGTCGGCGTCGCGCCGCTCCTCGATCTGGCCGCTGGCATGCAGGCCGGCGACGAGATCGGCGCGGCCGCTGCCGGCGCCGCCGTGCATCAGCGCACCGTCGGCGACGAGCGCCGCCTGCAACGCCGCGCAGGCCTTCGGCCAGGGGCTTCGTGTGCCGCCGAGCGTGAGGCTGCAGTCGATCTGCAGCGTGCGGCCGGCCAGCGCCAGCGCGCGCCGCTCGCGCGCCACGCGCGCCGCCTCGCAGGGCACGGCGGACGGCGCG
>JAHCKS010000146.1 GCA_026125665.1 Rubrivivax sp.
CACCGGCGTGGCGGTCACCACCGGCGCCGGCGGGGCGGATGCGGCCGAAGCCGGCGGCGCGGCCTGCTGGCCGAGGGCCGCCGCGGCGACGAAGGCGAGGGCGACGCCGAAGGCCAGGCGTTGCGGGTGGGAAGTGGCGTTGGACATGGCGGGAAGCCCTCGAGGACGGGAACCGGCGGCCGGGCGCTCAGAACTTCGCCGACAGCAGCAGCTGCAGCACGGTGGCGTTGTGCGAGTAGGCGCCGCCGGTGCGCACGTCGGTGAAGTCGCTGAATTTGAAGGCCTTGCGCTCGATGACACCGGTGAACTTGGTGTCGAAACGTGCCCACGAGCCGCCGAAGGTGTAGGTGGCCTTGGCGGCGAAGGCGTGGCTCTTGAACGTGCCGAGCTGGCGGTTGCGCGTGACGTACAGCGTCTCGCTCTGCGCGTTGTCGCTGTAGAAGAGCGCACGGCCCTGCGAGTGGTAGCGCCAGCTCGCCTCGGCCAGCCAGCCGGCGGCGACGTAGCGGGCGGCGCCGATCTCGGTGGTGTGCGCGGTGATGTCCCAGTTGTCCCAGAAGTAGCGGTACTCGACCTTCAGCGCGGTGCGCGCCGGCCCGTCGCCGTAGTCGTAGATGCTGCGGAACTTCACGGCCCGGCTGGAGCGCGTGCGCGGCACGCGCTCGGGCACCGCGGCGCCGAACACGCGCGCGGCGCGGTAGGGGCTGCCCAGGTAGCCGGCGTCCGAGATGGCCTCGAAGTTGGCGCTCGTGATCCAGCGCGGCGTGAGGATCTGCGTCAGGCCGAAGCGGTACTGCCAGTGCTTGGCGACGTCGAGGAAGGCCGGGTCGTAGGCCTTGCGCACCTCGTCGCTGGAGCGGGTGACGCCCAGGCTCACCGTGGTCATCGCGCCGAACACCTCGTGCGCGACGTCCAGGCTCACCGAGTTCGCGTCGTAGTCGGGCTCGCGGCTGGCGTACAGCGCCGCCGAGACGAGCGTGTCGCGCACCAGCCAGTCGGCGCCCAGGTCGTAGGCGCTGCGCGTCTCCTTGAACGGGCTGGCCGTCGTGACGACGTCGATCGACGCGTTGCTCACCGCGTCGACGTAGTAGCCGGCGGACAGCGACACGCGGTCCGCCAGGCTCTTGCGCACGAGAAAGGCCGGGCCCTGCGCGCGCACGCCGCCGCCGTCGTAGTAGTGGTAGACGGCCTCGCTGCGCTCCTCGGGCAGCGTGGCGCCCGAGGCCTGCGTGGCGACGAGCCCGGGCAGCACGCCGTGCAGCAGGCGCTGCAGCGCGCGCGCGAGGCGCCGCCCGGTGTCGCGCCAGCGCGCCGCCCCCGGGGCCGCCGCGGCCGAGGTCGTGGCCTCAGTTGCAGCCACAACCACCCCCCTGCACGCCGGTGGCGCCGCGCGCCGCCTCGCGCACGACGTGCACGTGCTCGCGGTGCTTCTCGGTGAGCGCGGTGCGCGCGAACTGCATCAGCGGGTCGGCCAGCCGCTCGCGTTCGTAGGGCTTGACCCAGGGTTGCGGCGCCGAGCAGGCCGAGGCGAGCAGCACGACGCCGATGGCGCCGGCGAGGCGCGTGACCCGGCGCGTGCGACCGGAGCGGTCGACGCCAGCGATGCGGGCGATGCCGGCGAGGCAGGCAGGCTTCATCGTGCGCTCCTTCGGCGTGGCCGGCGCGTCATTCCTTGACGAGCGCGCGGATCTGCGCGTCGTAGGTGGCCTCGACGCCTTCGCGATAGCCCTTGTGCACGTGGCGCACCTTGCCGTCGCGGTCGATGAGCACGGTGCCCGGCATGCTGTCCAGCGCGTAGCGGCGGCTCACCGCCTTGTCGGTGTCGAACAGCACCGGGAACGTGAGGCCCATGCGCGAAGCCAGCGCCACGGCCTGCTTCGGGTCCTCGTCGATGTTGACGCCGAGCAGCACGAAGCCGGCGCTCCTGTACTTCTCGTAGATCCTGTTCAGGTGCGGCATCTCGATCTTGCACGGCCCGCACCAGGTGGCCCAGAAGTTGACGAGCACGACGCGGCCGCGCTGCTCGGCCAGGCGCAGGTTGCCGCCGGCGGCACTGCGCAGCGTGAAGTCGGGCGCCGGCATCGACGGCGCCACCATCGCGCGGGCACGCGGCGCCGCGGCGAGCAGGCCGCCGGCGACGCCCGTGGCGAGCGCGCCGGCACCGAGCAGGGCGAGGCGGCGGCGTGTCGTGTCGAGCCGGGGAGGCGAGAGGCGGAGGGTGCGGGTCCGGGGCTGCATGGCGTGGATCGGCAGGGCGGTATGCGGGGGTGGGAACGGTGTGGCGGCCGGCGCGGCCTCAGAAGATCAGCGTGAGCCCGAAGGTGATCTCCGGGTTGTGCGTCGTCTCGCGGCGGCCGAGCAGGTCGAGGCTGAACATGTGGTCGCGCACCTCGGCCTGCAGCGAGAAGCGCTGGCTCCACAGCAGGCGCAGGCCGAAACCGACGTCGATCGTCTGCTTGCTCTGGCCGGCGAAGTCGGTCGTTCCGGCGCCGGCAAGCACGTAGCCCTGCGACAGCTTGGCGTTGCCGCGGCCGAAGAACACCTCGCCGGGCAGCAGGTTGTAGCCGATGGCCAGCGTGTAGTACTTCAGCGTCTCGGTGCGGTTGACGAAGATGCCGCCGGGCAGGATCTGGCGGAACGACTCGTCGCTGACCTTCGTCTGGCCGTACTGCGCGGTGACGAAGAAGTCCTCGGTGATGTGATAGCCCAGCCGCAGACCGGTGACGCTGCTGGAGCCGAAGTTCTGCGTGGAGTAGATGCCGCCGACGAGGCCGATCTCGAAGTCGCGCGAAGGGTACTCGGGCAGCTTGAGGTCGCGGCGGGCCACCTGCGGTTCCACCACGGGTGGTGCCGCGGCGGGTGTGGGCGAGCCCGGGATGGGTGTCGCCGCGCCCGGGGCGGTGGCCGGCGTGGCCGCGCCGCTGGCCGGCACCTGGGTCACGGTCGGTGTGGTCGCATAGGGTGTCGTCGGCGTTGCGGGGGCCGGCGCCGGCTTCGTGGCGCAGGCGCCGGCCAGCACCGCGGCGGCGAGCGGCAGCGTGAGGCGGGCGATGAGGGCGTGCATCGGCAAGGTGGCGGTCCCGGCTACGTGGTGTTGGCGCGTGCGCTCAGAAGAAGAACGAGATGCCGAGCGTCGTGGCGCGGTACTCGAGCGTGCGGTCGTCGGCGACGAATGCGGTGTACAGCGACCAGTCCAGCCGCGCCACGAAGCGCTCCGAGAGGTACCAGCGCAGGCCGATGCCGGCATGCCCGAGGTTGGCATTGACGGTCTGCGCCTGCACGAGGCTCTCGTTCGGCACGTTGCGAAAGCGCCCGAAGCCCACGCTGAGGAAGGGCGACAGGCGCCGGTCGCTCCACGGCTCGGAGACGAGCGCGACGTGCCAGAAGTCGGTGCCGGAGAAGGCGCCCTGAACCTGCGCGAAGGTGACCTCGGCGCCGAGCGTCTCGCCGAAGCGCACGCCGGTGAAGATCTTGAGCATCGGCTCGGCGCGCAGCTGCCCCCAGGCGGCGCCGAACTCGACGCGGCGCTTCAGGTAGTCGTCGACCAGCAGGTCGCGGAAGGTCTTGCCGCTGCCGGCTTCGGTGAGCGTGGCCTCCAGCTGCGAGCGGTGCACCCAGCCGACGACGCCGCCCTGGCTCGTCTCGCTGCGTACGCGGTACCAGTCGGTGCGGCGCAGCTCGATGCGGATCCAGCCGTGCCGCTCGACGACCTGGAACACCGGGTAGCCGCGGCCGGGGCCGGTGTGCAGCTCGATGAAGGCGTCGGCCACCTGCAGCCGCTCGACGAACTCGGCGTCGTGGCGCGGCGCCGACGCGGTCGCCGCGGGTGCGGACGGCGCCGTCGGCGGGGGTGGCGGCGGCGAGGTCGGCCCGGTCTGGGCCGACGCACCGGAGGCGGCGACAGCCACCATCGCAGCGCCCAGCACCGACGCCGCCCTGGCCCACGCGCGATGTCGCAGCCATGTCGAGACCCTCATGCCCCAGATGCCCTCTTCTTCACTTCCGGCGTGCCTGGCTTCTGTCATCCGTCAGGCGTGCCGCCCCAACGACCTTCGGGCGCCGGCTCATCAGTCCGTGTTGCAGGTGCCGGTGTTGACGTCGGCCGGGGTGAACAGGTTGGCCGCGGCAGCGCTGAACTCGTCCTGCCCGGCCGGCATCGGCCGCGTGATCCAGTAGCGGATGATCCGCGCATTGGCGTCGTTCTCGTCGGCGAAGATGAGGCCGCCGCCGTGCAATACGGTACGCACGAGGGGCTTGTTCAGCAGCCGGCTCGACGTGGGATTGCCGATCAGCGTTTCGCCCTGCGACGAGTAGAAGTTGCGGTACATCGCCGTCTGGCGGATGACGTCGGGCGTGTTGGCCGGTGCGCTCAGGTCCACGAGCGCCGCCGGCGCCGTCAGGCGCAGCGCGCCACCGGTACCGTTGACGTTGTCGTGGCAGCCGGCGGCGGCGCAGCTGTTGATCGACGTGACGCCGTTGATCGTCACCGGCAGCTGCGCCTCGAGGATGGGCATGACGCAGCGCTGGAAGTAGGCGAACGAGAGCTTCTGCCCGCCCACCGTGCCCGCCGGGTTGGCCACGTTGGCGGCGTTGTCCAGCGGGTTGCTGCCGTCGCCGCCGCCGCACGAGGCAAGCGCCGCGGCGAGCAGGCCGGCCGCCGCGGCCACGGACGCCACCCGCGCGGCGCGGCGCGGCGGGGAGCGATGGCGATGCGGCGGTGGCGTCATGGCGGGCAGGGCAGGCGAAAGGGCGAGTCTTCAGTTGCAGGCCGTGGCGATCCAGTTGGCGATGGCCGTGTAGCCCGCGCTGCCCACCGGCAGCACCGCCGTCGTCTGGCCCAGCGCGCCGTTCGGATGCGGGATCGCCGACGGCCGCGCCAGCAGCGGGTTGGCCGAGGCGAGGCAGGCATTGTTGACCATCGTCAGCGTGACGTTGAAGTCACCTTCGGGATTGCCAGTCAGGATGAACCGGTTGCGCTGGAAGCCCATGCCCGGCTGGTGGCAGCCGACGCAGCTGGCCTGCAGGATCGGCAGCACCGTCGCCGTGAACGACTGCTCCGACAGCCCCGTGATGGCGCGCACGCCGCCGGTCGGGTTGAACGGGTCGTTGTAGTACTGGCCGCCGAGGTCCATCCACTCGGCGAGCAGGCGCTTCTCGGCCTTGTTCAGCAGCGTCGCATGGTTCGGCGCCGTGCCCGGCGGGTTCGGGTGCGCCGTGCGCGCGTCGGCCCCGACGAGCAGCGTCTCGCCGAACATGATCTCGGTGAGGCGGCTCTTGCGCGCCTGGCCGGCCGAGCGCTGGTCACCGCTCGACGTGCTGACGAGCGCCGGCCCGCGCACGACCTCGGGCACGCCCTCGACGAGGCGCGTCACCGGCTGGCCGTTGGCGTCGAGCTGCGGGTCGCCGAGCAGCAGTTCCTCGTAGGAGACGAGGCGGCCGGTGCCGGCGATGGTGCCGCGCAGGTCGAGCTTCAGCGGGTCGTTGTGGCAGTTGGTGCACGTGTCGGCCCCACCGACCCCGCGCGCCTTCGTCCACAGCGGCTGGATGTGCTCGGGGTAGTTGATGACGCCGTTCACCGGCACCGCCGTCGTCAGGTCGTCGGCGGCGTTGGGGTTGCCGGTGTAGCGCAGCGAGATGCTCTGGCGCGCCGTGACGCCGGGCTTGGTCGTGTCGGCCCACTCGTCGGTGAACACCGGGTGCGTGGCCAGGCTCAACACGCCCGGGTCGAGGCGGGCGCGCAGCGAGGCCATCGTCTCGCCGCTCTGGTGCTGCGCGGTCAGCGTCGCCTTCAGCGCGGCGGGCTGGCTGTTGACGACCGAGCCGCTGTTCAGCGCCGCGCCGCGGCGCGGGCTGTGGCAGCCGTCGCAGGTGCGGCGTTCGCCGGGGCGCACCTGGATCCAGTTGGTGTGCGTCTGGAAGGCGCGGCCCTGGCCGTCGACGATCTGCAGCGCCAGCGGGATGTCGGCCGGCACCTGCAGCTTGAACGAGCCATCGGGCTCCACCGGCGCATAACCCAGGATCTGCTGCTGCTCGAAGTCGGTCTCGCCGATCACCCCGCGCGTGCCCATGCCGGCCGGCGGCGCCACGGCACGCAGCGCCCGCACGAAGCGCACCGGCGTGCAGTGGTAGGCCGGGTCGGCCGGGTCCTTCATGCGCACGAGATCGGCCACCGTGGTGCGCGTTTCGGTGTGGTCGGGCGTGGCTGCCTTCATCGCGATGCCGACGTTGCAGCCGGCGGGCTTGTCGCCGGCGGCGAGCATCGGCTCGGCCATGCGCAGCAGGCCGTCGGTGTCGTAGACGCTGCGCACCTCGATCAGCGCCATATCCTGCGCGGCGAGCGTCGGATCGACCGTCGTCGGCTGCGTGGCGTTCGGCTCGGCGCGCGCCTGCAGCGGGATCGGGTCGGTGTACATGAAGCCCGGCGGCGGCGCGGCGACGTTGAGCCACGTGTTGTTGCGCGGGTCGAACATGTAGATGCCATAGGCCGCCGGTGCGTTGTCCTGCACGGCGTCCAGCGCGCGCGCCTCCATCGTGCGGTTCTCGTCGGCGAGCAGCGCGCGCTCCTCGGCGGTGAGGGTGACGCAGGGCACGACGTTGCCGTTGCGCGTGACCTCGCACGGGCGGTAGGCGACGAGGATGCGGTCGGTGCCGTCCCACAGCGGGTACGGCGTCGTGACGCGGCCGAACTCCGACAGGCCGCGGCCGTCCGACAGCGGCTTGTCGGTGCCTTCGCGCTGGCCGCCCTGCGCCGGCACGCTGGTGTTGGCCGGCGTGCCGTACTCGCTGTAGTTGGCCGCGTCGATGAACTGCAGCGAGCCGCCTTCCTGCGTGCCCGACAGGCTCATCAGCGAGCTCGTCAGGTAGCCCTTGAAGCGGCCGTTGGGGTCGGTCTCGCGCGGGTGCAGGTAGCTGTTGCCGGGGCTGTGCGCGCCGTACAGCACGAACAGGTCGGTGCCGTCGGGCTTGGCGCGGAAGATCGCGAAGCGGTTGCGGTCGGCCACGTGCTCCCAGCGCGCGAACATGATGTCGCCGTTGGCGCGCACCACCGGGTTGCGGTCGTGGCTCTGGTTGAAGGTGATCTGCTGGATGTCGCCGCCGTTGGCGTTCATCGTGTGCAGGTTCAGCACCTGCTCGCGCTCGTACTCGTCCAGCGCCTTGTAGGCGCGGCCGAGCGCCTGGTTGCGGCTGCTCTTGGCCTGGCGGTTGGACGAGAACACGAAGCCCTGGCCCGCGGGCAGGTAGGCGGGGTCGACGTCGTCGTCGGCGGTCGAGCTGGTGAGGCGGCGGAACGTGCCGCCGGCCAGGCTCGTGCCGGTCATGTCGTATTCCCAGATGTTCCAGCGCCCGGTGCACGCCGCCACCTGGTTGCCGTTGGCGTCGGCGATGGTGGCGGTGCTGCTGGTCGGGCAGCGCATCGCGAAGACGACCTTCTTGCCGTCGTAGCTGACCTCGGGGTCGCTGGCGTCGCCGTTGCCCTGCGTGAAGCGGGCGGTGAGGTTGTGCTCCTGCGCGCTCGGGCTGGACTTCTCGCGCAGCATCAGGTCGCCGCCCTGGGCACTGGGCGTGCCGTCGGTCGGGTTGATGCGCACGCTCGTCGATCGCTTGGCGTAGACCAGCGGCACGTCGCCTTGCACGACGACGCTGTCGCTGTTGTCGCTGCTGCTGCCGCTGCAGGCGGCCAGCACGGCGGCAGCAGCGACAGCGGCCAGGGTGGCCGTGACCCCGGCGGTCGGTGTTCGACCGGTGATCCCGCCTGTGGCGGGTTCGAGCGAAGCGGAGCGTGTCATGCGGTTTCTCCTTCGGCGGCCGATGCGCCGGCAGGGCCGGCGTGCATCAGGCCAGGGGTGGCGATGAGGCGCCCTTGTGCGTCGATGATCACGGCATCGACGCCGGGCATGGTTTCCAGAAGTTCCATCCCGCGCCCCGGGCCGAGCACGAATACCGTCTTGCTCAAGGCCTCGGCGGTGAGGCCGTCGGGGGCCAGGATGGTGACGCTCGTCACGTGTCGCGGCGAGCGGCCGGTGGCGGGATCGATCAGGTGGTGGTGGCGCACCACTTCGCCGCCGGAGGCCCGCTCGTCGAAATATCGTTCGTAGTCGCCGGAAGTTGAGATCGCGGTGTCTTCAAGTGGTAACACGGCCGCGGCCTCGCCGGCGCGGCGCGGGTCGCGGATGGCCACCGTCCACGGCCGGCCGCGGCGGTCGCCGAGCACGCGGCTGTCGCCGCCGGCGGCCACGTAGGCGTGGCGGATGCCCAGGCGCTGCAGCAGCGTGATGGCGTTGTCCACCGCGTGGCCCTTGGCGAAGCCGCCGAGGTCGATGCACATGCCCGGCCGGCCGAAGCGCACCGTGCGCGCCTTCGCGTCGAGCTGCAGGTGCTGCCAGCCGACGGCGGCGCGCGCGGCCTCGAGCGCCGCCGCGTCGGGGCGCACGCCGGCGCGGTAGTCGTACAGCCGCCCGACGGCGGCATAGGTGATGTCGAAGGCGCCGCCGGAGAGCGCCGCGAACTGCTGTGCCCGCTCGAGCAGCGCGAACATCTCCTCGCCCACCGGCACCGCGCGCTCGCCGGCCTCGCGGTTGATGCGCGAGAGTTCGGAGTCCGCCTTGTGCGGGCTCATGCGGCGGTCGATGCGGTGCATCTCGCCCATCACCGCGGCGCAGGCGGCGGCTCCCGTGCGCGCGTCGTCGGCCCACAGCTCCACCGAGATGGACGTGCCCATGATCGCTTCCTCGCGCTTGAGCCAGCGGCCGCCGCGAAGCGACAGCGGCAGCGACACGGACCGTGCGGGCGGCAGCGCCTGGCGCAGGAAGTCGAGTCTCAGGGGTTCCTCGGCAGCGAGCATGTCGTCGGGCGCATGGGTTGGGTCGTCGGGCCGCGGGCCGCGGCGCAGCCAGCGGGCCAGGCGCGCGATCCATCGTGGCGCGGACGTTATCGACGGGGTCGAACGCATGCCGTGACGAGGGGTGCGGGGTTGCGTAGAGATGCTTCAGTTGTGTCGCCACCCGCGCGCTGCCCCGAGGCGACGCCCGCAAGGCGCGTAACCGGCCCCACTCGAACGCGGGGGCGCCGGGGGTGTGCGCATGTCACGCGCGGCACGGCCCGCCGCGTGCGCTACATGCCCTTGAACAGCCCGGTGTAGCTGCGGCTCACCTCGAGCTTCTCGGGGTGGCCCTTGACGCTGACGATCTGGCGGCCGCGGAAGTCGCGCGCGACGCCGGCGATGGCGTTGACGTTCACGAGCGTGCTGCGGTGGATCTGCCAGAACTTCGCCGGATCGAGCTCGTCGACGAGCTCCTTGATGGGCTTGCGGATCAGCGCCTCGACCTGGGGCGTCTGCACCCGCGTGTACTTCTCGTCGCTGATGAAGAACAGCACCTCGTCGACCGCGATCATCTGGATGTTCTGGCCGACGTTGGCCTGGATCCACTGCAGGTACTGCGGCGCCTGGCCGCGCACGCGCGCCCCGAGCTGGTGCAGCAGCTGCTGCAGCGTGGCGGTGGTGGTCGCCTCGGCCGGCGGCTCCTGGCCGGCGGCGCGTGCCGCCAGGCGCTTCTTGATGCGCGCCACCGTGAGCTGCAGCCGCTCGCGCTCGGCGGGCTTGAGCACGTAGTCGGCGGCGCCCTGCTCGAACGCCTCCACCGCGTACTGGTCGTAGGCGGTGATGAAGACGATCTCGGGCACGAGCGGGTCGCCGTCGTCCTCGGGCCCGCCCGTCTCGGGGGGCGGCAGCTGCACGATCTGCCGCGCCGCCTCCACGCCGGTGAGCCCGGGCATGCGGATGTCGAGGAAGACGACGTCCGGGCGGTGCTCGCGCACGAGCTCCACCGCCTCGGCCCCGTTCTTCGCCTCGCCGACGATGTCGAGCTCGGGCCAGGCCTCGGCGAGGCGGGCACGGAGCTGCTCGCGCATGAGGCGTTCGTCGTCGGCGAGCACGGCGCGCGGCGCCGCTTCGGCTTGCAGGGTCATCACGCGCCTTTCGCTGCAGTGGCGTTGGCCGGGGCGGCGGCGCGGAGCGCCGCCCCGGCTGCCGTCATGCGCGCGATGATGCCTCGGCCGGAGGGGACATGGACGCCGCCGGCGCAGCGCGCGAGCGCAGCGCGAGCCACAGCAGCAGCGCCACCACCCACAGCGGCGACAGCGCGAGCGCACCGGCGACGAGCGCCAGCAGCACGACCCCGGCGAGCACGAGCGCGACGACGAGCAGCGCGAGCAGCAGCGTCAGCGGCACGACCACGAGCACGACCATCGCCGCCAGCACCGCGGCACCGACGGCCCACCACGCCGCCTCGCCACGCGGCAGGCTCAGCACATGCTCGCCGTCGACGCGGATGTCCAGGCCGTCGAGCGTCTGGTCGAGCGTCTCGCCGAGCAGCAGCACGCCGGCGGCGACGCTGGCCACGAACAGCGTGGCGAGCAGCAGCAGCGCCCAGGGCCAGATGCGCCGGCGCGGCCGCGCGTCGCGGCCGCCCTCCGGCATCGCTGGTGCGCCGAAGACATGGATGTCGGCATCGGTCATCGTGCTCATCGCGACCGTTCTCCTCGAGGGCCAGCTTGGAACACCGGGCTCAGGCCTCGGTGCCGGCCACCGTCTTGTAGGGCACGGTGATCGTCACCACCGTGCCGCTCGGGCTGTTCTCGGCCACCGTCAGCGAGGCCTTCGGGCCGTAGAGCAGCTGCAGCCGCTCGCGGATGTTGGCCAGGCCAACGCCGGTGCCGGCCGTGGCCGCCTTGCCGAAGCCCAGGCCCGTATCGGCCACCACCACCTGCAGCTTGCCGTGCACGATCTGCGCGCGCACGGCGAGCTGGCCGCCCTCGGGCTTGGGCTCCAGCCCGTGCTTGATGGCGTTCTCCACCAGCGTCTGGATCATCATCGGCGGGAACTCCGCCGAGTGCAGGCCCTCGGGCACGTCGATCTCGGTGGCCAGGCGCTCCTCCATGCGCACCTTGAGGATCTCGAGGTACGGGCGGATGACCGCCAGCTCGCGGCCGAGGTCGCGCACGCCGTTGGTCGTGCCGGCGCCGCCGGCCTCGCGCATCGTCGGCATGCTGGCGCGCAAGAGCGCGATGAGGTTGCGCTGCATCTGGCTGGCACGCGCCGGATCGGTCTCGATCAGGTGGTCGATCGAGGCCAGCGTGTTGAACAGGAAGTGCGGCTCGACCTGCGCCTGCATCGCCGCCATGCGCGCCTCGACCACCTGGCGCTTCAGCGACTCGGCCTCGGCCGTCTCGGTGGCGCGCGCGGCCTGGCGTTCGGCCTGCATGCGGCCCTTGTAGGTGGCCTTCAGCAGCGCCGAGCCGAGCACCCACAACACGGTGAACTGCATCAGGAAGTCGCCGATGCCGTAGCGCGTGGTGCGCACGCGGCGGCGCGGGCTGGTGGACTCGGCGATCGCCCGCGCGGCTTCGGCGCGCGCTTCCTCGGCGTCGCGCTGTGCCTGCTCGGCCTCTTCGCGTGCCTCGCGCAGGGCGTCCTCGATCTCGCGGCGCGCCTCCTCGATCGCCTCGCGCACGGAGTCGCTGACCGCGCCCGGCGGCAGGGTGATGCGGATGGCGTCACCTGCGTGGGCGGCCGAGCTTTGCCCCGCGGCCGGGGCGACGTGCCCGATGGCGCCCGGCGGGCCCGCACCGGCCGCCGGGCCGGTGGA
>JAHCKS010000147.1 GCA_026125665.1 Rubrivivax sp.
CGGGATCCTGACCGTGCGCTCCACGGCGGGCAGGTAGTTCCACATCTGCGCTCCGATGCGCAGCGAGCCGATGCCCGCCTCCTTGGCCGGCGACTCGATGCGCACGAAGCTGCGCTGCGGCCGCTCGATCCACACGCGCAGGCCGAGCGTGCGCTGCCAGCGCGGCGTGGTGATCGTCATCTCGTAGCGGCCCTGCAGCGTGCGACCCCACAGCAGCGCCTCGCTGCGCTGGACGATCTCGCGGCCGCTCGGCTCCTCGGCCCATGCCGGCGCGTGCAGCAGCACGGCAATGCCCGAAGCGATGAAGCTGCGGCGCGCGATCATGGCTCCCGGTCCGGGGCGGCCCGCACGGCGACCCGCCTACTCCCACAGCATCGTGCGGGTCGTCGGCGTGAAGACGCCCAGGTGGCTCTCGACGCGACGCGCGCCCGCCGCTCGAGAGGCGGCGAGCCGCGCAGCTTCGCGCTCCTCTTCCGAGAACGTCGCCCCCCACAGGTGCACGGCCCCGCCGGAAACGATGACGTTGATGAACTCGCCGCGCAAGCCGCTGGCGCTGATCTCCGCGGCGACACGTTCGCGCAACCCGCCCACGTCCGCCGGCGGCTGCGGTGCATCCTGCCGCGCCAGGATGCCGTGCAGCAGATCGGCACGACTGACGATGCCCACCACCTTGCCGGCGCGCAGCACCGGCACGCGCTTGATCCCGTGCTTCTCCAGCAGCGCGGCGATGTGCTCGAGCGAGGCCTGCTCGTCGACGCTGACGACCGTGCGCGTCATCACCTCGCGCGCCAGGCCACCATGCGCCTTCATGTAGTCGATCGCCTGGGCCACCGGGTCGGCAGCCAGCAGCAGCCACCAGGATCGCCGGCGCGGGCCCTCGATCTCGGGGCGCCGCATCAGGTCGCCTTCGCTGACGATGCCCACCAGGCTTCCGTTGCCATCGACGACCGGGACCGCGCTGATCCGGCGTTCCAGGAGTTGCCGGGCGACATCGGTCACCGGTGTATCGGGGTTCGCGGTGACGACAGCGGTCGTCATGATGTCCTTTGCTTGCATCACAGCCTCCACGTTCCGGTCGGTTCGGTGGTCCGCATCGAGCCGGCCCTCGACGAGCGTCAGTCTTCGCGTCCGGTGCGTCGACGCCCGTCCAGGCGGAGCACCCCATAAAGCAGCCCGAGGCAGATGGCGAGCAGCAGCGCGTGCACGCCCAAGCCCCAGGCACCGGCGCGATGCTCGGCGAACAGGACGGCGAACACGACGAGCGCGAAGATCCAGAAGAGAGCCCAGCGCAGGCGGGTCGAGAGATTCATCGCAGCTCCTCTTCCCGGGCAGCGGACGCAGCACTGGCGGCGGTCGCTCGCGACCACGACCCCCGGGATCACCGCACCACGGCCATCTGATGACCGGCGCCGCCGGGCAGCCTGATCGTGCCCACGAGCCTCAGGCTGTCCTGGTCGACGACCCAGATCACCGGTTCGCTGCGGCTGGAGACGTAGACCTTGTTCGTGCCCTGGATGGTGTTGAGGTGGTACGGGGCAGGCGACAAGGCAAGCTCGCGCCGGGAGCCGTCGCGCGGGTCGAGCGCGATCAGCCGGTTCCCGGCCAGGTCGCTGACGAACAGGCGCTGGCCGTCGGCGCCGATGTCCAGGCCGTGCAGCGTGCCGCCCAGCATGAAGGTGTTGACGGCCTTGCCGCTTCGCACCGAGACCGCGGTGACCGAGCCCGCCCGCGGGTTGAGGGCATAGACCGTGCGCTCGTCGGCGGAGAGCACCAGGTGCTCGGGGGCCGGCCCGGCCTGCAGCGTGCGGCTCACCGCCCAGGTCTTGAGGTCGATCTCGGTGAGGTTGCCGCTGCCGCTGTTGCTGACGAATGCGCGCGCTCCGTCGCGGGTGACGACGGTGTAGTTCGGTGCCGGCCCGGTGGCAATCGTCTTCACGACCCGGTTGCTCTGCAGGTCGACGACGCTGACGTTGCCCCGGGTCGGGTGGGTCGAGATGACGTGGCGACCATCGGGCGTGATGGCCTGGTGGTGCGTCCAGCCCGTGACGGCGATGGTCTGCATCACGTGCCCGTGCTGCGGGTGCACCAGGTGCAGCTGGCTGATCGGGCCGCTCGTCGAGCCCTCCTTCGCCGGCGTTTCCCTGACGCTGCCGGCGATCAGGTACTCGCCGTCCGGCGTGGCCACCAGGCCGTGGGCGTCGATCACGTTGGCATAGGTGGCGGTGATTCGGTCGGTGGCGGCATCGACGGCGATCACCTGGTTGCCGGTTCCCAGCGGGATGTAGACGGTGGGTGCCGCGGTCGCGGCGGCCGCGTACAGCGCCAGGGCCGTGCCCAGGCTGGCGAGGAGGGGGGTGGTCTTCATGTCGATGCCTCCGGGTCGTTGCTCGGAACGGGCGCGATGCCCGCAAGGTGCGTTCACATCCGGTGCGGCCGCCGCACGATGCCGTTGGCCTGCTGCAGCTCGCGCACGTAGCGCACGATGTCCGCGATCTGGGCGTCGGAGACCTGTGGCAGCGCCGGCATGTCGCCGAACGGCCAGTGGTGCTGCGGCACGCCTTGGCGAACGGCGCGCAGGAACGATTCGTCCGCGTGGTGCCCCGGGTTGTAGATGTCATGCACGAGCGGCGGGCCCTGGCCGGTGCCGGCGCCGCGCTCGCCGTGGCACAGCGCACAGTTGGCGTCGAAGGCGTGCCGGCCGGCCACCGCCTGGGGAGACAAGGCGGGCACGCGAACCGTCGCGGCGCTCGACATGCGGGCGTCGGCCCGGGGGCCGATGGCCTGCCACGCGGCGATGCCGATGCCGCTGACGACGATGCCGGCGATGAGCAGCTCGGAGAGGGACAGAGGCAACTTCATCGGCGTTGCTCCCGGAAGTTCGTTTGGGCCATGGTGGCGGGATCGATCGTTCGGTTCACGCCACGGCTTCGCTGCCGATCAGCAGCCGCGATGGGCCCACGAAGCCGTACGGCGGCACGGTGAGGTTGGTCGGCGCCGGCACGTTCTTGAAGACGCGGCCGGCCAGGTCGAACTTCGAGCCGTGACAAGGGCAGAAGAAGCCGCCGGGCCAGGCCGGGCCGATGTCGCGCGCGCCCGGCGTCGGGCGGAAGGTCGGGATGCAGCCCAGGTGCGTGCAGATGCCGACCAGCACGCCGAGCTCGGGCCGGGCGGAGCGGCCGGCATTGCGGGCGAACTCGGGCTGCGCGGAGCGCCGGGACTGCGGATCGGCCAGCCATTCGTCGTGCCCGGCCAGCGCCTCGAGCATGGCGCCCGAGCGACGCAGGACGAACACCGGCTGGCCCCGCCACTCGACGGTTCTCAACTCGCCGGGTGCCAGGCCATGCAGGTCGACTTCGACCGGTGCACCGATCGCCTTGGCACGCTCGCTCGGCGCCATCGATGCGACGAAGGGCACGGCGGTGCTCAGCACACCGGCGCCGCCGGTCAGCGACGCCGTGGCCAGCCAGGTGCGGCGTTCGGGGTCCTCGGGCACGGTGGTCGACATGGGTGTCTCCGCGGCGGCGTGTCCTCAGGCGGAGGGCGCCGGACGACGCCGGTGGGGAATGAAGCGCGGAGTACGCGCGGCGTAGGCGTCGTACGCGGCGCCGAACTGCCGGCGCATCTCCTGCTCCTCGAGCGTGGACAGCCGCGCGTACATGACGAGCAGCACCGGGAACATCAGCAGCGTCAGCAGCGTCGGCCACTGCAGCAGGAAGCCGAGCAGGACCAGCACGAAGCCGACGTACTGCGGGTGGCGGATGCGTGCGTACGGCCCGCCGGTGGCCAGCTGGTGCTCGCGCTGGGCGCGATAGAGCACGTTCCACGCGTTGGACAGCAGGTAGAAGCCGCCGATCAACAACGCATAACTGGCGATGTGCAGAACGCCGAAGTGCGGGTCGCCCTTCTCGCCGAGCAGCGTGGACCACAGGTGGCCCGAGTCGTGCGACAGCAGGTCCAGGCCGGGGTAGCGTGTCTGCAGCCAGCCCGACAGCAGGTAGATCGTCAGCGGGAAGCCGTACATCTCGACGAACAGCGCGACGACGAAGGCGGCAAAGGCGCCGAAGCTGCGCCAGTCACGCCTCGTCTGCGGCCTGGCGAAGCTGAAGGCGAACATCAGGAAGATCGCCGAGTTCACGATCACGAGCAGCCACAGGCCGTAGGCGGGAGCGCTGCCGTTCATGGCCGGTCCCCGACGCCGTGCGGGACCGTGGAGGGACCGCGCGACTCCGATGGCGACCGGGCCCGCCGGCGCGCGAACAACCACAGCCCGGTGGCGGCGAGCGCCGCGTAGTTCAGC
This sequence comes from Rubrivivax sp., assembly GCA_026125665.1. GTDB lineage: Bacteria > Pseudomonadota > Gammaproteobacteria > Burkholderiales > Burkholderiaceae_C > Rubrivivax. The sequence goes on from JAHCKS010000147.1 coordinate 4,298, forward strand.
GCCATGAACCACGGCGTGATCCAGGCGATGCCGTCGAAGCCGCGTTCGGTGAACGGGTACAGCACCGGCGAGGCGTAGTAGTCCGCCGAGTGCGTGAACACGTCGATCACGATGTGCGACCACCACCCCAGCAGCGGCACCCACAGTGCGCGCCGCCAGGCCCACAGCAGCAATGTCACGACGCTCGCGACGACGGCGCTGTGCGCGGCACAGTGCAATTCGTGCGACCACGCCTTCACCAGCGGCGGCAGCAGGGGCTCCTGCCCGGGCAGGGCGATGGCGAAGGCCCGCACGGCCTCGAAGCTGCCGCTGCCCAGCCACCACCAGGCCAGCACAGGCAGCATCTGGAACAGGTCGGGCAGTGCGGCCAGCGCCATCGTCGCCGCCACGGTGGCCGGGCGGACCGGCCGGCGGCGCGCCAGGAAGGCCGTGCCGGCGCCGGCCCACAGGGTGTGTGCGACGATGTCCATCGACCTACACCCGCGCCGAGCGCAGCCGCAGCGCGTTGAGCACTACCGACAGCGACGAGGCACTCATCGCGAAGGCGGCGAAGATGGGGCCGATCAGCAGGCCGACGAAGGGGTACAGCACGCCTGCGGCCACCGGCACGCCGGCGGCGTTGTAGATCAGCGCGAAGAACAGGTTCTGGCGGATGTTGCGCATCGTCGCGCCGGCCAGACGCCGTGCGCGCACGATGCCGGTCAGGTCGCCCTGGACGAGCGTGAAGCCGGCGCTCTCGATTGCCACGTCGGCGCCGGTGCCCATGGCGATGCCGACATCGGCCTGCGCCAGCGCCGGTGCGTCATTGACGCCGTCGCCGGCCATCGCCACCTTGCGGCCGCCGGCCTGGAGCTCCTGGATGATGCGGGCCTTGTCGGCCGGCAGCACGTCGGCGCGGATCTCGTCGATGCCCAGTCGCGCCGCCACGGCCTTGGCCGTTCTCTCGTTGTCGCCGGTGGCCATGACGATGCGAAAGCCCAGGTCGTGCAGCGACTTGATCGCCGCGGGCGTGCTGGCCTTGACCGGGTCGGCGACGCCCACCAGACCGGCGATGCGGCCGTCGAGCACGACGAACATCACCGTCTGGCCCTCGTCGCGGCGGGCGTTGGCCTTGTCGGCCAGCGTGCCGGCGTCGAGCCCCAGATCCTCGAGCAGCTTCAGGTTGCCCAGCGCAACGGCCTTGCCGTCGACCCGACCCTTGACGCCCTTGCCGGTGACGGCCTCGAAGTCCTGCGCCTCGCCCAGCTTGACGCCGCGCTCCTCGGCGCCCTTGACGATGGCCTCGGCCAGCGGATGCTCCGAGCCTCTTTCCAGCGTCGCGGCCAGGCGCAGCACCTCGGCTTCGTCGTGCCCCGGCTCGGGCATCACGGCCACCAGTTTCGGCTTGCCTTCGGTGAGCGTGCCCGTCTTGTCGACGATCAGCGTGTCGACTCTCTCGAAGCGTTCCAGCGCCTCGGCGTTCTTGATCAGCACGCCCATCTGCGCGCCGCGCCCGGTGGCGGTCATGATCGACAGCGGCGTGGCGAGGCCCAGCGCGCAGGGGCAGGCGATGATCAGCACGGCCACCGCCGCGACCAGCGCGTAGGCCAGTGCCGGTGCCGGCCCCCAGATCGCCCACGCGATGAAGGCGAGGATCGCGATGCCGATCACCGCCGGCACGAAGCGGCCGGCGACCATGTCGGCCCACTTCTGGATCGGTGCGCGGCTCTTCTGCGCCGCCGCCACCATCTCGACGATCTGCGCCAGCAGGGTGTCGGCGCCGACCCGCGTGGCTTCCATCACCAGGCTGCCGGTGCCGTTGATCGTGGCGCCGGTGAGCTTGTCGCCGGCCACCTTCTCCACCGGCACCGGCTCGCCGGTGATCATGCTCTCGTCGATCGACGAGCGGCCGTCGACCACCGTGCCGTCCACCGGCACCTTGTCGCCCGGGCGCACGCGCAGGCGGTCGCCGACCTGCACCTGTTCGAGCGGGATCTCCTCCTCGGTGCCGTCGGGCCGGATGACGCGCGCGGTCTTTGCCGCGAGATCGAGCAGGGCGCGAATGGCGCGGCCGGTGCCCTCGCGTGCCCGCAGTTCCATCACTTGGCCCAGCAGCACCAGGGTCACGATCACCGCCGCCGCTTCGAAGTAAACCCCCACCGTGCCGGTCCCGGGATCACGGAAGCCCGGCGGAAAGATGCCCGGCGCGGCCAGTGCCACCACCGAGTAGACATAGGCCGCGGCGACGCCCATGCCGATGAGGCTGAACATGTTGAGGTTCCAGGTGCTGAACGACGCCCAGCCGCGCTCGAAGAACGGCCAGCCTGACCACAGGATCACCGGCGTGGCGAGCACGAGTTCGATCCACATCGACGGGTGTTCACCGAAGAAGTCGCGCACCGCGGTGACGCCGATCAGCGGCGCCATGGTCAGGACGAGCAGCGGCAACGTCAGCACCGCGGCGACCCACAGGCGCCGCGTGAAGTCGACCAGTTCCGGGTTCGGGCCTTCCTCGCCCGCCGTCGACCCGGCCTCGAGCTGCAGTCCCATGCCGCACAGCGGACACGCGCCCGCCGAGGTCTGCCGCACCTCGGGATGCATCGGGCAGGTGTAGACCGCACCCGACCAGCCTGCGGGCACCTTGTCGTAGGTGTCGACCGTGCTCGTTCGCTCCGGTGCGGCTGGCGCGTGCCGCCGATGGTCGTGGCTCGTATCGCCGCGGCTGCGGTCGTCGATGCCCTGCCCGGCGTGTCCCGCCCCGGCGGCGGCATGCGACGGCACCTGGTCTGCGGGCACCAGGAACATGCCGCACTTCGGGCACTTGCCGGGGGTGTGCTGGCGCACCTCCGGATGCATGGGGCAGGCCCAGGTCGCCGCCGGGTCGTCAGCGGCCCGTCCTGTGACCTTCGCGTCGTGGCCACGTGCGCGATGCCGGAGCGTGTCCATGCCGTCACTGCTTGCCGTTGTCATCGCTCGGGCGGCGCGTGTCGCCGTGACCGCCGTGCCCTCCATGACCATGGAACAGGTGCATCAGCGGGCACGCCAGCAGCAGCAGGTAGACCCAGTTGCCCGCCACGTGATTCCAGTGCTCGCGCAGCAGGTAGAAGCCGCCCACCAGGGCCACCATCAGCAGGGCTGTCTTCACAGGCCGGCTGAGGGATGTGCCCACCCGTCGGACCGGTGTGGGCGCGTCGTTCGCGTCGTGTGTGTGATCGTGTGCGCTCATGAAGCTCGTTCCTTGCTCAGGGGCCTGCCTTCAGGCCTTGATGCCAACCTGGGTCTCCCACGGTGTCGATGTCAAGGGCCGCGTGCCGTCGCATCGCGCGGGTGCTCACGTCGGTCCGTGGCCGGCAGCGCGGTCGCGATCGAGGAGCGCCCTTCGCCTCTCGTACTCCTCCGGCGTGCACTCGCCGCTGGCCAGGCGCCGCTGCAGGATCTGGAGCGGTGTTTCGGCCGGCGGCGCCGGATCCGACACGCGACTCGCGTCGCGCGGGCGGCCCCAGAGGGCCCACGCGAACGCCGCGACGATCGCGATCCAGAAGATCCACCACAGGAAGTGCATGCCGCCCATGAAGCCACCCCCTTCGTAGAACATGTGCATGTGCCCTCCGTCAGCCGTTGCTCGGCGCGATCTGTTGCATGTCGGTCTGGGTGAGCACGCCGAAGCTGTCGGCAAGCAGCGCCACGGCGACCCGCGCCCGGGCGGCGGCGAAGTCGCGGCCCTGGAGCCGGCAATGGAATCCGCAGCTCACACGCCGCCCCTCACTTCGTGGCCGGGGCCGGCGTCATGCGGTCCATCATCATCTGCATCATCGACTGCATCATGTCCATGCGCTGCTGCATCATGTCCATGCGCTGCTCCGTCGTGCCTGGCCGCGACGCGGTGTCGCCGCCCGGGCGCATCGCGCCCGGTCCGCCGCCCATCATGGCGCCGCCGCCCATGCGGCCCATCATGGCCATGCCTTGCTGCATGAGCTTCATCTGCTCGGCCATCAGCGCGTTGCGCTCCTGCGGCGTCTTGGCCGCGGCCATCTTCTCGTGCATGGCCTGCATGGCCTTCATCTGTTCGGCGTAGCCGGGCATCGCGGCCGGGCCGCCCATGCCCATGCCCATTCCCTGCGCGGGTGGGGTGGCCTGTGCGATGCGCGTGTCGGCGCCGGCGGCGTAGACCGCCGCGGCCGTCGTGGCCATGGCGGCGAGGGCGATGATCGAAAGCGTGCGTGCGAATGTCATGTCGGACTCCTGATCCGTTGAGCGTGGTTCTGCGGGAAAGACCGTGCCGAGCGGGCGAGGCCAGCGTCCCGCCGGCGTGCGAGGCGAGCGAGGGGCAGGGCGGCGCCGGAGGATGTGGCGCGCCGTCCGCAAGCGCGCCCTCGCGCGCCAGGGCGGCCGCGGGCCGCCGAAGGCGCTACAGCGCCAGGCGCGAGAGCAGCGTTCGCGGCGGGACCGCCGCAAGCGGCCGCGCCTCGGTGGCGGCCCCGCGAACCGTGAGGCCGACCGCCACGTCGGGCGTCCACGCCACGGATATCGGCGGCCCCAGGACGTCGGCGGGCAGATCGATCGCCCGGTCCGGCGGAGCCGACGTCTGCGATGCGCTGTCGCAGACCTCGAGGCAGACGGATGCCCCTGCCGTCGCCCCGTCGCCGTGCGCGGGCACGGCGCCTGCATGCGCTGCCATGACGATCATGGCGGCGGGCTCGCTTGCGCCAGCGGAGGCATGCATGTGCGTCTGCCGGATCTGCAGAACGCAATCGTTCGCCCAGGACGAAGCCATCGCGAACAGCCACACCAACAGCATCGCGACGCCGACATGGCGTCTGAACTGACTGCTGCGCAAGGCCGTCATGCTGGGCATCCTTTGTGCAAATGCTAGGTGTTCCCGCGCGACGCCGCTTGACGAAAGTCAAGCGGGCGCCAGCCGCGGGTCCGGGCCGTCGCATACCGGGGGTCGCCCGGCGCCACCGGCGACAGGCGCGCCTGGTGCGTGCTCATCGATGGGCGGCCTGGCGCAGCAGATCGGGGCCGAGGTCGTGCGCGAGCCGCCATGCCGCGTGCATCAGCACCAGTGCAACCCCCGCGGCAAAGATGCACGCCAGCGCGATGCTCGCGAGCGGCGGTGCCCAGGCCGTCAGCGCTGCCGCGGCGAGCGTCGCGAGCCAGAAGAGGGCTTCCCGTCCCATCCGTGCGCGCTTTCGCTGCAACGCCACCAGGAGCAGTGCAGGCACCAACAGCAGTGCCGGCACAACCAGCCACTTCGTCGCGCCTGGCTCCGCACCGCCCGGTGCCCACCACCAACCGAGCTGGACTCCCAGCACGTGCAGCCCCAGCGCCAGCGCCGCTGCGGCGCACAGCAGCCCGGCGGTGAAGGCACGCGTCGAAGCGCGCAGCGGGCACCACGGACCGCTTCGCTCCATCTGCAGCGCAAAGCTGCGTTGCGCCAGCAGCGGCGCCCCGGCGAGCAGCACGCAGTCGCGCTGCCACAGGCCTGCGAGCAGCAGCGCAACCGCGGCCGCCTGCAGCCACGGGCCGGCCGAGGCGGTACGCGCGCTGGTGTCGTCGCCGTCCAGATCGGCCCGGCCGGGCCCCGCGTTCATCGCACGACCTGGATCTCGGTGACGGTGTAACGGCCGGCCTCGTTGACGGCCTTGAACCGCACCTTGTCGCCGACCTGCACCTTGTCGAGCATCGCCTTGTCCTTGACGACGAAGACCATCGTCATCGGCGGCATGTCGAGCGGCTTGATCTCGGCGTGCTTGAGGGTCAGCTTGCCTGCCTCCTTGTCGATCTTGCGCACCTCGCCGTCGGTCATGTCCGCCGCGGCCGTGCCGGCAGCGACGACGGGGTGATGCGCGGCGTGGTCGTTGCCTGTTGCGCTTTGCGCCAGCACGGGCGCGGCCAGCGCGAAGGCGAGGACGAGGGTCGTGGGCAGGTCGTGTTTCACGGTGCTCTCCGGGGTTGGGGTTCAACGGTGGGAACTGAAGACGCGGCTCGCGCCGTCCTTGGCGACGAGCAGCACGTCGTAGGGGTCGCGGCGCGGGCCGTACTCGGGCCCGTCCATGCCGGGCGAGCCGATCGGCATGCCGGGCACGGCCAGGCCGATCGCCTGCGGCTTCTCCTTCAGCAGGCGCCGCACGTCGGCGGCCGGCACGTGGCCCTCGAGGGCGTAGCCGGCGACGAGCGCCGTGTGGCACGACCCGAGCGCCAACGGGATGCCCAGCCGGGCACGGGCCGCCGTGTTGCCGGTGTCGTGCACGCGCACGCGGAAGCCGTGCGCTTCCATGTGCGCGATCCACTCCTTGCAGCAGCCGCAAGTGGGGCTCTTCCAGACCTCCACGAGCGCGCCGGTCGGCGGTGCGGCCTCCGCGGCCGGCGCGATGCCCGCCGCAGCGCCTGCGGCTGCCAGCGCCTTCATGACGAAGTGGCGACGGGTGGCGCTCATGCCGGCCTCACGTCGATGCGGCCGACCATGCCGGCCTGGAAGTGCCCGGCGATCAGGCACGCGAACTCGAAGGTGCCGGCGCGGTTGAAGGTCCAGATCATCTCGGCCGTCTTGCCCGGCGCCACGTGCGCCATGTACGGCTCGTCGTGCTCCATGTTCGGGTGCTTGAGCATCAGCGCGGCATGCTCCTCGAGCTCCTTGCGCGTGCCGATGACGAACTCGTGCATCACCTTGCCGGTGTTGCGATGCACGAAGCGGATGGTCTCGCCGAGCCGGACGTCGATGCGATCGGGCTCGAATCGCATGTGGTCCAGCATGCGCACCTCGATCGTGCGCTTCACGGAGCGGGCGTCGCCGGCGATGCCCCACGGCTTCTGCTCCTTGCGCACCGCGGCGGGCTTGCGGTGCTCCTTGTCGCCGTGCGCGGCGGCCTGGCGCGCCGCGCCGAGCGCGACGGCGACGCCGGCGAGCAACAGGGTTCTCTTCGTGGCTGGCATGGGCATGGTTCCTTTCGCGAAGGCCTGATGGCCTGATGGTCGGGGTGGGAGTCGGATTCGTGGATTCAGTGCCCGCCGTGCCCGCCGCCGGGCTTGCGAGCGCGTACGACGAGGCCGCGGGCCGGCGGCGCCACCGGCGCCATCGCGCCCTGGCCCTCGGCCTTGAAGCGCGCGGGGTCCGGCAGCGTGCCGGTGAACTCGTACGCCACCGTGCCCGGCGGATGCTTGAACCAGCCGGGGTCGGTGTAGTCGCCGGGCTTCTGCTCGCGGCGCACCTTCACGACGCTGAACATGCCGCCCATGCCCACGGCGCCGAACGGGCCCTGG
>JAHCKS010000148.1 GCA_026125665.1 Rubrivivax sp.
GTGCAGAACCTGATGGCGCTGCGCTTCGGCAACGCGCTGTTCGAGCCGCTGTGGCGGCGCGAGAGCATCGCCAGCATCCAGATCACGATCGCCGAGAGCCTCGGCGTGGGCTCGCGAGGCGCCTTCTACGACAAGACCGGTGCCCTGCGCGACATGATCCAGAACCACGCGCTGCAGCTGCTGACGATGCTGGCGATGGAGCCACCGTCGAGCAACGAGGCCGACGCCATCCGCGACGAGAAGCTGAAGGTGCTGCGTTCGCTGAAGGCCTTCACGCCGGAGAGCATCGCGCGCGACGTCGTGCGTGGCCAGTACAAGGCCGGCTCGGTGGGCGGGCAGCACGTGCCGGGCTACCTCGACGAGGCGAAGGTGCCGGCCGGCAGCGCCACGGAGACCTTCGTCGCGCTGCGCACGGAGGTGCAGAACTGGCGCTGGGCCGGCGTGCCGTTCTACCTGCGCACCGGCAAGCGCCTGCCGGCGCGCGACGCGCACATCGTCGTCAACTTCCGCGAGGTGCCGCACCCGATCTTCCCCGGCAAGCACCAGGCGAATAAGCTGGTCATCAAGCTGCAGCCCGAGGACGGGCTCGAGCTGCACCTGCTGGCCGTCAAGGGCGGCACGGTGCCGGGCACGCGCGAGATGCTGTCGCCGGTGTCGCTCGACCTCGACTTCGAGAAGGCCTTCCCGAGCGAACGCGTGGGCGGCTACGAGCGGCTGCTGCTCGACGCGCTGGCCGGGCGCCTGAACCTCTTCGTGCGCAGCGACGAGCAGGAGCAGGCCTGGCGCTGGGTCGAGCCGATCCTCGCCGCCTGGGCCGACGACGGCGCGCCCGGGCCGCGCCCGTACATGGCGGGCAGTTGGGGGCCGGCGGCCGCCAGCGCGCTCGTGGCGCGCGACGGCTGCACGTGGGCCGAGGAGATGTGAATGCGCAGGGCCGCTGCCACGCGCTCACGCCGCGGCGCCTCGAGCGTGCGGGTTGCGTCATGAACGCCGCAGCGACGAACGAGACGCCGGCGATGCTCGAGCGCATCCGCGCCGCGCTGCCGGCGCTGCCGCCGGCCGAGCTGCGCGTGGCCAAGGTGCTGCTGGCCGACGCGCGGGCGTTCGCGACGCTGCCGGTGACCGACATCGCCGAGCGTGCGCATGTCAGCAAGCCGACCGTGGTGCGCTTCTGCCGCAGCGTCGGCTACGACGGCCTGGCGGACTTCAAGCTCAAGCTCGCGGGCAGCGTCAACGAGGGCGTGCCGTTCGTGCACCGCTCGGTCGACGAGGACGACAAGGCCGGCGACCTGGTGGTGAAGGTGGTGGACAACGCCGTGGCCGCGCTGCTGCGCTACCGCAACGCCGCCGCGCCCCAGGCGGTGGAGCAGGCGATCGACGCGCTCGCCGAGGCCGGCCGCAACGCCGGGCAGGGCCGGCGCATCGAGTTCTACGGCGTCGGCAACTCGGGCATCGTGGCACAGGACGCGCAGCACAAGTTCTTCCGCCTCGGCGTGGCTTGCTCGGCGGTGAGCGACGGCCACGTGCAGGTGATGAGCGCCACCATGCTGCGCGAGGGCGACTGCGCGGTGATCATCAGCAATTCCGGACGCAGCCGCGACCTGCTCGACGTCGCCGACATCGCGCGGCGCAAGGGTGCCACGGTGATTGCCGTCACCGCCAGCGGATCACCGCTGGCTGTCGAGGCGATGCAGGGCGCGCGCGCCGGGCGCAGCATGCTGCTGGCCGCGGACCATCCGGAAGACGCCGACCGCTACAGCCCCATGGTCTCGCGGCTGCTGCACCTCTTGATCGTCGACATCCTCGCCACCGGCGTGGCGCTGCGGCTCGGCTCGGCCCGGCTGAAGCCGATGCTGGCCGAGATCAAGCGCAACCTGCGCCAGCGGCGCTACGCCGCGCCGGCGCTGCCACCCGACGAGCCGGCGGCGGAAGGGACCATCGGCGCGACCGCGGCCCGCGTGGCCACGATCGCCGGTGTGGCCCCATTGGCGGCGAGCCCGAGCAAGCCGGCCACGCCGTAGAGCTGCGCCAGCTGCGCCAGCTTGTCCGGCGCGCCGGCCAGCTCGAAGGCGCGGCCCGCGCCGAGCGCCAGGCGCCGTGCGTGCAGCAGCACGGCGAGCAGCGAGGTGTCGAAGGCCTGCACGGCGCTTGCATCGACGACGAAGGCCGGGCGCGCGCCGCCGTCGGGCTGCACGTCCTGCATCACGGCCTGCTCGATGCCGCGCGCCAGCGCGCCGGCTTCGGGCAGCGTGACGGTGGCGGGGAGCTGCATCGCGCGCTTCTCTTCCGGCATCGGCGTGCCCGGCGCTCAGCTCTTCGAGCCGGCGGCCGTCTTGTTCTGCTCGACGAGGCGCGTGATCAGCGCGTCGATGCCGCCGCTGCCGCCGAGCACCTGCGCGAACTGCGAGCGGTAGCTCTGTACGAGCCAGATGCCGCCGACGTTGACGTCGATGATCTTCCAGCCGTCACCGGCCTTGTCGACGCGGTAGTCGAGCTTGATCGGCTCTCCCTTGCCGCGCACCTCGCTCTGCACGACGACCTGCGAGCTGCCGGCCACCGGCATCGACTTGGTCACCTCCACGGTCTGGTCGCGGATCTGCGTCAGCGCGCCGGCGTAGACGCGCACGAGCAGCGTCTTGAACTCGCTCTGCAGCTTCGTGCGCTGCTCGGCCGTGGCCTCGCGCCACTTCGGGCCGACGGCGCTGCGCGTGACGACCTCGAAGTTGACGTTCGGCATCACCTTGCTGTCGACGAGGGCGAGGATCTTCGAGACGTCGCCGTTCTGGATGGCCTTGTCGGCCTTGACGCTGTCGATGACCTCGTTCGAGATCTGGCGCACGAAGGCGTCGGGGCTCGTCTGCGCCTGCGCCGGCGCGACGAAGGCGGCAAGGCCGAGCAGCAGGGCGGCGGCGGGCGGCAGGGTGAAGGTCTTCAGCACGGGGTTCCTTTCCGGGGCCGTCGGCTCGCGCGGCGGGGCCGGCGGCGCGACAGGCCGTTAACGGCCTTGCACGGTGGTGCGTTCACGCCGGCCGGCGTTTCCGTGCGCCCCCTCTCGGGGGCTTCCGGACGCAGCGGTCGCATGGCAAGCATCCACTCACTTCCTCGGCGCGCTGTCTGGCTCGTCGTCGAACGTTTCCAGCGGTGGCGCGCCATCGTAGACCGCATCGAGGCGACGTTGCAGGTACGCGTCGCGGAGGAAAACGTAACGATCGAGTGCCACCTGGTCGAGCAGGTCGCTGGCCGAGAGCAGGTTGGTGCGCGTGTTGATGACTGCCAGCGCGGCGGTGGCATAACGGCCAGTCTCGGTGGCCGGCAGGCGGCTCGGTTCGAAGGGCATGTCGACGATCGTGCCGAACGAGTCGCGCACCGTGCGCGGGCCGAGCAGCGGCCACACGACGTACGGGCCCGGCCCGGCGCCCCAGCGGCCGAGCGTCTGCCCGAAGTCCTCCGAGCGGCGCACCAGCCGCATCTCGGTGGCGGGGTCGAGCAGGCCGCCGAATCCCATCAGCGTGTTCACGAAGAAGCGGGCACCCATCTCGAGGCCGCTCTCGACCTTGCCCTGCAGCAGGTGGTTGACGGCCGACCAGGCGTCGCCGATGTTCTGCAGCACGTTGTCCACACCGCGGCGGATCAGTTCCGGCACGTTGTCGCGGTAGGCCGTGGCCACGGGCTTCAGGATCGCCTCGTCCAGCGCGTCGTTGAAGGCGAACATGCGGCGGTTGAAGGCTTCCCACGGGTCGGCCGGGTTCGTGCCCATGGGCGGCGCGCCGGGCGGCGGTGGCGCCGTGGCGCAGCCGCCGGCCAGCAGGGCCAGCGCGAGCAGCGCCGGCGCGACGAAGCGCCCGCCGCGGCGGGCCGGGTGGCCGAGCCAGGTCACTTCTTCGGCTCCGCCGCCGCCGAAGCGGGCGAGTCGCCGTTGGGCGAGGCGCTGCCGCTGCCGGCGTCGGCCGCCCGGCCGGTGAGGAACTGGCCGATCAGGTTCTCCAGCACCACCGCACTCTGCGTCTGCGCCAGCGTGTCGCCCGGCGCGAGGTTCTTGTCGTCGCCGCCGGGCTCCAGGCCGATGTACTGGTCACCGAGCAGGCCCGCGGTGAGGATCTTCGCCGCCGTGTCCTTCGGGAAAAGGTAGCCGCGTTCGATCTCCATCGTCACCACGCCCTGGTACGACTTGGCGTCCAGGCTGATCGCCTTGACGCGCCCGACGACGACGCCGGCCGTGCGAACCGGCGCACGCGGCTTCAGGCCGCCGATGTTCTCGAAGCGCGCCTGCACCTCGTAGGTGTCGCCGCCGCCGACGTTGCCGAGGTTGGCCGCCTGCATCGCCAGGAACACGAGGCCCAGCATGCCCAGCAGCACGAACAGGCCGACCAGCGTTTCGATGCCCTTCTTACCCATGATCGTTGCCCATGATCGAGTCCTCTCCCGTTCCTCAAGGCGTGGAGAACATCAGCGCCGTGAGGATGAAGTCCATGCCGAGAATCCACAGCGACGAGATGACGACGGTGCGTGTCGTCGCGTAGGCCACACCCTCGGGCGTGGCCTCGGTCTCGTGGCCCTGGTACAGCGCCACGACGGTGCAGATGACGCCGAACACCATCGACTTGACGATGCCGTTGCCGACATCGCGCCAGACGTCCACGCCCGTCTGCATGATCGACCAGAAGTTGCCGCCGTCCACGCCGATCAGCAGCACCGCCACGACCCAGGCGCCGAGGATGCCGATGGCGGAAAACAGGATCGCCAGGATGGGCATCGAGAAGATGCCGGCCACCAGGCGTGGCGCGAGCACGCGCTGCTTCGGGTCGACAGCCATCAGCTCCAGCGCCGCGAGCTGCTCGCCCGCCTTCATCAGGCCGATCTCGGCCGTGAGCGAGGTCCCCGCGCGGCCGGCGAACAGCAGTGCCGTCACCACCGGCCCCAGCTCGCGCACGAGCGACAGGTTCACGACGAGGCCCAGGCTCTCGGCGGCGCCGTAGCGCGACAGCGCGTAGTACATCTGCAGCGCCAGCACGAAGCCGACCGCCATGCCCGACGCGAGGATGATGACGAGCGAACGGTTGCCGATGGCGTGCACCTGCGTGACGACGAGCAGGAAACGCCGCAGCGCCGCCGGCACGGCGCGCAGCAGCTCGACGAAGAAGGCCGCGGCGTGGCCCCAGCCGCGCAGCTGGTCGAGCGCGACCGCGCCCAGGCGCGCCAGCCAGTCCATCAGCCGGCCCTTCCGCCGGCTCCGGCGGCCTCGGCAGAGCGGTCGCCGAAGTCCTCGGCGATGTCGGGTGCCGGGTAGTGGAACTTCACCGGCCCGTCGGGCTCGCCGCGCGTGAACTGGCGCGTCTCGGGGTCGCGGCTGTCCATCAGCTCCCTGGGTGTGCCGTGCGCGACGATGCGCCCGCCGACGGCCATCAGCACGACGTAATCGCTGATGGCCATGCACTCGGGCACGTCGTGGCTGACGACGAGCGAGGTGGCGCCGGTGATGTCGTTGAGCGTGCGGATGAGCTTGGCCGCCACGCCCATGCTGATGAGGTCCAGCCCCGCGAACGGCTCGTCGTACATGATGAGCTCGGGGTCGAGTGCGATGGCGCGCGCCAGCGCGATGCGCCGCGCCATGCCGCCGGAGACTTCGCTGATGCGCAAGGAGGCGGCTCCGCGCAGGCCCACGGCGTTGAGCTTCATCAGCACGATGTCGCGGATCAGCGCCTCGGGCAGGTCGCTGTGCTCGCGCAGCGGGAAGGCGACGTTGTCGAACACGGTGAGGTCGGTGAAGAGCGCGCCGAACTGGAACAGCATGCCCAGGCGCCGGCGCAGGCGGAACATCTGCGCCTTGTCGCGGTGGTCGAGCACCTCGCCGTCGAAGACCACGCGGCCGGAATTGACGCCGTGCACGCCGGCGATCAGGCGCATCAACGTCGTCTTGCCGCAGCCGCTGCCGCCCAGGATGGCGGTGACCTTGCCCCGGGGGAAGTTCAGCGAGATGTCGTTGAGGATCAGCCGGCTCGCGTCGTAGCCGAACGTGACGTGGTCGATCTCGATGAGGGTGTCGTCGGACTTCTTCTCGTGGTTCAAGCGACGCGTGCCCCGGGACGGCGGGCGTGGCCAGTGATTGCGGACGATTCTGGCATAGGGCCGGTGACGCACCGGGGCACCCCGGAGGGCGGGGTGGATGCGGTGCCGCGGGCCGGCAGCCGCTGCCGATAATCCATCGCGCGGGCGGTCGGCCCGCCGAGAGAGGCAGCGCGGGCCGTCGGCCCGCCGAGAAAGGCAGCGCGGGCCGTCGGCCCGCGGTGGGCGCGCTGGAGGTGCGGACGATGCTGGAGAAGCTGCGGCGGCTGAGCGAATCGCATGGCGAAATCCGGCCGGGCCGCGGTCTCGCTTCGGGCGTGACGGCGCTCCTGCTGGCCGTGCTGTGTTTCCTCGGCGTGCTGGCGTTCCACTTCCCCGAGTACCTGACGACGCCGCAGCTGCGCAAGAGCTACGACGTGGCGGTGATGCGCCAGCTGCTGTACTGGGCGCTCGTGCTCGCCGGTGCGGTGGCGCTGTTCAACATGGTGTTCGGCCGCGTGCGCTGGCTGTCGGCCGGCACCTTCGTGCTGATCGGCCTGGCGCTGGCGCTCGGCGGCCACGAGGTGGAGGTGGACCCGGCGTTCCCCGACGGCACGCCCTACATCGGCCTGGACTGGTTCATCCTCGACCTGCTCGGCTCGACGCTGCTGTTCGTCTTCGTCGAGAAGCTCTTCCCGCTGCGCAGGGAGCAGCCGGTCTTCCGCGACGAGTGGCAGACCGACTTCCACCACTTCCTCGTCAACCACCTCATCGTCGGCTTCGTGCTGCTGGCGACGAACCTGCTGGTGCACCGCTTCTTCGGCTGGGCGGTGAAGGACGGCGTGCAGGCCTGGGTGCGCGACCTGCCGTTCCCGGTGGCGCTGTTCCTCATCGTGCTCGTCGCCGACCTCGTGCAGTACTGGACGCACCGCGCCTACCACGAGGTGCCGGCGCTGTGGCGGCTGCATGCCGTGCACCACAGCGTGAAGAGCATGGACTGGCTGGCGGGCTCGCGCCAGCACATCGTCGAGCTGCTGATCACGCGCACGCTCGTGCTCGCCCCCATCTTCGTGCTCGGCTTCGGCAAGGAAGTGATCGACGCCTACATCGTCATCGTCGGCTTCCAGGCGGTGTTCAACCACGCCAACGTCAGCGTGCGCCTCGGGCCGCTGAACTACCTGATCGTCACGCCGAACTTCCACCACTGGCACCACAGCCAGGACAAGGAGGCGCTGGACCGCAACTACGCGGCGCACTTCGCCTTCCTGGACCACTTGTTCGGCACCGCGGTGAAGAGTGATCGTGAGTGGCCGGCGCGTTACGGCGTGCTCGGCGACTATGTGCCCAGGGGCTTCTGGCGGCAGCTGCTGTTCCCGTTCACGTGGAAAGGCGGCTGAGCGAAGCGACGGCGATGGAGGTGCATGCGATGCTGATCGCCCAGTTCTCCGACCTGCACATCAAGCCCGCGGGCAAGCTCGCCTACGGTCGGGTCGACACGATGGCCTTCCTCGACCAGGCCCTCGCCCACCTGGCGGCGCTGCCGCAGCGCCCCGACCTGCTGCTGCTCACCGGCGACCTCGTCGACGCCGGCGCCCCGGACGAGTACGAGCGGCTGCACGAGCGGCTGCGCGGCGTGGCGATGCCGTGGCTGCTGATCCCCGGCAACCACGACAGCCGCGAGCAGATGCGTGCTTCGTTTCCCGAGCACCCGTGGGTGGGCCGGACCGGCTTCTGGCACTTCGTGGCGCAGGAGGCGCATTGGCCGCTGCGCATCATCGGCCTGGACACGGTCGTTGCCGGCGAGGGCCGCGGCGAGATCTGCGCCGAGCGCCTCGCGTGGTTGCGGGCCCGGCTCGAGGAGGCGCCGGATGTGCCGACGCTCGTGGCGATGCACCACCCGCCGTTCGACACCGGCATCGGCCACATGGACGAGATCGGCCTGGCCGGCCGCGAAGGTTTTGCCGAGGTGGTGGCGCGGCACCCTCAGGTGCAGCTCGTCGTCTGCGGCCACCTGCACCGCAACATCCGCGCGACGGTGGGCGGGCGGGCGGTGATGACGGCGCCGAGCACGGCGCACGCGGTGGCGCTGGACCTCGCCCCCGACGCAGCGTCGATGTTCACGCTCGAGCCGCCGGGTTACCTGCTGCACTGGTGGAACGACGGCAGCATCGTCACGCACCACGTGTGCACGGCACCGGCCGAAGGGCCCTACCC
Source organism: Rubrivivax sp. (assembly GCA_026125665.1). GTDB lineage: Bacteria > Pseudomonadota > Gammaproteobacteria > Burkholderiales > Burkholderiaceae_C > Rubrivivax. The sequence goes on from JAHCKS010000148.1 coordinate 8,257, forward strand.
GTTCCACGACCCCGGGCTCGACTGAAGCATCGCTGGCCCGTGACTGCGGCGGGCGTTGGCGACGAAGCTGTGGGCGGCCCACGATCGATCACCGGCGCGCCGGGCCGATGCCCTGAGTGGCCCCCCGCGGCCTCGGACTTGCGCGCCGCGATCCGCATGAAGCAAGGTTCAGCTTCTCGAGAGCGCGCCGTGCGCCGCGCAGTCAGGGCTCGCGGCGTGCCGGCGACCGGGCCCCGCTCAGCGCGGCAGCGTCGAGCTGCCCGTGAGGAACTCGTCCACCGCGCGCGCCGCCTGCCGCCCTTCGCGGATGGCCCACACGACGAGGCTCTGGCCGCGCCGCATGTCGCCGGCGGCGAACACCTTGTCGACGTTGGTCCTGTAGCCGCCCTCGGCCTCGGTGTGCGCCTTGGCATTGCCGCGCGGGTCCTTCTCAACGCCGAAGGCCTCGAGCACCGTGCCCACCGGGCTCACGAAGCCCATCGCCAGCAGCACGAGGTCGGCCTTCCACTCCTTCTCGGTGCCGGCGACCTCGGTCATCTTGCCGCCGGCCCATTGCACCTGCACGGTCCTCAGTCCGACGACGCGGCCCTTGTCCTTGCCGTTGCCGGCGATGAACTCCTTGGTGGCGATGGCGAACGTGCGCTCGCAGCCTTCCTCGTGGCTCGAGCTCGTGCGCAGCTTCACCGGCCAGTAGGGCCACACGAGCGGCTTGTCCTCCTGCTCGGGCGGCATGGGCAGCAGCTCGAACTGCGTCACGCTCGCCGCCCCGTGGCGGTTGCTCGTGCCCACGCAGTCGGAGCCGGTGTCGCCGCCGCCGATGACGATGACGTGCTTGCCGTCGGCGCGGATCTGGCCTTTCACCTTGTCGCCGGCGACGACCTTGTTCTGCTGCGGCAGGAACTCCATCGCGAAGTGCACGCCGTCGAGCTCGCGGCCGGGAACCGGCAGGTCGCGTGATGCCTCGGCGCCGCCGGTCAGCAGCACGGCATCGAACTCCGCTCGCAGCTGCTCGGCGCTTGCGGTCTCCTTCGCGTCGTTCGTGACCTTGCTGTCCTTCGGCATTGCGCCGACGAGCACGCCGGTGCGGAAGACCACGCCTTCGGCCTTCATCTGCTCGATGCGGCGGTCGATGTGGCTCTTCTCCATCTTGAAGTCGGGAATGCCGTAGCGCAGCAGGCCGCCGATGCGGCCGTTCTTCTCGAACACGGTGACGGCGTGGCCGGCGCGCGCCAGCTGCTGCGCCGCGGCCAGGCCCGCCGGCCCGCTGCCGACGACGGCCACCTTCCTGCCGCTCTTGGCCGCCGGCGGCATCGGCTTGACCCAGCCTTCGGCCCAGGCGCGGTCGATGATGGCGTGCTCGATGCTCTTGATGCCGACGGGGTCGTCGTTGACGTTGAGCGTGCAGGCGGCTTCGCACGGCGCCGGGCACACGCGGCCGGTGAACTCGGGGAAGTTGTTGGTCTGGTGCAGCACGTCGATCGCGGCGCGCCAGTCGGCCGCCGAGCCGCGGTACACGAGGTCGTTGAAGTCCGGGATGATGTTGTTGACCGGGCAGCCGCTCGTGCAGAACGGCGTGCCGCAGTCCATGCAGCGCGCGCCCTGCTGCTTGGCCTGCTCCGCGCCGAGGCTGCTGACGAACTCCTTCCAGTTCTTCACCCGCACCTGCACGGGTTCGTAGCCTTCTTCGAGGCGTTCGTATTCGAGGAAGCCGGTGACCTTGCCCATGATGTGCGGTGCTGTCGTGATCGTCGTGGCGCGGTGTCGAGCGGCTACTTCGCCGCCACCGAGGCGCCGGCCTTGGCCTTGACGGTGACCTGGGCCGCCTGTTCGGCGGCGGCCTTCTCGGCGCGCTGCGCGAGCACGCGCTTGTACTCGTGCGGCAGCACCTTGACGAAGCGCGCACGCGAGGCGGCCCAGCTGTCGAGGATCTCGCGCGCGCGCAGGCTGCCGGTCCAGCGGTGGTGGTCCTCGACGAGCTTCTTGAGGACCGCCTCGTCGGGCATCTCGCGGTGCATGCCCGCAGCAGGCCCCTTCTGCTCCTCGCGTGCCGGCACCTTCTCCAGGCTCACCATGCTCGGGTTGCAGCGGCTGGCGAAGTGGCCGTCCTCGTCGAACACGTAGGCGATGCCGCCGCTCATGCCGGCGGCGAAGTTGCGCCCGGTCCTGCCGAGCACGACGACGGTGCCGCCGGTCATGTACTCGCAGCCGTGGTCGCCCGTGCCCTCGACCACCGCGGTGGCGCCGGACAGGCGCACCGCGAAGCGCTCGCCGGCGACGCCACGGAAGAACGCTTCACCGCTGGTGGCACCGTACAGCGCCGTGTTGCCGACGATGATGTTCTTCGTCGCGTCGCCGCGGAAGTCGATGCTCGGGCGGATGACGACGCGCCCGCCGGAGAGGCCCTTGCCCGTGTAGTCGTTGGCGTCGCCGATCAGGTACAGCGTGATGCCGTTGGCGAGGAACGCGCCGAAGCTCTGGCCGCCCGTACCCTCCATCTGGATGAAGATGGTGTGGTCGGGCAGGCCCTCGGGGCGGCGGCGGATGAGCTCGCCGGAAAGCATTGCGCCGACGCTGCGGTTGACGTTGCGCGCGTCCTCCATGAACTGCACCTTCTCGCCCTTGTCGATGGCGGGCCGGCAGCGTTCGATGAGCTTGTTGTCCAGCGCCTTCGCCAGGCCGTGGTCCTGCTCCTCGACCTGGAAGCGCGGCACCTCGGCCGGCACCGCGGGCTGGTGGAAGATGCGCGAGAAGTCCAGCCCCCTGGCCTTCCAGTGCGAGATGCCCTTCTTCGTGTCGAGCAGGTCGCTGCGGCCGATGAGCTCGTCGAACCTG
>JAHCKS010000149.1 GCA_026125665.1 Rubrivivax sp.
GCGTCTCGATGCCGAGCGACAGCGGCGTCACGTCCAGCAGCAGCACGTCCTTGCGGTCGCCGCTCAGCACCTGGCCCTGGATGGCCGCACCGACGGCCACCGCCTCGTCGGGGTTGACGTCCTTGCGCGGCTCCTTGCCGAAGAACTCCTTGACCTTGTCCTGCACCTTGGGCATGCGCGTCATGCCGCCCACGAGGATGACGTCGTCGATCGCGCTGGCGCTGACGCCCGCGTCCTTGATCGCGATGCGGCAGGGCTCGATGGTGCGCTCGATCAGGTCCTCGACCAGGGCCTCGAGCTTGGCGCGCGTGAGCTTGAGCGTCAGGTGCTTCGGGCCCGATGCGTCGGCCGTGATGTAGGGCAGGTTGATGTCGGTCTGCGTGCTGTTGCTGAGCTCGATCTTCGCCTTCTCGGCCGCCTCCTTCAGGCGCTGCAGCGCGAGCACGTCCTTGCTCAGGTCGACGCCCTGTTCCTTGCGGAACTCGCCGATGATGTAGTCGATGATGCGCTGGTCGAAGTCCTCGCCGCCGAGGAACGTGTCGCCGTTCGTCGACAGCACCTCGAACTGCTTCTCGCCGTCCACATCGGCGATCTCGATGATCGAGATGTCGAAGGTGCCGCCGCCGAGGTCGAACACGGCGATCTTGCGATCACCCTTGCCGTGCTTGTCGAGGCCGAAGGCGAGCGCCGCAGCCGTCGGCTCGTTGATGATGCGCTTGACTTCCAGCCCGGCGATGCGGCCGGCGTCCTTGGTGGCCTGGCGCTGGCTGTCGTTGAAGTAGGCCGGCACCGTGATGACGGCCTCGGTCACTTCCTCGCCGAGGTAGTCCTCGGCCGTCTTCTTCATCTTGCGCAGCACCTCGGCGCTGACCTGCGGCGGCGCGATCTTCTTGCCGCGCACCTCGACCCACGCGTCGCCGTTGTCGGCGGCGACGATCTTGTAGGGCATCAGGTCGATGTCCTTCTGCACCTCCTTCTCGGTGAACTTGCGGCCGATCAGGCGCTTCACCGCGTAGAGCGTGTTCTTCGGGTTCGTCACCGCCTGGCGCTTGGCGGAGGCGCCGACGAGGATCTCGCCGTCTTCCTGGTAGGCGACGATCGAAGGCGTGGTGCGCGCCCCCTCGCTGTTCTCGATGACCTTCGTGGAGTTGCCCTCCATGACGGCCACGCACGAGTTGGTGGTGCCGAGGTCGATGCCGATGATCTTGGCCATGATGCGCTTTGCTCCTGGGAGGGATTCCGATTCGTCCTGCACGAGTTGCGGGTCGTGCCGGCGGTTTCAAGGGTCCGGCGCCGCCCGACGGGCTACTTCGCCGCGGCCACCGTCACGAGTGCCGGGCGCAACACGCGTTCGTTGATGAGGTAGCCCTTCTGCAGCACCGTGACGACGGTGTTGGGCTCCTGATCGGCCGGCACCACGCTGATCGCCTGGTGCTGGTGCGGATCGAACTTGGTGCCGGCGGGCGGCGCGACCTGCACGACCTTGTTGCGCTCCAGCGCGCCGGCGAGTTGGCGCAGCGTCGCGTGCACGCCTTCGAGAAGCTGTTCGCTCGTGGCGCCGGGCTGGGTGATGGCGGCCTCGAGGCTGTCCTTGACGGGCAGCAGGCTCTCGGCAAAGGCCTCGACGGCGTACTTTCGCGCCTTGGCCATGTCCTCCTCGGCGCGGCGGCGGATGTTCTCCGCCTCGGCCTTGGCACGCAGGTAGGCGTCGGCGACCTCGGCGTGCTTGGCCTTCAGCTCGGCCAGCTCGGCAGCCAGCGCGTCGCCCAGCGCGTCGAGCGCCGGAGCGGCGCCCGGGCCGGCTCCGGCGCCGGGCGCCGCGGGTTGCGCGGAAGTCGCAGGGGCCGCCCCGCCGGACGGCTGGGCGGTCGGGCCGCCGTGCGGGGCGGGATCGTTGTTGTCGGGGTGCATGGTGGCTGGGAGTCGCGGAACCTTGACCGGAACCGGGGGGACCTTGGGGCGCAACGGCGCATTTTCAAGGATGGCGTGCCCGCGACCGGGGTCAGTTGTTGCCGCCGGGCCCGGGAAGGTCGTCGACGCTGGCGCTCCAGCGCTGCCAGGCGGCGAGCTGGCGCCGGTCGCGCTTGGTCGGGCGGCCCTCGCCAGGCGCATGGGCAGGGCCGCCGGCCAGGCGCCGCAACTCGGCGGCGCGCTCTCGCGCGGCGAGGCTCTCCGGCGTCTCGGCATAGAGCGCCTGCGCCACGGCCGCCGGGCCGCGCTGGGTGCTCAGGCCGCGCACGTCGACGATGCGCTCGTCGGGCCCCTGGCGCAGGCGCAACCGATCGCCGCTCTTGAGCTCGCGGCCCGGCTTGGCTGCCTGCCCGTTCACCTCGACGCGGCCGCGCGCCACCGCCTCGGCGGCCAGCGCACGCGTCTTGTAGAAGCGGGCGGCCCAGAGCCACTTGTCCAGCCGCATGCGGTCGAGCCCGCCGCTGGCAGGGCTTGCAGCGGGCACGGTGGGTGCCCTCGCCGGGCGAGGTGCGCTCAGGTCCCGGCCTCCGAAGGCGTGGCGAGCCGGCTTGGCGGCGCTGCGGCCGCAAGCGGGTCGACAGCCGCCGGCGGCGCGGAGGCGCCGGCCCGCGGGCGCCAGAACGCCGGCAGCACGGCGGGCTCGGCCCCGGGCGCCGCCAAGGCCGTCGAGCTCGCACGAGGCTCGGCCAAGCACGCCGGCCCGCCGGCCAGCGGCAGCTCGACGGTCGCGTCGAGCCCGTCGATCGCGCCGCCGCGCTGGCGGTTCACCAGCACGATGTGGCCACCAAGGCTGGCGACGATCTCGCGGCAGATGGCCAGCCCGAGCCCGGAGCCGGCGTGCGTGCCGCCGGCGGCGAACGGCTCGAAAAGGCGCTGGCGCAAATCATCGGCGATGCCCGGGCCGGCGTCGGCGACGACGAGGCGCGCCAGCCCGTCCTCGGCGGCCAGGGTGACGGCCAGCCGCCCGCCCCGAGGGCTGTGCTTGATGGCGTTGTGCATCAGGTTGCGCGTCAGCTCGCGCAGGGCCCACTCGTGGCCCCGCACCGGCACCGGCCCGGGCGGCGTGGCGAGCTCGAAGTCGAGCTGCGCTTCGGCCAGCAGGGCCGAGAGATCGAGCGCCACGGCACGCACGATGCCCGACCAGTTGCGCACCGGCGCGTCGCCCTGCAGGCGCAGCTGCTCCACCTTGGCCAGCGCGAGCATCTGGTTGGCCAGCTCGGTGGCGCGGCCGACGGTGTGGTCGATCTCGGCCAGTGCCGTCGCCGCGTCGACGTCGCCGCGGCGTGCCGACTGCACCTGCGCCTTCAGCACCGCCAGCGGCGTGCGCAGCTGGTGCGACACGTCGCGCACGAAGCGCTTCTGGTGCGCGAGCAGGTGCGCCAGCCGCGCCATGACGCCGTTCGTGGCCTCGACCAGCGGCTGCAGCTCGCGCGGCGCCGCACCTTCGGGCAGCGGCGAGAGGTCGGTCTCGGGGCGGGCGCGGACCTGGCCGCTGAACTCGCGCACCGAGCGCGTGGCGCGGTGCACGACGAAGACGACGACGAGCACGATGACGGCGATGAGCGCGGCCTGCTGCGTCAGCGTGCGCAGCAGCAGGCTGCGCGCCAGCGCCTGGCGCAGCTCCAGCGTCTCGGCGACCTGGATCGTCGCCATGCCGTGCCCGTCGGGCCCGGCCACCGGCTGCAGCAGCACCGCCATGCGCACCGGTTCGTCGCGGTAGCTCTCGTCGTAGAAGTGCACGAGCGCGGCGAAGGTGTTGCGTTCGTTGCCGGCCGGCCGCGGCGGCGGCAGGTCCGGGAAGCCCGAGACCATCTCGCCGTGGAAGCCGGTGACGCGGTAGTAGAGCCGGCTGCGGTTGTCGGCCTCGAACGCCTCGAGCGCGCTGTAGGGCAGCGAGGCCGCGAGCCGCGCCTGGGCGCCTTCGCCCTGCACGTGCAGCTGCTCGCCGATGGCCTTGGCCGACGCGAGCAGCGTGCGGTCGTAGGCCGAGTTGGCGGCCTCGAGGGCGAACGCGTAGAGCAGTGCCGCACCGAGCGCCACGATGCCGAGCACCGGGGCCAGCAGGCCCACGAGCAGCACGCGCCGCAGCGACGGACGTGCCGGCCGGGCGGGTCGGCGTGCGGTCGCGCCGTTCATGGCGCAGCCTCGTGCGGGCCGCTGGCCGGCTCGGCCGCGGCGTCCGCCTTCAGCAGGTAGCCGAGACCGCGCAGCGTGACGAGCACCGTGCCGCTGCCCACGAGCTTCTTGCGCAGGCGGTAGACGACCACCTCGATGGCGTCGGCCTGCACGCCTGCCTCGCCGGCGAAGACCACGTCGGTCAGCCGCTCCTTCGCCACGGCGTGCCCGGGGCGGGCGAGCAGCGCGCGCAGCAGCGCCGCTTCGCGCGCGCTCAGGTCCAGCGGCCGGCCATGCTGGTAGACGGCGCCGCTCGATGCGTCCACGGCCAGGCCGCAGAACGCCGCGCCCGAGGCCGCTTCGCTAGCGCTGCCGCGGGTGCGCCGGGCCAGCGCGCGCACGCGTGCCTCCAGTTCGTCGAGATCGAACGGCTTGGCGAGGTAGTCGTCGGCGCCGGTGTCGAGGCCGAGGATGCGGTCGCCGACGGTGCCACGCGCGGTGAGGATGAGCACCGGCGTCGCCAGGCCTTCGGCCCGCGCCGCGCTCAGCACCTGCAGGCCGTCCTGCCCGGGCAGGCTGAGGTCGAGGATCACCACGTCGGGCACGCTCGCCTGCCAGCGCGACAGTGCCTTGGTGCCATCGGCGCACAGCACCACCTGCATGCCGCGGCGCTCGAAGCTGCGCGCCAGCGTCGTCTGCATCGCCGGGTTGTCTTCGATCAGCAGCAGCTTCATCGTGCAGGTGCGAGCGGCGGATTATCGGCATCGGAACGTGCGCTCCATCGGTGCACCTGGGGAATCCCCGTAGGCGATTCCCCGGAGGCCATCGACAGCCCGCTGACAGCGCGTTGCGCCACGATGCCGGGCAACGGCGGGGCAGCGCGATGCGCGCCGTTGCCGGCCTCGTCGTCACCACACCGCAGGAGACTCAACATGCGTCGCGACACATTCCTCAAGACCCTCGCCGCCTTCGCCGCCGCCGGTGCCTGGCCGCTTTCGGCGCGCGCCGCGGCGAACCTGAAGATGATGATCCCGGCCAACCCGGGCGGCGGCTGGGACAGCACCGGCCGCGCGCTCGGCAAGGCGCTGCAGGAGGCCGGCGCAGCGAGCGCCGTCACCTACGAGAACAAGGGCGGCGCAGCCGGCGCCATCGGCCTGGCGCAGTTCGTCAACGCCAGCAAGGGCGACCCGAACGCGCTGATGGTGATGGGCGCGGTCATGCTGGGCGGCATCATCACCGGCAAGCCGCCGGTGAGCATCACGCAGGCCACGCCGATCGCGCGGCTGACCAGCGAGTACAACGTCTTCGTGCTGCCCGCCTCGTCGCCGTTCAAGACGATGAAGGACGTGGTCGAACAGCTGAAGAAGGACCCGGGCAGCGTCAAGTGGGGCGGCGGCTCGCGCGGCTCGACCGAGCACATCGCCGCGGCGATGATCGCGCGCGAGGTCGGGGTCGACGCGTCGAAGATCAACTACGTGCCGTTCCGCGGCGGCGGCGAGGCGACCGCGGCCATCCTCGGGGGCAACGTTACGGTCGGTGGCAGCGGCTACAGCGAGTTCCAGCAGTACATCGAGGCCGGCAAGATGAAGCCCATCGGCATCACCTCCGACACGCGCCTCAAGGGCATCGACGTGCCGACGCTCAAGGAGCAGGGCATCAACGTCGTCATCGGCAACTGGCGCGGCGTGTACGCCGCACCCGAGATCAACGCCGCGCAGCGCAAGGCCCTGACCGACATGGTCGTCAAGGCGACCAAGACCAAGGCCTGGGCCGAGGCGCTCGAGAAGAACAACTGGACGCCGGCGCTTCTGGCGGGCAAGGAGTTCGAGGACTTCGTCGAGCGCGACTTCGCGTCGCTGCGCGCGACGATGGTCAAGGCCGGCATGGTCTGACGGGCGCCGCGCCGCCGGGCGGCGGCGCGTTCCGGCGCCACGCGGGAGGAACGATGGCGGCACATTCGTCTGAGTCGGTGCGGCTGCAGGCGGCGATCGGCGCCGGGGTCGTGCTGATCGCTGCGCTGCTGGCGCTCGGAGCGCTGGAGATCCGCGGTGGCGTCGGTTACGCCGGCATCGGCCCGAGTTTCCTCGCCTGGACGATGACCGGCGCGCTGGCGGTGTGCGGTACCGTGCTCGTCGTGCACGCGCTGCGCGGCGGCTGGCGCGGGCTCGAGCTCGGCTCGGGCGCGCCACGCGGCGACTGGATCGCCATCGCCTGGGTGTCCACCGGCATCCTGGTCGACGCTGCGCTGATGACGCGCGCCGGCTTCATCGTCGCCAACGCGCTGTGCTTCGCGCTCGCGGTGCGCGGGCTGCGCGTCTCGGAGGGCGGCGGAGCCGGTGGCGTGGGCCGCACCGTCGCCGACCTCGCCACCGGCGTGGCGATTGCTGCGCCGGCGTTCTGGCTGTTCACCAAGGTGCTCGGCATCAGCCTGCCCGGGCTGACCGGCACCGGCTGGCTCTGAGGCGGCAGCGATGCTCGACATCTGGAACCAGCTGCTCGGCGGCTTCGCGACCGCGGCGACGCCGGTCAACCTGCTGTGGGCGTTCGTCGGGTGCGCGGTCGGCACCGCGATCGGCGTGCTGCCCGGGCTCGGCCCCGCGGTCACGGTGGCGATGCTGCTGCCGATCACGGCGCAGGTCGAGCCGACCGCTTCGATGATCTTCTTTGCCGGCATCTACTACGGCGCGATGTACGGCGGCTCGACGACCTCGATCCTGCTGAACACGCCGGGCGAGACCGGCACGATGGTGACCGCGCTCGAGGGCTTCAAGATGGCCAAGAACGGCCGTGCCGGGGCCGCGCTCGCGACCTCGGCGATCGGCTCGTTCGTCGCCGGCACGATCGCCACCGTGCTCGTGACGCTGTTCGCGCCGATCGTCGCCGAGCTCGCGGTCAAGCTCGGTCCGCCCGAGTACTTCATGCTGATGCTGCTGGCGTTCACCACCGTCAGCGCGGTGCTCGGCAAGAGCACGCTGCGCGGGCTGACCGCGCTCTTCCTCGGCATCGCGATGGGCATCGTCGGCCTGGACCAGATCAGTGGCGCGCCGCGCTACACCTTCGGCATCCCCGAGTTCTTCGACGGCGTCGAGGTCGTGCTCGTCGCGGTCGGGCTGTTCGCCGTCGGCGAGACGCTGTACACGGCGCTGTACGAAGGGCGGTTCAAGGGCGAGATGAACGCCATGAACAAGGTGCACATGACGCGCACCGAGTGGCGGCGGTCGTGGCCGGCCTGGTTGCGCGGCACGGCGCTCGGCTTTCCGTTCGGCACGATTCCGGCGGGCGGCTCGGAGATCCCGACCTTCCTCAGCTACGGCGTCGAACGCAAGCTGAGCAAGCACCCCGAGGAGTTCGGCACCACCGGCGCGATCGAGGGCGTGGCCGGCCCCGAAGCGGCGAACAACGCGGCCGTGACCGCCACGCTGGTGCCGCTGCTCACGCTGGGCATCCCGACCTCGGTGACGGCGGCGATCCTGCTGTCGGCGCTGCAGAACTACGGCATCAACGCCGGGCCGCAGCTGTTTCAGACGAGCTCGGCGCTCGTCTGGGCGCTGATTGCATCGCTCTACATCGGCAACGTGATGCTGCTGGTGCTCAACCTGCCCCTCGTGGGGCTGTGGGTCAAGCTGCTGAAGATTCCGCGGCCGCCGCTGTACGCCGGCATCCTGATCTTCGCGACGGTCGGCGTGTACGGCATGCGGCAGAGCGCGTTCGACCTGTTCCTGATGTACGGCGTCGGGCTGCTCGGCGTGCTGATGCGGCGCTTCGACTTCCCGGCCGCGCCGGTGATCGTCGGCCTGATCCTCGGCCCGCTGGCCGAAGCGCAGCTGCGCAATGCGCTGTCGATCGGCGAAGGGCGGTGGACGATCTTCGTCGAGCGGCCGGCGTCGCTGGCGCTGCTGGTCATCGTGCTGGCGGTGCTGGTGTTGCCGCGCCTTGCGGCCTGGCACGCACGCCGGCGCGCCGGCGGCTGACGAAACGGGCCGCGGCCGGCAGGTTCGGCCCTCAGCCGGTGGCGCCGAGGCCCAGCGCGCGTGCGCGCTGGGCGCTGCGCTCGGCTTCCGTCGCCCCTTCGCCCGGAGCCGGCCAGCCCTGCAGGTGGCGCAACACGAGAGCACCGAGGGCCTCGATCCAGCGGGGGGCCGCGTTGAGGCAGGGCACGTAGCGGAAGTCGAGCCCGCCGGCCTCGAGGAACGCGGCGCGTGCCTCGATCGCGATCTCCTCCAGCGTCTCCAGGCAGTCGGCGACGAAGCCGGGGCAGATCACGTCGACGCTCTTGACACCGGCCGCCGCCAGGCCGCGCAGCGTCGGCTCGGTGTAGGGCTCCAGCCAGCGTGCCCTGCCGAAGCGGCTCTGGAACGTCACCTGCACGGTCGCCGGGTCCAGGGCCAGGCGCTCGGTGAGCAGCCGGGCAGTCTTCTGGCAGTGGCAGAAGTACGGATCGCCGAGCGCGAGGGTGCGCGCCGGCATGCCGTGGAAGCTGAGCAGCAGCCGCTCGGCGCGGCCGCGCTCGCGCCAGTGTGCCGAAAGGGCCTCGGCCAGTGCGTCGATGTAGCCGGCGTCGTCGTGGAAGGCATCGACGAAGCGCAAGGCAGGCACCCGCCGGGCGCGCCGCGCCCAGGCGGCCACGGCGTCGAAGGCGCTCGCGGTGGTGGCCGCCGAGTACTGCGGATAGAGCGGCAGCACGAGCACGCGCGTGGCGCCGGCGAGGGCGAGCTCGTCGAGGCGCGATGCCACCGACGGTTTGCCGTATCGCATGGCGTGCGCGACGACGAGGCCCGGCCGCGCTTCGTCAAGCCACTGCTGCAGGGCGAGCGCCTGGCGCCCGGTCCACACGGCGAGCGGCGAGCCCTCCGGCAGCCAGATGCCGGCGTACTTCGCCGCCGAGCGGCCCGGACGCACGCGCAGGATGACGCCATGCAGCAGCGGCAGCCAGAGCGGGCGGGGGATCTCGACCACGCGCGGATCGGCCAGGAACTCGGCGAGGTAGCGGCGCGTCGCCGCTGCGGTCGGCGCGCTCGGGGTGCCCAGGTTGACGAGCAGCACTGCGGTGCGCAGCGGCTGGCCGTGGCGGAAAGGCATGCCGCCGCCGCCGGCCCGGGCCGGGCCAGCGTCAGGCATGGCCGCGCCCGCAGGCGGCCCCCCGGGGGTCCCTTCTCGCGCGGCAGGCCCGGGCGCGCTCCTCGGGTCGGGTGCGTTCACGCGCCGGCTCGTCCGGCGTGCAAGCGCAGCGCAGCCAGCACCTGCGGCACGTCGAGCGGCTTGCTCCAGCAGGCCTCGAAGCCCGCAGCGCGCGCCCGGTCCTCGAGCAGCGTCGGGTCATCGGCGGAGCACAGGTAGGCAGGCAGCGCGCGGCCGGCGCGTTCGCGCAGGCGCGGCAGCAGCGCCATGCCGTCGGCGTCGGGCAGATGCAGGTCCAGCACGAGCAGGTCCACCGGATGGACGGCGAGCAACTCCAGCGCCTCCTCGGCGCTGCCGGCGGACTCGACCGCCACGTCGCCGGCGATGCGGCAAAGCTCGGCGAAGAGCAGGCTGTTGACCCGGTCGTCGTCGACGTAGAGGACACGCATGGCTTCGCCGGGATCGCGGCGCGCGGCGCGCGTGGGGGGGCCGGCCCGCTCAGCGCGGATCCACGCCGACCGAAGCCTGCGTGTCCGCGAAGCGCAGCACGTCGAACTCGACCGCCGCCGCGCCGGGGTCGGTGGGAGGCCCGCCGAGGCCGATCACGCCACTGCCGTGCAGCGTGCAGGTGCCACGCCTCAGGCTGACGATTTCGCCGTCGTTGAAGCGCACGAAGGTGCCGTTGTAGCTGAGGTCCGTCAGCTGGAAGGCGCCGCCGTGCCAGTCGACGCGCGCGTGCGAGCGCGAGACGCGCGAGTCGTCGACGCAGAAGGTGGCCTGCGCGCTGCGGCCCAGCACCACCGGCATCTGCTGGCTGGCGAAGACGCGGTTCACCTGCGTCCAGGTCAGGCGCAGGCCGTCGGGCTCGAAGTCCTGCGCCACGCCGCTGAACTGCGTGGGCATGCCTTCGGAAGCGCGGCGGCGGCCACCCATGACGAAGACCTGCACCGGCTCGACGCGGCCGCGCAGCACGAGGCGGTCGAGGCTGCGGAAGCGCGCCCGCATCTCCAGCGACAGGTCCTGCATCACCTCGACGGTGATGAGCGTCTCGTTGTCGCCGGCATGGTCGAGCAGGCGCGCGGCCACGTTGACGGCGTCGCCGTAGCAGTCGCCGGCCATCTCGACCACCTCGCCGCGCGCCATGGCGACCTGCAGGCGCAGCGCGCGCAGGCCCGAGGAGGCGCCGCGTTCGCTGCCGCGCGTGACGATGGCGTCCAGCGTGTCGTGCATCTCGACGGCGGCGTCGAGCGCATCGCGCGGCTCGTCGAAGACGGCCATCAGGCCGTCGCCCAGCGTCTTGATGACCGTGCCGCCATGCGCGTGTACCGGGCCGCCGACGGCGTTGACGCAATGCGTGACCACCGACGTCGCCTCGGCGTTGCCGAGGCTCTCGAACAGCGCCGTGCTGCCGCGCAGGTCGGCAAAGAGGACGGTGCGTTCGGCGATGCGCGTCACTGGCTGGGCACGTGGTCGAGGCGGCGCTGCGTTGTCAACGAGTGTAACGGCGGGGGTGGGCGACGCTCTCCCCCACGAATCACAGGTTGTCGAGGTAGGTCCGCAGCTTGTCCGAGCGGCTGGGGTGCTTGAGCTTGCGGATCGCCTTGGCCTCGATCTGGCGGATGCGCTCGCGTGTCACGTCGAACTGCTTGCCCACCTCCTCCAGCGT
>JAHCKS010000150.1 GCA_026125665.1 Rubrivivax sp.
CTCGGCCATGCGGCGTGCGTGGTTCACCACCTCGCCGGCGGGAATGACGGCGTTGGCGATGCCGAACTCCACCGCCTGCTCGGGCGTGATCGGCTCGCCGAGCAGCAGCTTCTCGGCCGCGCGGCGGCCGCCCATCAGCTGCGGCACCAGCAGGCTCGAGGCGAACTCGGGCACGAGGCCCAGGCTCACGAACGGCATCACCAGGCGCGCTTCGTCCGAGACGTAGACGAGGTCGCTGTGCAGCAGCATCGTCGTGCCCACGCCGATGGCCGCGCCGGTGACGGCCACGACGACCGGTTTCTCGAACCGGGCCAGCGTGAAGAGGAAGCGGCCGACGGGCGTGTCTTCCACCGCGCTGCCGCCCCCGCCGCCGGCGCGGCCGCGCGCCATGAAGTCCTCGAGGTCGTTGCCCGAGGTGTAGATGCCCGGCTGCCCGGTGAAGAGCACGGCGCGCACGGCCTTGTCCTCGCCCGCCGCGTCCAGCGCGTCGGCCATCGCGGTGTACATCGCGTGTGTCAGCGCGTTCTTCTTCTCGGGGCGCGCGATCTCGATCGTGGCCACGCCGTTGATCGTGGCGGTCTTGATGCTCATGCGGTGGTCTCCCTCCGGGTGGCGCAGGCGTTGCGCGGGTGTGTCGTCAGACGCGCTCGAGGATGCCGGCGGCCCCCTGGCCCATGCCCACGCACATCGTCACCATGCCGTACTTCAGGTTCTTGCGGCGCAGCGCGTGCACGACGGTGGCGGCGCGGATGGCCCCGGTGGCACCGAGCGGGTGGCCGAGCGCGATGGCGCCGCCCATCGGGTTCACCTTGGCGGGGTCGAGGCCGACGGTGTTGATGACCGCCAGCGCCTGCGCGGCGAAGGCCTCGTTGAGCTCGATCCAGCCGAGGTCGTCGAGCTTGAGCCCCGCGTAGCCGAGCGCGGCGGGAATCGCCTCGATCGGGCCGATGCCCATGATCTCGGGCTTCACGCCGCGTGCGGCGAAGCTGACGAAACGGGCCAGCGGCTTCAGGTCGAACTGCTTCACCGCCTTCTCGCTGGCGAGGATCAGCGCGCCGGCGCCGTCGCTCGTCTGGCTGCTGTTGCCGGCGGTGACGCTGCCCTTGGCCGCAAACACCGGCCTGAGCTTGGCCAGGCCTTCCAGGCTGGTATCGGGGCGCGGGCCCTCGTCGAGCTTCACCGTGCGCGTCTTCGTCGCCACCTCGCCGGTCTCGAGGTTCGGGAACCGGTCGACGATCTCGACCGGCGTCATCTCGTCGGCGAACTCGCCCGCGGCCTGCGCGGCCAGCGCCTTCTGGTGCGACGCCAGCGCGAACGCGTCCTGCGCCTCGCGGCCCACCTTCCACTGCGCGGCCACCTTCTCGGCCGTCAGCCCCATGCCGTAGGCGATGCCGACGTTCTCGTCCTTGGCGAACACCTCGGGGTTGAACGAAGGCTTGCCGCCGCCCATCGGCACCAGGCTCATGCTCTCGGCGCCGCCGGCGATCATCACGTCGGCTTCACCGATGCGGATGCGGTCGGCCGCCATCTGCAGCGCCGTGAGGCCGCTGGCGCAGAAGCGGTTGACCGTGACGCCGCCCACCGAATGCGGCAGCCCGGCGATGACCATCGCGGCGCGCGCCATGTTCATGCCCTGCTCGGCTTCGGGGAAGCTGCAGCCGATGATGGCGTCCTCGATCGCCTTCGGGTCGAGCGAGGGCACCTGCGCCAGCGCGTTCCTCACCGCAGCGACGAGCAGGTCGTCGGGCCGCGTGTGGCGGAAGAAGCCGCGCGGCGCCTTGCCGATGGGCGTGCGGGTGGCGGCGACGATGTAGGCGTCCTGGACTTGTTTCGTGCTCATGCGAGCTCCTTGTCTTCAACCCCCTCTCCCGCGTGAGGGAGAGGGCCGGGGTGAGGATGACTTACCCCCTCTCCCGCTCGCGGGAGAGGGCTGGGGTGAGGGTGATGCTTAGCCAGCCAATCTTCGATCGAAGCCAGCACCGCGCCGGTCTCGGCAAGCATCTGCCTGTTGTCGAACCGCATCACATGAAAGCCGGCTCGTGCCAATGCCTTCGTTCTGCGCCCGTCGGCCGCAACGGCATCCGGCTCGAAGTGCTGCCCGCCGTCGAGCTCGATCACGAGATGGGCTTCGAGGCAGGCGAAGTCGGCGATGAAGCCTGCGATGGGATGCTGCCGGCGGAACTTGTGCCCAGCGAGGTGGCGGTTGCGCAGGTGGCGCCAGAGAAGGCGTTCGGCATCGGTGGAGCTGGCGCGCAGTTCACGAGCCCTCACCCCGGCCCTCTCCCGCAAGCGGGAGAGGGAGGAATGCCCCCCTGTGGCTCCCTCTCCCGCTTGCGGGAGAGGGTTGGGGTGAGCGTGGCGCGAAACCGCCATCGCCTTGTTCAGTTCCGCACCGGCTTGCCGGTCTGCAGCATGCCCATGATGCGTTCCTGGCTCTTCGGGTGGTCCAGCAGCGCGCAGAAGCGCTCGCGCTCCATCGCCATCAGGTACTCCTCGGTGACGAGCGAGCCGGCGTCGACGTCGCCGCCGCACACCACCTCGGCGATCAGCGTGCTGATGTGGAAGTCGTGCGCGCTGATGAAGCCGCCGTCGCGCATGTTGGCCAGCTGGCCCTGGATGGTGGCGATGGCGTTGCGGCCGGCCACCGGGAACGGCACCTTCGCCGGCGGGCGATAGCCGCTGGCGGCCATCGCCTTGGCCTGCGCCATGGCGACGAAGAGCAGCTCGTCCTTGTGCGGCACGATCACGTCGCTCCACAGCAGGTAGCCGAGCTTGCGCGACTCGATGGCGCTCGTGCCCACCTTGGCCATCGCGGCGCTGGTGAAGCCGTCGATCAGGAACTTCTGGATGTCGGCGCTGGCGTTGCCGGCATTCGCCATCTCGGCCGCGCGGCGCGCGATGTACGTGAGGCCGCCGCCGCCGGGGATGAGGCCGACGCCCACTTCCACCAGGCCGACGTAGCTCTCCATGTGCGCCACGCGCCTTGCGCAGTGCACCGCGAGCTCGCAGCCGCCACCCAGCGCCAGCCCGCGCACCGCCGCCACCACCGGCACCTGCGCGTAGCGCATGCGCAGCATCAGGTCCTGCAGCTTCTTCTCCTCGGGCTTGATGCCCTTGGCGCCGAGCTTCATGAACACCGGCATCAGCGATTCGAGGTTCGCGCCGGCCGAGAACACGTCGTCCGGCGACCAGATCACCATGCCGGCGTAGCCCTGCTCGGCGATCTCCACCGCCTTCAGCAGGCCTTCGGTGACGGCCGGGCTGATGAGGTGCAGCTTGGCGGTGATGCTGGCGATGACCACCTCGCCGTCGAGCGTCCAGACGCGGATCTCCTCGTTCCTGAAGAGCTCCGTGCCGCTCTTCAGAGGATCGGGCGCGTTCGAGCCCGCCATCGCCTCGGGGAACAGCTGCCGCTGGTAGACGGGCAGCGTGCTCCTGGGCACGTAGGCCTTCTTCGCCGGGCTCCACGAGCCTTCACTCGTGTGCACGCCCTTGTCGGGCACCGGCCCTTCGAACACCCACGCGGGCAGCGATGCGTTCGAGAGCGCCTTGCCGGCGTCGATGTCTTCCTTCACCCACTGGGCCACCTGCTTCCAGCCGGCTTCCTGCCACAGCTCGAACGGGCCCTGCTTCGTGCCGAAGCCCCAGCGCATCGCCAGGTCCACGTCGCGCGCGCTGTCGGCGATGCTCTCCAGGTGCACGGCGGCGTAGTGGAAACCGTCGCGCAGGATGGCCCAGACGAACTGCGCCTGCGGGTTCGTGCTCTCGCGCAGCAGCTTCAGCCGCTCGGCGGCGGGTTTCTTCAGCATGCGCTCGACGATCGGCTCGGCCTTGCCGCCGGCGGGCACGTAGTCGGCCTTCGCCGGGTCGAGGCGCAGGATGTCCTTGCCCACCTTCTTGTAGAAGCCCGCACCGGCCTTCTGGCCGAGCGCGCCCTTCTCGATGAGCTGCGCCAGCACCGGGGGCGTGGCGTACAGGGCGTGGAACGGGTCCTCGGTCTTGCCCGGGCCGAGGTTGTCCTGCATCGTCTTGACGACATGCGCCATCGTGTCCAGGCCCACGACGTCGGCCGTGCGGAAGGTGCCGCTGGAAGCGCGGCCCATCTTCTTGCCGGTGAGGTCGTCGACGACGTCGAAGGTGAGGCCGAACTTCTGCGCCTCGGCCATCGTCGCCATCATGCCGGCGATGCCCACGCGGTTGGCGACGAAGTTCGGCGTGTCCTTCGCGCGCACGACGCCCTTGCCGAGCGCGGTGGTGACGAAGGCCTCGAGCTCGTCGAGCACCTCGGGTTTCGTCGCCGGCGTCGCGATCAGTTCCACCAGCGCCATGTAGCGCGGCGGGTTGAAGAAGTGGATGCCGCAGAAGCGCGGCTGGATCCCGGCCGGCAGCGCCTCGGCGAGCTTCGTGATCGACAGGCCCGACGTGTTGCTCGCCACCAGCGCGTGCGGCGCCACGGCCGGCGCGATGCGCTTGTAGAGGTCGAGCTTCCAGTCCATGCGCTCGGCGATGGCCTCGATGACGAGGTCGCATTCGCCGAGCTTCGCGAGGTGCTCTTCGTAGTTGGCCTGCTCGATCTGAAGCGCGTCCTCGGCAACGCCGAGCGGCGCCGGCTTGAGCTTCTTCAGGTTCTCGACGGCCTTGGTGACGATGCCGTTCTTGGGGCCTTCTTTCGCCGGCAGGTCGAACAGGATCACCGGCACCTTGCAGTTGACGAGGTGGGCGGCGATCTGCGCGCCCATCACGCCGGCGCCGAGCACGGCCACCTTGCGCACGTTGAATCGGTTCACGGGTGTGTCCTTTCGCAGCGCGGCGTCACTCGACGCGCACCCAGGTCTGGTTGCGGTAGAAGGGCCCGATGAAGCCGCGCACCTCGAGCGTCTTGCCGCCGTCCTTCAGCGTCAGGCGCACACGGTAGGTCTTGCCGTTGTTCGGGTCGAGGATGCTGCCGCCGTCCCAGTAGGCTTCCTCGGCGCTCTTCTTCACGCCTTCGATGATGGTCATGCCGAGCACCGGCTGGTCCTTGCGCGCGTCGGTGCACTTGTCGCACTTCGCGTCCTGCTTGGTCGGGTCGAGCAGCTTCTCGATCTTGCCGCTGACGACGCCGGCCGCCTCGCTGATGCGCACGTGGCTCTTCTCCTGCTTCGTCTCGTCGTCGATCGTCTTCCACAGGCCCACCGGCGTGGCCTGCGCGAAGGCGGCCTGGGCCAGCAGCGCCACGGCGGCGGCGAACATCACGTCTCTCATGGGGGCTCCTTCCTGAACGGTCCGTCGTCCGACTCTAGAACAACGCTTCGTCCATGGCCATCAGCGGCGCCAGGCCGGCGCGCGCGCTGCGGATCAGGCCGGCCGTCTCGGGCAGCAGCTTGGCGAAGTAGAAGCGGGCCGTGTGCAGCTTGGCGGTGTAGAACGAGTCGGCCGCTTCGCCCTGCTCCTGCTGCTTCGCCAGCGCGACCTTCGCCATGCGCGCCCAGAAGTACGCAAAGACGAGGTGGCCGGCCACGCGCAGGTAGTCCACCGCCGCGGCGCCCACCTCGTCGGCGTTGGCGAACGCCTTCATGCCGAGCTCGGTGGTGAGCTTGGTGACCTTGTCGCCGAGGTCGGCCAGCGGGTTGACGAACTCCTGCATCGCCTCGTTCGTGCCCTCCTCCTCGACGAACGCGGCGATGAGCCTGCCGAACTTCTTCAGCTTCGCGCCGTTGTCGGAGAGCACCTTGCGGCCGAGCAGGTCCAGGCTCTGCACGGTGTTCGTGCCCTCGTAGATCATGTTGATGCGCGCATCGCGCACGTACTGTTCCATGCCCCACTCGGCGATGTAGCCGTGGCCGCCGAACACCTGCAGGCAGTGGCTCGTGGCGATCCAGCCGTTGTCGGTGATGAAGGCCTTGACGATGGGCGTGAGCAGCGCCAGCTGGTCCGAGGCGTCCTTGCGCTCGTCGTCGTCGTCGCTGGCGATCATCTTGTCGATGAGCAGCGCGCAGTAGATCGCGAGCGCGCGGCCGCCTTCGGCGTAGGCGCGCGCGGTGAGCAGCATCTTGCGCACGTCCGGGTGCACGATGATCGGGTCGGCCGGCTTGTCCTTGGCCTTCGGGCCCGACAGCGCGCGCATCTGCAGCCGCTCCTTCGCGTAGGCGGCGGCGTTCTGGTAGGCCACCTCGGTGAGGCCGAGGCTCTGGTTGCCCACGCCCAGGCGCGCCGCGTTCATCATCACGAACATCGCCGGCAGTCCCTTGTGCGGCTCGCCCACCAGCGTGCCGGTGGCCCCTTCGAGCGTGAGCTGCGCCGTGGCGTTGCCGTGGATGCCCATCTTGTGCTCGAGGCCGGTGCAGAAGATCGGGTTGCGCTCGCCCAGCGAGCCATCGGGCTTCACGTTGGACTTCGGCACGACGAACAGGCTGATGCCCTTGCTGCCCGGCGGCGCTTCGGGCAGCCGGGCCAGCACGAGGTGCACGATGTTCTCGGCCATGTCGTGCTCGCCGGCGCTGATGAAGATCTTCTGGCCGGTGAGCTTGTAGGTGCCGTCCGCCTGAGGCTCGGCCTTCGTGCGCAGCAGGCCGAGGTCGGTGCCGCAGTGCGGCTCCGTGAGGCACATCGTGCCGGTCCACACGCCGCTCGTCAGCTTGGGCAGGTAGGTCTTCTTCTGCTCCTCGGTGCCATGCGCGTGCAGGCACTCGAGCGCGCCGTGCGAGAGGCCCGGGTACATGGTCCAGGCCTGGTTGGCCGAGTTCAGCATCTCGTACAGGCACTGGTTCAGCACGATCGGCAGCCCCTGGCCGCCGAACTCGGGCTCGACCGAAAGCGCCGGCCAGCCGCCTTCGACGTATTTCGCGTACGCCTCCTTGAAGCCCTTGGGCGTGCGCACCTCGTGCGTGGCCTTGTCGAGCGTGCAGCCTTCCTGGTCGCCCGGCAGGTTGAGCGGCAACAGCACTTCGGCGGCGAACTTTCCGCCTTCCTCGAGCACGGCGTTCATCGTCGCGGCGTCGATGTCGGCGTGCCGGGGCAGCAGCTTCAGCTCGCTGGTGACGTCGAGCAGCTCGTGCAGCACGAACTGCATGTCGCGCAGCGGCGGCGTGTACTGGGGCATGGAGGCTCTCCCTGGGTAGGCGGTGACGGGGTGAGGTGTTCTCAGCGCGCCGCGGCGGCCCGGGCCGGCGCACGCGACCTGCGGGCCGCACGGGCGGGCGCGCCGGCGGCGCCGGGCGCCCGGTAGTGCGCGAGCACGCGCTCGAAGCCGGCGCGGGCACGGTCGAGCACGCCGGCGTGGCGCAGGAAGCGCCAGTCGTGGTGCAGCGCGAGGATCAGGCCGTGCATCTCGAACAGCATCTGGTTCGCGTCGGTGTCGGCGCGCAGGTGCCCGGCTTCGATGGAGGCGAGGATGGCCCGCTCCAGGGCCGCGTGCCACGTGCGCACCATCGCCACGAGCGCGTCGCGCACGGGGCCCGGGCGGTCGTCGAACTCGACCGCGCCGCTGATGTAGATGCAGCCCGAGTCGAGCTCCACCGAGACGCGGTGCACCCAGCGCTCGAACAGCGCGCGCAGGCGCGGCAGGCCGCGCGGCTCGCGGATCGCCGGGAAGAACACCTCTTCCTCGAAGCGCGCGTGGTACTCGCGGATGACGGAGATCTGCAGTTCCTCGCGCGAGCCGAAGTGCGCGAAGACCCCCGACTTGCTCATCTGCATCACCTCGGCCAGCGCGCCGATCGACAGGCCCTCCAGGCCCATCTGCGAGGCGAGCGACAGCGCCGCGTCGAGGATCGCGGCGCGCGTCTGCTGGCCCTTCTGCACCGCGCGCGAGGGCGTGGTGGCAGCCGGCGCCACGACGGCGCCGTCGGCGGAGGCGCTGCCCGCGGCGGCGACGGCAGAGGGGGTCAGCGGAGGCGGCATGGGCACGAAACGAACGATCGTGCTATTTTGCAGGGAACTGCCGGACGCGCCGCATGAGGCGCGGGCATTTTCTAGGGCGCGTCGCCTAGTTCACGGAAGGCGGTGCGCGGCGCGCTCCCGCGGCGGCGCGCTCGCCGGCTCAGAAGCTGTGAATGAACCGGCCGCGCCCGAGCGGCACGCCAAACGGCGCCCGATCTAGGCGCAAAGCGCAGCCATAGCTCGGGCTATGGCGAGCATTTGCAACGACGAGCGGGCGTCGTTTGGCGTGACGAGCGGGCGTGGAGGGTTCGTTCACAGCTTCTCAGTCGTCGTCGGACGCCTCGCCGTCCTGCCTGCGTTCGGCCGCCGCCTCGGCGACGCTGGCTTCCAGCGCCGGGCGCAGCTGCTCGGCACGCTGCACGAACTGCTCGCGCGGCGTGGGCGTCTGCCACACCAGCGAGGGCGGCGGCAGCATGTGGCCGTAGAGCTGCTCGAACCAGCGCTCGTGGCGCTGCTGGTTCAGCGACATCAGGATCGCCGCGCCGGCGACGTAGGCGGACGCGGCGGCCCAGGCGAGCGGGCGCTTCTGGTGCGGCAACACGAGCCGCGCGTGCGCCCACAACGTGACCACGCCGATGGCCGCGTTGGCGCCGAGCGTCAGGCGCGCGAATCCGGGCCAGCCGCTGAGGGCCGAGGCCCACAGCAGGACGAACTGCGCGACCTCGATGGCCAGCAGGCCGCGCACGGCCACGGCAAGGTGGGGCCAGAAGTCGAAGCGATGCTGGAAGATCTTCGACGCCAGCGCCCACAGCAGGCACCAGCCGGCCAGCGCCAGCGGCGCGCCGACGAGCGGCGGCAGCCAGTCCGACGCCTTGCTGCCGGGGTCCAGCGCGATGGCGTGTTCGGCCAGCAGCCACAGCCAAAGCAGCAGCGCCAGCACGAGCGTGGCGGCGTGGTTGCTCGCCGCGGCGGCGAGCTCGCGCTCGGGCTCGAGCACCTCGCCCGGACGGCGAAGCCGCAGGCGCGTGTGGCCGGCCAGGAGCTCGAGCGGCGCAGCCGCGGAAGCGGGTCGGCCCGACTGCGGCCGCGCCGCACCCGAGCGCAGCGCTTCCAGGGCCACCGGATCGCCCCCCGGGGGCAGCACGCGGCGGCCACAACGCATGCCGTTGCGGCCGGGCAGCACGCGCAACTGGAGTGCTTCGGCACCGTCGGCGGCGGCCCCCGTGGCCTCGATGCGGGCGTGGTAGGCAGCGACGTGCGGGTCGTCGAGCACGACGTCGTTGTCGATCGCGCGGCCGATCGACACCGGCCACGCCGCCACGTTCAGCGCCTGGCGCACGCGGCCGTCGCGATCGAGCACCTCGAGCCGCGCCAGCGGTGCCACGGTGGGCGACGCGGCCGGTGGCATCACCGGAGGCACCGCGCCGGCCAGGTCGATCGACGGCTCGATCATGGCGCCCCCCGGGAAGCCGGCGCGCGCGGCGGCGCGGCGCCGGCTGCCGCGCGCGGGCGCGCGCCGAAGCCGCCCAGGTAGTGCGCGGCGAGCTTCTGGGCGTTGGCGAACGAGAAGCCGTAGGCGTCGAAGCGCCCCTGCACGCCGTGCGCGGTGCTGTCCAGCGTGGCCACGAGCAGCGACAGGTCGTACAGCCCCGGCAGCCGCTTGTGCGCGCGCAGGCACAGCACGGCGCGCAGCGGCAGCCCTTCGCCCTGCACGGTGTCCTCGATGCAGTGCGAGGCGCTCTGGTTGCGCGTGGCCGAGCCGAACGGCTCGTTGCGGAAGCTCTTCGCGTAGCGGTCGACGAAGCGGATCGGGCCGATGCGCCGCCCGTCGTAGGCCTCGTGCCGCACGACCAGGTGGCCGAGCAGCTGGTTGCCGCCGACGAAGATGCGGCTGTCCATCGTGCAGTCGCTGCGCTCGAAGAGCAGGCCGCGTGCGTCCGGCGGGTTGCTGCGGCCCCAGCAGCGCATGAACGTCTCCTGCGGCACGGGAATCGCGTACTGCGCGTGCCCCGAGGCGCGCCAGGGCAGCGCCAGGAAGTCGCGCGTCAGCGCCTCCTGGTGCCCGGTGAGCTGCTGCACGAGGCGCGGATGCACGGCCTCGGTGATCGGCGCGGCCTTGGCACCGCGCGCGAGCAGCCGCTCGGCGAAGACCGCCGGCACGAGGAAGCTGACCTGCTCGCCGTCGCGCCGCGCCGCGACGTTGACGCCGATGACGCGGCCGCGTTCGTCGAGCGCCGGGCCGCCGCTCATGCCGCCGGACAACGACCCGCCGAAGAAGATCACCGGCAGGTAGCTGCGTTCGGCCAGGCCGTTGTAGGCGCCGCTCATCACGGCGAAGCCGACGTCCAGCGGATTGCCGAGCGAATGGATGCGCTCGCCGCGTTGCAGCGGCTCGCTCTCGGGGCGGAAGGCGAGCGCGCCGCGGCCGGCCACCGCCGCCGGCTCGGCGATGCGCAGCAGCGCGAGGTCGTGCACGACGTCGATGTCCAGCAGCTGCAGCGCGCCCTGGCGCCCGTCGGCGGTGGCGTAGACGAGCCGGTACTGCGCGGGCCGCAGCGCGAACTGGCTGACGACGTGGTAGTTGGTGATCAGGTGCCCTTCGTCGGTGACGAGGAAGCCGGAGCCCACCGAGGCCTGGCTGTCCTGGCCGCGCAGCAGCGTGCGCACCTGCAGCAGCCGCGCACGCGCGCTGGCGAAGGCGCGCTGGCTGGCGTCGGGAAGCAGCGGCGCGCCGGGCAGCGCCGAGGCCGCCGGGACCGACGCC
>JAHCKS010000015.1 GCA_026125665.1 Rubrivivax sp.
CGAGCAGGCGCTGGCCGGCATCGCGCGCGCGCTCGCCGCCGATGGCGTGCGGCGCTGGGTGGTGGCCGGAGGCGAGACCAGCGGGGCCGTCGTGCAGGCGCTCGGCGTGCGGGCGCTGCGCATCGGGCCGCCGATCTGCCCGGGCGTGCCGTGGACACAGTCGGCGCAGCAGCAGGGCACGGGCGACGCCGCGCCGCTGTGGCTGGCGCTGAAGTCGGGCAACTTCGGAGGCCCCGACTTCTTCTCCGCCGCGCTGGCGATGGCTTGAGATGCAACCCGTGCAGGTGGTGGCGGGATCGGCCCGGCGTGGCGGCCCGCGGCGCCGAATCGAGCGACGCGCGGTGGAGCAACTGAGATGAGTGCCACGGACGACGACGAACGCGCCGGCTGGCTGCGTGCCGAGATCTGCCGCGTGGGCCGTTCACTCTTCGAGCGTGGCTACGTGCACGCGACGGCCGGCAACATCAGCGTGCGACTGGCAGGCACGCAGGGGCAGGGCGGCGGCTATCTCATCACGCCCACCGACGCCTGTCTCGGCTTCCTCGATCCGCAGCGCCTGGCGCAGGTCGACGCGGCCGGCACGCAGATCTCGGGCGATCGCGCCAGCAAGACGCTGGCGCTGCATCGGCGCATCTACGACGCCGCGCCCGAGGCGCATTGCGTCATCCACACGCACAGCACGCACCTCGTGGCGCTGACGCTGGCCGGCGTGTGGGCCGAGACGGACATCCTGCCGCCGATCACGCCGTACTACGTGATGAAGGTGGGGCACGTGCCGTTGATCCCGTACCACCGCCCCGGCGACCCGGCGGCCGCCGCCCTCGTGGCCGAGGCGATCGGCGGTGCGGCCGGGCGCGGCGTGCCGATCCGCGCCGTCATGCTCGACCGCCTGGGACCGAACGTCTGGCACGCCAGCCCGGCCGAGGCGATGGCGGTGCTGGAAGAATTGGAGGAGACGGCGCGGCTTTGGCTGATGACGATGCCGCGGCCCGCGCCGCTGCCCGAGGCGAGGCTGCAGGAACTGCGCGAGCACTTCGGCGCGCGCTGGTAGGACGACGCGGCGCCCGCCCCGCAAGATGAAGCGCGGGGCGGCGCCGACCACGACGATGGAGCGAACGAGATGAAAGTGCTGATCACCGGCGGCGCCGGTTTTGTCGGGGCGCGCCTGGCGCGCACGTTGCTGGGTGCACGCGAGGGCCGCTTGGCGGGCCGGAGGATCGAGCAGCTCGTGCTGGCCGACCAGGCGGCAGCGCCGGCCGACCTGCTGGCGGACCCGCGTGTGCAGGGCCGCGTCGGCAAGCTGCTCGAGCACGCCGCGGCGCTGCGCGACGAGCCGTTCGACGTCGTCTTCCATCTCGCCTCGGCCGTGTCCGGCGAATGCGAGGCCGACTTCGAGCTCGGCATGACCTCGAACCTCGACAGCACGCGGGCGCTGCTCGATGCGTTGCGCCACCGCCAGCAGCGCACGGGCGCTGCGCCGGCCCGCCTCGTCTTCTCGAGCTCGATCGCCGTGTTCGGGCCCGACCCCGCGTACCCGTTCCCGGACGTCGTCGGCGACGACACGCTGCCCACGCCGCAGACGAGCTACGGCGTGCAGAAGCACGTCTGCGAGCATCTCATCGCCGACTACACGCGCAAGGGTTATGTCGACGGGCGGGCGGCGCGCCTGGTGACCGTCACCGTGCGCCCGGGCCGGCCGAACGGCGCCGCCAGCTCCTTCTTCAGCGGCATCATCCGCGAGCCGCTGGCCGGCGAGGAGGCCATCCTGCCGGTGGACCCCGGCGTGTCGCACGCGGTGGCCTCGCCGCAGAGCATGGTGGACGGCCTCGTCAAGGTGTGCGAGGCCAGCCGCGAGGCCTTCGTCGGCCGCAGCGCGATGACGATGCCGGGGCTGAACGTCACGGTGCAGCAGATGCTCGACGCGCTGGCCAAGGTGGCGGGGCCGCGCGTGCGTGCGCTGGTGAAGCCGCAGCGCGACGAGCGCATCGCCGGCATCGTCGCCAACTGGCCGAAGGGCGTGACGGCGAAGCGCGCCGAGGCGCTGGGCATCGTCGCCGAGTCGAGCTTCGAGGACATCATCCGGCAGTACATTGCCGACCACCGCGACCACCCCACCGCGCTGAAGGGCCTGCGGGAACTGGCCTGAAGACCCGGAGCGAAGAGAACAGAGATGGGCATGAACCGCATCGACCTCGAGGGGCGCGTCGCCGTGGTGACCGGTGGCGCGCAGGGCATCGGCCTGGCGACCAGCGAACGTTTCCTTGCCTCCGGTGCGCGCGTCGTGCTGTGGGACGTGGACCGCGAGCGCATGGACGAGACGGTGGCCGCGCTGGCGAAGGCAGCGCCCGGGCGGGTGAGCGGCGTCGCCGTCGAGCTGACCGACGACGCCTCGGTCGCCGCGGCCGCCACGCAGACGGCCGCCGCGCACGGGCGCATCGACATCCTCGTCAACAACGCCGGCATCACCGGCGGCAACGGCACGACGTGGGAGCTGGACCCGCAGGTGTGGCGGCGCACGGTGGAGGTGAACCTCGTCGGCCCCTACCTCACCTGCCGGCACGTGGTGCCGCTGATGCTGCAGACCGGCTACGGCCGCATCGTCAACATCGCCTCGGTGGCCGGCAAGGAAGGCAACCCGAATGCCAGCCACTACAGCGCCAGCAAGGCCGGGCTCATCGCGCTGACGAAGTCGCTCGGCAAGGAGCTGGCGCAGAAGGGCATCCTCGTCAACGCCATCGCGCCGGCGGCGGCGCGCACGGCCATGTTCGCGCAGATGAAGCAGGAACACATCGACTACATGCTGTCGAAGATCCCGATGGGCCGCTTCGTCGAGGTGCGCGAGGTGGCCGCGATGGCCGCCTGGCTGGCGAGCGAGGACTGCTCGTTCTCCACCGCCGCGGTGTTCGACATCACCGGCGGGCGCTCGACGTACTGAGCGGGTACGCGTGAGCCGGCAGCTGCGCAGAGCCGCGGCGGGCCTTCCCCGTTGCGCAGGCCGCGTGAGCGCGCACGGCCGCCCAGCGGGTCCCGGCCGGATGTCGCAGCGCGAAGGTGCACGCCGGTGAGCCCGGCTGCCCGGGCGCCGCGCGGGGTCGGCGTCTACCTCGCCGGCGTGCAGCTGCTGTTCGCGCTCGGCTGGGTCATCTATGCCGCCTACCTGCCCGAGCTGGCGCAGCAGATGGGCCTGGACCGGCGCTGGGTGCCGTGGATCCTGGCCCTCGACCAGGTGATCTTCATCGTCACCGACCTCGTGGTGGGCGTGTGGAGCGACAAGGCGGCGGCGGTGCAGGGCCGCATCGCCCGGGGCGTGCTGGCACTGACGCTCGTCTCGGCCTTCGCTTTCCTGGCGCTGCCGTGGCTGGCGCCGGCCGCGTCGCCGGCGCTCTTCCTCGCCGTCACGTTCGTCTGGGCGGTGACGTCGTCGGCGCTGCGCGCGCCACCGCTGACGCTGCTCGGCCGCTACGTCGCCAAGCCGGCGCAGCCGGCGATGGTGGCGCTGCTGGCGCTCGGGCTGGGGCTGGCCAACGCCGCGTCGCCCTACGTCGGGCTGGCGCTGAAGGGGGTCGATCCCCGGTGGCCGTTCCTGCTCTCGGCGCTGGCGCTGGCCGCTGTGACGCTCGGCATGGTGGCAGCGGAAACGGCGCTGGCGCGGCAGCGCCCGGCAACGGGTGCGGCACCCGTCCCGGCGCCACCGGGTCTGGCGCCTGCGGGCGGAATCTTCCTCGCCGCCGTGCTCGTGGCCGCGGCAAGCTTCCAGGTGCATGTCTTCCTGGCGAGCGCGCCGCTGTATCGCGCCGCCGGCGGCGCGGCGCAGCTCACGCACCTGATGCCGGTGTTCTGGGTCGGCTTCAACCTCGCCCTGTGGCCGGCGTCGCGCTGGGCGCGGCGCCGCGGGCCGCCGCTGGCGCTGGCGCATGGAGCGGTGCTCGGTGCGCTCGGCGTGGCCGGCGCGCACGCGGCGCCGACGCTCGCCGCGCTCGTCGTCGCCCAGCTCGTTGCCGGCGCGGCCTGGGCGCTGATGTTGTGCAGCGCCTTCATCGGCGCGCTGCAGTTCGGCTCGAGCGGGCGAGAGGGTTTCTACAACGGCTCGCTGCAGTCCCTGCTGGCGATGGCGGCGCTGTCGCGCCTGCTCGTCGTGGTGTGGGTCGCGCCGACGCCGGCGCAGCTGGTGGGCTGGACGGGCGCGTCGGCGTTGACGTTCGCGCTGGCGGCACTGCTGGTCGTCGTCGGGATTGCGCGCGTGCGCGGCTGGCCGGCGGTGGCTGCGGCGCCGTAGCGGGCGCTCCGGGGCGCCGCTGACGGCGAGCGGGGGCTCACCCGGCAGGCGCCGTCGGCAGGCGCAGCTTTTCCGAGGCCCTACCCGCGGGCCCGACCCTCCCGGGCGGGGCTGCCGGCAGGAGATCCTGTCAGCCTCGGCCGCGCGGCCTGCCTGCAGTCTGCCCGCGCGCGGCAGCCCCGCCGCGACGGCAAGGGTGCCAGACGTTGCGGCGCGGCTCGCTCAGGACACCGGAATGGCGCGCACCGACGGCGCGCGCGGCTCGCGCTTGGGCAGCTCGACGCGCAGCACGCCGTCGCGGTAGGTGGCGCGCGCGCTGTCGCTCAGCACGGGGGCCGGCAGCGGCACGGCGCGCTGGAAGCTGCCGTAGGCGCACTGCACGACGCGCCAGCGGCCTTCGCTGCTCTCGCGCTGGAATCGCTTCTCGCCGCGCACGACGAGCGTGTCGCCCAGCACCTCGAGCGTGAAGTCGTCCTTGGCCATGCCGGGCGCCTCGAGGCGCACGACGACGCGCCTGTCGTCCTCGAACACGTCGCCGCCGACCATCGCCCACAGCGGCCCGCTGCCGATCGTCGGGTCGTCGATGTCGGCGGCCGGCGGCAGCGCGGTCGAGCCGCCCGGCTTGTAACGCGTCAGCGCGCCCGCGGCCTTGCGGCGCAGGCGTTCCCATCCTTCCGCCAGGGTGCCGGCCACGGTGTCGCGAAGGGCGCCGAAGCCTTGGCGGAGCTCGTCGATCTTCATCGCAAGTTCCTCCTGCTGCAGTCAGCATCCTTCGTGCGCGGCCTGCCCGTTGCGGATGAGGCGGGGCGTGCCGCGCACGCTCGAAGGGGCCAGGGTCGAGCGGGTGGGTGAGGCCCCGTTCAGCCCACCTGCACCTGCACGCGCCGCGGCTGGGCGTGTGCGGCCTTGGGGATGCGCACGCGCAGCACGCCGGCGTTCATCTCGGCACTGACCTTGTCGGCGTCGAGCTCCTTGCTGAGCGTGAACGCGCGGTGGTAGCGCGAGCGCTGCACCTCGGCGTGCGTGGCCTCCATGCCCTGCGGCACGACGAGCGACATCTCGCCTTCGATCGACAGCTGCTCGCCCTCCACGCGCAGGTGCACGCGGTCCTTGGCGACGCCGGGCATGTCGGCGTACAGCGTGATGCCGGTCGCGTCCTCGATCACGTCGACGGGCGGCAGCAGGGTGCCTTCGCTGCGCTCGCTGCGCGCGGTTTCGGCCGGGGTCTGTTCGCGGGTTTGCGTCATCGTGTTCATGGCTTCACTCCTGTCTCATGCTTCGCGGCTGAGGTGGCACGGGCGTGTCACTGCACGGCAATGCGGCGCGGCTGCGCGGCCTCGCGGCGCTTCACGCTGACCTGGAGCACGCCGTGGGTGTAGTTGGCCGACACGCCGTCCGGGTCGATGTCGTCGGGCAGGCTGACGACGCGGCGGAAGCGGCCGCCGAAGCGCTCCTCCAGGTGCACGGTCGTCTTCGCGTCGGTCTCGGGCAGCGCGTTCTTGCGCTCGCCGGCCAGCGTCAGCACGCCGCGGTCGAGGTTGACCTCGATCGTCTCCGGGTCGAGGCCGGGGGCGAAGGCGTAGATCTCCACCGACGCCGGCGAGACGCCGACGTTGAGCGCCGGGTAGCCGCCGCGACCGAGGCCGCGGATGGCAGGGCTCGAATCGAACAGCGTCGACACCTCGCGCTGGAGGCGGTCGAACTCGGCGAACAGGTCGCGCGGGAACATGGTCCGGTACATGGCAGATCCTCCAAGTGGGGTCGCGATACGTCTCAAACTCGGGCCGGGCCGCACGGTTTTCAAGGGGTGCGCGGCGCGCCGTGACAGGCGCGGCCGAAGCTTCGTGGCGGCCGACCGCGGAGATAGGGTCGCGCCGCGCCGCCTTCAAGGGGCCGTTGACGAGACCTTGAAAGCCGGCCGGTCGGCCGCAGCTTCATGTCGTTGCGCGCGCGGCGGCAGGGGTGAGCTTGCAGTTCAAGGACTACTACAGCGTGCTCGGCGTGGCGCGCGACGCCACGGCCGAGGAGATCAAGAAGGCCTACCGGCGGCTGGCGCGCAAGTACCACCCGGACGTCTCCAAGGAGGCGGACGCGGCGGCGCGCATGGCCGAGGTCAACGAGGCGCACGCGGTGCTGGGCGACCCCGAGCGCCGCGGCGCCTATGACGCCCTGGGCAAGGGCCACCACGCGGGCGAGGCGTTCACGCCGCCGCCCGGCTGGGACGAGGGCTTCGAGTTCTCGGGCCCCGGCGACGCCGACCTCGGCGACTTCAGCGAGTTCTTCGAGCAGCTGTTCGGCCGCACCGCGGCACGCGGTGCCGCCCGCTCGGCGAGGCAACCGGCGCACGGGCACCATGCCGGCGGGCGTGGCGAGGACCACCACGCGCGCGTGCTGCTCGATCTGGAAGACGCGCTTCGCGGCGGAACGCGGCACGTGACGCTGCGCACGCCGCAGCTCGGAACCGATGGCCGGGCGCGCCTGGTCGAGCGGACGCTCGAGGTGCGCATTCCGGCGGGCATGCGGCCCGGACAGTTGATCCGGCTGGCCGGGCAGGGCGGCGCCGGTGCGCCCGGGCAGCCCGCGGGCGACCTGCTGCTCGAAGTGCAGCTGCGGCCGCACCGGCGCTTCGCGGTGCGCGGCGCCGATCTCGTGGCCGAGCTGCCCGTGGCGCCCTGGGAGGCGGCGCTCGGTGCCGTCGTACCGGTGCCGATGCCCGACGGCGAGACGCTCAAGGTGCGCGTGCCGCCCGGAGCGCAGAGCGGCCGAGCCCTCACCGTGCGGGGCAAAGGGCTGCCCGGCGCCGTACCGGGCGACCTGGAGCTGGTGGTGCGGGTGTGGCTGCCGAGCGGGCTGGATCCGCGCGCGCGCCGCCACTACGAGGCGATGGCCCGCGAGCTCGGGGACTTCGATGCGCGTCGTGTCGCCGACGCCGAGATGGAAAGAGGAGGCTGACGTGGGGATGCCGCGGGTGGACACGCCGGGCTGGCTCGACCTCGACGAGCTGTGCCGCCTCGTGCCGGCACCGCCCGAATGGGTGACCGAACGGGTGCAGGCCGGGCTCGTGGAGGCACATGCCGCGCCGGCCGACGCGGGCCCTGCGCAGTGGCGCTTCGACACGCTGGTCGTGGGCCGCATGCGCTCGATGCGGCGCACCGAGCGGTGCTACGACGCCGCGCCGGAGCTGGCGGCACTGGTCGCGGACCTCGAGGAGGAAGTCGCACGGCTGCGGGCGCAGCTGTTCGCGCTGGGCCGCTGACCCCGGGCGCGGTGCGGCGTGCCGCGCCGAGAGGGCCCGACCCGGCGCTGCCCGGTCAGCCGATGCGCCCGAGCAGCAGGTACTCCATCAGCGCCTTCTGCACGTGCATGCGATTCTCGGCCTCGTCCCAGACGACCGACTGCGGCCCGTCGAGGACCTCGGCGGTCACTTCCTCGCCGCGGTGCGCGGGCAGGCAGTGCATGAAGAGGGCGTCGGGTTGTGCCACCGCCATCATCTCGTCGTCGACGCACCAGTCGACGAAGGCCTTGCGGCGCTCCTCGTTCTCGGCCTCGTAGCCCATGCTCGTCCAGACGTCGGTGGTGACGAGGTGCGCGCCTTCGCAGGCCTGCAGCGGGTGGTTGAAGACGCGGTAGCAGCCCGCATCACGCACGCCGGCCGCGGCCGGGTCGACCTCGTAGCCGCTCGGCGTGCTGAGGTGCACCTTGAATCCGAGGACCTCGGCCGCCTGCAGCCAGGTGTTGGCCATGTTGTTGCCGTCACCGACCCAGGCCACGACCTTGCCCTCGATCGAACCGCGGTGCTCGATGAAGGTGTAGATGTCCGCGAGGATCTGGCAGGGGTGGTACTCGTTCGTGAGGCCGTTGATCACCGGCACGCGCGAGTGCGCCGCGAACTGCTCGATCTTCGCCTGCTCGAAGGTGCGGATCATGACGAGGTCGACCATGCGGCTGATGACGCGCGCCGTGTCCTCGATCGGCTCGGCGCGGCCGAGGTGCGTGTCACCGGTGGTCAGGTGGACGACCGAGCCGCCCATCTGGTACATGCCGGCCTCGAAGCTGACGCGCGTGCGCGTGCTGGCCTTCTCGAAGATCATCGCCAGCGTGCGGTCCACCAGCGGCTGGTAGCGCTCGTAGTTCTTGAAGCGCGTCTTGATGATGCGCGTGCGCTCGAAGAGGTAGGCGTACTCTTCGGCGCGCAGGTCCTTGATCTGCAGGAAGTGCTTCATCAGCGACGCACCGGGTTTCATGGCTTCGCCGGCTCGGCGAGGAAGGCCTTGATCAGCGGGCACAACGTGGCGGCGATCTGCCGCGCCTCGTCGGCGCTGAGGATGAGCGGCGGCAGCAGGCGCACGACGCTGTCGGCGGTGACGCTGATCATCAGCCCCGCCTCGGCGGCGCGCTGCAGCAGTACGCCGCAGGGGTGCGCGAGCTCGATGCCGACCATCAGACCCTGTCCGCGGAACTCGACGACACCGCTCTCTCCGGCCAGCCCGGCCTTCAGCGCACCGTGCAGCACCTCGCCCACCGCGGCGGCGTTGGCGAGCAGGTTGTCCTCTTCCATGATGCGCAGCGTCTCGACGCCGGCGCGCATGGCCAGCGGGTTGCCGCCGAAGGTGGTGCCGTGGTTGCCGGGGCCGAGCACGTCCTTGGCCTTCGGGCCGACGACGATGGCGCCGACCGGGACGCCGGAGCCGAGACCCTTGGCCAGCGGCATCACGTCGGGCACGATGCCGGCCCACTGGTGCGCGAACCACTTGCCGGTGCGCCCGAGGCCGCACTGCACCTCGTCGAGCATGAGCAGCCAGCCCTGCCTGTCGCACAGCGCGCGCAGCTGGCGCAGGTACTCGGCGCGCGTCTGGTTGATGCCGCCTTCCCCCTGGATGACCTCGAGGAACACGGCGACGACGTTCGGGTTCGTGCGCGCCACCTGCTCGACGGCGGCGAAGTCGTTCAGCGGCACGCGGACAAAACCCTCGACGAGCGGCTCGAAGCCCTTCTGCACCTTGGGGTTGCCGGTGGCCGACAGCGTGGCGATCGAGCGGCCGTGAAAGGCCTTCTCGTAGACGATGATCTCGGGGCGCTCGATGCCCTTGTCGTGGCCGAACTTGCGGGCGATCTTGAGCGCGCCCTCGTTGGCCTCGAGGCCGCTGTTGCAGAAGAACGCCGCCGAGAGGCCCGAGATCTCGCACAGCTTTGCCGCCAGTTGTTCCTGCAGCGGCACCTCGTAGTAGTTGCTGCAGTGGATCATCCTCGCCACCTGATCCTGCAGCGCCGGCACGAGCTTGGGGTGGCCGTGGCCGAGCGTGTTGACGGCGATGCCGCCCAGGCCGTCGAGGTACTTGCGGCCCTGCGTGTCCCACAGCCACGCCCCCTGGCCGTGCGACAGTGCAATGGGCAGGCGGCCGTAGGTGTTCATCACGTGCGGCATGGTGGCGGGGGCGTTCATCGACACGTGACTCCTCTTGGGCCAGCCGGCGCGCGCCGGCGTGACAGCAGATGCAAAGCGCCGGGCGGCGACCCACAGGTCACGGTCCGGCGCGGCAACAAATTCTATGCGGCGCTTCGCGCGCGGCCGCCCGCGCATGGCTCAAGCGCCGGTGCCCGCTGCCGATGTGCCACGGATCGACCGGTCCGGAGCGGATTCCAACATGCATGCTGCGACGCAGCAACAGTTGGGCACAATGTGCCCTGCACAGGGCGGGATGCCCCCGCCGCTGCGGCCGCCGGTGCCCGCTCCGCGCCGAGGGGCCGCGCTGCGTGCGCAACCGATGACCGACAGCAGCCAGGCTCCGCGACAGTTCTACATCCACGGCGTCACGAACGCCGGCAAGGTGTTCCGCCCCAGCGACTGGGCCGAGCGGCTGGCCGGGGCGATGTCGTCGTTCCGCCCGGGCGCGCCGCGCGGCGGCGGCATCGGTGCCTTCATCGGCTATTCACCGTACTGCGTGCCGCAGGTGGTGGATGGCGTGCGGTGCGTGCTGGTGAACGAGGCGCTGCGCGACATCGAGCCGATGGCCTGGGACTTCGTCATGGACTTCGCGCGCGACAACGACCTGCCGGTGGCCGAGGTGTGCGTGTTGCCCGACGTGGCGCCGCCGAAGAAGTCCTGAGGGCGCGGCGCGCCGGAAAGACGAAGCCCGCCGGAGGCGGGCTTTCGCAAGGGGAGGGTGGCGCGAGGGCGGTCAGGCGGCCGTGGCCATCGCCTTCAGGCGGGCAGCAAGCCGGCTCTTGATGCGCGCCGCCTTGTTCTTGTGGAAGATGCCCTTGTCGGCCACCGAGTCGATGACGCTCTGCGCCGAACGGAAAACCTCGCCGGCCTTCGCCTTGTCGCCGCCGGTGAGCGCCTTCTGCACGTTCTTCACCACGGTGCGGAAGCGCGAGCGCAGCGAACTGTTGTGGGCGTTGAGCTCGACGTCCTGGCGCGCACGCTTGCGGCCGGACGCGAGACGGACGGTCTTCTTCTTGGCTTTGGACGAAGTGGCCATGGTGTAGTGCGCGGGATGCGCAGGTCGCGCGGGTCGGTCTGGGTAGGAGTGCCGAAAGGCAAAGACTGCGGAGTATAGCAAACAGCTTGCCGTGGGTCCGGGGGCCGCGGGGGCGCTGCCTATAATCCCGCCCGCTCGTGAACCTGCTCAAGGCCGCTTCCACCGTCTCGCTGCTCACGCTGGTTTCGCGCATCACGGGCCTCGTGCGGGAGCAGCTCATCGCGGCGATGTTCGGGGCCAGCGCCGCCACCGACGCCTTCAACGTCGCGTTCCGCATCCCCAACCTGTTTCGGCGCCTGTTCGCCGAGGGGGCGTTCTCGCAGGCCTTCGTGCCGATGATCGGCGCGACGCGCGAACGCGACGGCGACGCGGCGGCACAGCAGCTCATCGACGCCGTTGCCACCGTGCTGTCCTGGGTGCTGCTGGCCACCTGCATTGCCGGCGTCGCGGGCGCGCCGGTGCTCGTCTGGCTCATCGGCGCCGGTCTCGCGCAGTTCGACACGGCGGTGCTGCTGACGCGCCTGATGTTCCCCTACATCGGCCTGATGTCGCTGGTGGCGCTGGCGGCAGGCATCCTCAACACGTGGAAGCGCTTCGCCGTGCCGGCAGTGACGCCGGTGCTGCTGAACGTCGCCGTCATCGCGGCGGCGTGGCTGGGCGCGCCCTGGTTCGAGCGGCACGGCGTGCAGCCGATCCTCGCGCTGGCGTTCGGCGTGATGCTGGGGGGCCTGGCGCAGGCGGCCGTGCAGGTGCCGGCGCTGCAGGCGATCGGCAAGCTGCCTCGCATCGGCCTGGCGCCGGCGGCGCTGGCCGCGGCCTGGCGTGACGCCGGCACACGCCGCGTGCTCGCCCTCATGGCGCCGGCGCTGCTCGGCGTCTCGGTGGCGCAGCTGTCGCTCGTCATCAACACGCAGATCGCCTCGCACGTGGCGGTGGGGGCGGTGTCGTGGCTGAGCTATGCCGACCGGCTGATGGAGTTTCCGACCGCGCTGCTCGGGGTGGCGCTGGGCGTCGTGCTGCTGCCGCAGCTGAGCGCCGCCGACGCGCGCGCCGACGCCGCGCGCTACAGCGAGTTGCTCGACTGGGGCCTGCGTCTGGTCGTGCTGCTGGCGCTGCCCTGCGCCCTCGCGCTGCTCGTGTTCCCGGCCGGTCTGGTCAGCGTGCTGTACCACTACGGGCGCTTCGGCAGCGCCGACGTGGCGGCCACGGTGTGGGCACTGCGCGGCTACGGCGTCGGCCTGCTCGGGCTCGTCGCGATCAAGGTGCTGGCGCCGGCCTTCTACGCCCGCGGCGACATCCGCACGCCGGTGAAGATCGCCATCGGCGTGCTCGCGGCAACCCAGGCGATGAACCTCGTGTTCGTGCCCTGGCTCGGGCACGCCGGCCTGGCGCTGTCGATCGGCCTCGGGGCGATAGTGAACGCGGCGCTGCTGCTCGGCGGCCTGCTGCGGCGCGGCACGTACCGGCCGGCGCCGGGATGGGTGCCGTTCGTGCTCAAGGTGTTGCTCGCCAACGCCGGCCTTGGCGCAGGGCTGGCCTGGGCCGCCCAGGCGATCGACTGGATCGCCTTGCAGGCGAGCCCCTGGCAACGCGCGGGCGCCGTCGCGGCGGTGCTTGGCGGCGTGGCGCTGCTGTACTTCGCCGTCCTCGGCGCCTGCGGTCTGCGGCCGCGCCAGTTCGTGCGCCGCGGCTGAGGCCAGGCCGGGCCGATACACTGCCGCCGCGATGCCTTCCCCGCTGCACTTCGAAGCGCCCACGGCCCTCGAGTACTTCGCTACGCTCGTGGCCGACGATGCCAGCCTGTCGGTGCTGGAAGCGTCGATCGCCGTCGCGCAGGAGGATCTCCCGGGGCTCGACCCGCAGGCCGTGCTGGCCGAGGTCGACGCGTTGGCCGAGCGGCTGCGCCGGCGCATCCCGGCCGACGCCGGCGCGGTGCAGAAGCTGCGCCTGCTCAACCGCTACTTCTTCCAGGAGCTCGGCTTCGCCGGCAACGTCAACAACTACTACGACCGCCGCAACAGCTACCTGCCCGAGGTGCTGCGCACGCGCCGCGGCATCCCGATCACGCTGGCGCTGCTGTACGTGGAGCTGGCGCAGCAGCTGGGGCTGAAGGCCGGCGGCGTGTCGTTCCCCGGCCACTTCCTCGTCAAGGTGCACCTGCCCGGTGGCGAGGTCGTGATCGACCCCTTCGACGGACGCTCCCTGTCGCGCGAGGCGCTGGAGGAAAGGCTGCTGCCCTACCGCCGCCGCCACGGCCAGCGCGGTGACGACGAGGTGCCACTCGGGCTGTACCTGCAGAAGGCCGAGCCGCGAGCGGTGGTGGCGCGCCTGCTGCGCAACCTGAAGGAGATCCATCGCGGCGCGCGGGACTGGCAGCGCCTGCTGGCCGTGCTCGACCGGCTGGTCGTCCTGCTGCCCGACGACTGGGACGAACGCCGCGACCGCGCCCTCGTGCGCGCCGAGCTCGGCCGCCTCGACGACGCGGCGATGGACCTTGCGATCTACCTGCAGCGCCGGCCCGACGCGGCCGACGCCCCCGGCCTTCGTTCGCTGCTCGATGCCTGGCACCGCCGCGGCAGCGCGCGCGCAACGAAACGATGAGGCAGGTGCCTCTGGACTTCGGCTATGGGCCGGAGTGCACGTTCGACAACTTCACGCCCGGCGCGAACGCGGCCGCGCTCCAGCACCTGCGCACGCTCGGCGCGGCCGCCGCGCCGGTCTACCTGTGGGGCCCGAGCGGCTGCGGCAAGACGCACCTGCTGCGCGCGCTGGCCGCGCGCGTGCGGGCGGCCGGCGGGGTCGTCGGCAGCTTCGAGGCCGGCCAGGGGCTGCCGTGGACCATCGATACCGGGTGGAGCCTCGTCACGGTCGATCGCTGCGAAGAGCTCGGCCCCGACGCGCAGCGTGCCGCCTTCGCGCTGTTCGAGGCCGCCGCGGCGGACGGCGTGGCCTTTGCTGCCGCGGGCCGCCTGCCGCCCGTGGACCTGCCGCTGCGCGACGACCTGCGCACCCGGCTGGGCTGGGGCCACGTGTTCGCGCTGGCGCCGCTCACCGAGCCCGAGACGCGGGCCGCCATCCGGCGCGAAGCCGACCGCCGCGGCGTGCTTCTCGGCGACGAGGTCATGAGCCACCTGCTCAGGCACCACCCCCGCGACCTGGCGACGCTGATGCTGCTGGTGGAGCGCCTCGACCGCTACTCGATCGAACGCGGCCGGCTCGTGACGCTGCCGCTGTTGCGCCAGATGCTCGGCGAGGAGGGCGGGTTGCCCGACGAACAGGCGGGCGCAGCGCCGCCCCGGGCCGCCGAGGCCGGTGGTCCGCCCGGTGCACCCGGGCGCGGTGTGGCGCAGGGCCGGGGCGCATGAGACTGGCCTTGTTCGACCTTGACGGCACGCTGCTGCCGGGCGACTCCGACCACGCCTTCGGCGAGTTCCTCGTGCGCCTGGGCTGGGCCGACGGCGCCGACTTCGCGCGCCGCAACGACGTCTTCTACGCCGACTACCACGCCGGTCGGCTGGACATCGCCGACTACATTGCCTTCATCACCGAGCCGTGGCGCGGGCGCCCGCTGGCCGAGGCCGACGCAGCTTCGCGGCGCTTCATCGACGAGGTCGTTCGCCCGATGCTGCGTCCCGAGGCGCTGCAGCTGATCGAGCGGCATCGGCGCGAGGGGGATCTGCTGGCCATCGTCACCGCCACGAACGACTTCGTCACGCGGCCGATCGCGCGGCTGCTCGGCGTGCCCGACCTCATTGCCACCGAGCTCGAGCGCGACGGCGCCGGGCGTGCCACGGGCGCGATCCGTGGCGTCCCGGCGTTCCGCGAGGGCAAGGTGACACGCGTGCAGGCCTGGCTCGCCGAACGCGGTGCGTCGCTGGAAGGCTGCACGCGCAGTGTCTTCTACAGCGACTCGACCAATGATCTCCCGCTGCTGGAGCGCGTCAGCGACCCCGTGGCGACGAACCCCGGCCCGAGCCTCGAGCGCCTGGCGCGCGAGCGCGGCTGGCCGGTGCTGAAGCTCTTCACATGATCCGCAAGTTCATCCACCGCCTGCTCGGCCGCGGCGCCGACGCGCCCGCCGACGCCGCGCCGGCCCCCATCCCGCTCGGCACGCGGCGCGAGTTCACGCGCGAGGAGCATGGCATCGACCCGGCGCTGCTCGATGCCAACGCCGTGCGCGTGGTGCGCACGCTGAAGGAGGCCGGGTACGAGGCCTACGTGGTGGGCGGCGCGGTGCGCGACCTCATCGTCGGCCTCAGGCCGAAGGACTTCGACGTCGCCACCGACGCCACGCCCGAGCAGGTGAAGGCGCTGTTCCGCCGTGCCTTCATCATCGGCCGCCGCTTCCGCCTCGTGCACGTGGTGTTCGGGCGCGGCCGCGAGCACGAGACGATCGAGGTCTCGACCTTCCGCGCCTACCTCGATGCCGCGGCGGCCGAGCAGGTGGAGGGCAACGAGAAGACGGCGAAGAGCCAGCTCGCGCAGAGGAGCACGGGCCACGTCGTGGACGCCAGCGGCCGCGTGCTGCGCGACAACGTCTGGGGCCCGCAGGTCGAGGACGCGGCGCGGCGCGACTTCACGATCAACGCCATGTACTACGACCCGCTGACGCAGGTGGTCGTGGACTACCACGGCGGGCTGGCCGACGCGAAGGCGCGCCTCATCCGCATGATCGGCGACCCGCCGACGCGCTATCGCGAGGACCCGGTGCGCATCATTCGCGTCGTGCGCTTCGCTGCCAAGCTCGGCTTCACGGTCGAGGCCGCGACGGAGGCGCCGATCCCGCGCATGTCGGCCCTGCTGGCCAACGTGCCCGTGTCGCGCCTGTTCGACGAGATGGTCAAGCTGCTGCAGACCGGGCATGCGCTGGCCAGCGTCGAGCAGTTGCGCAAGCGCGGCCTCGAGCGCGGCGTGTTCCCGGTGCTCGAGGTGGCGCTGGCGCCGGGCCCGGCCGGCACGACGCCGCGCGAGACCTTCGTGCGCCTCGCGCTCGAGGACACGGACAAGCGTGTCGCCGAGGGCCGCTCGGTGGCGCCGAGCTTCCTGCTGGCCTGCCTGTTGTGGCACGACGTGCAGCAGCGCTGGAGCGCCAGCCGTGAAGCCGGCGAGCCCGCGTTCCAGGCGCTGCAGCAGGCGGTGGAGGCGGCGTTCGAGGCGCGCATCGGCGACATCTCCGGCCGCGGCAAGCTGGCGGCGGACATGCGCGAGATCTGGCTCATGCAGCCGCGCTTCGAGCGGCGCACGGCGGCCAGCGTGCCGGCGCTGCTGGCGCAGCCGCGGTTCCGTGCCGGCTACGACTTCCTCCGCCTGCGTGCCGACGCCGGCGAGGTGAGTGCCGAGCTGGCCGACTGGTGGGAGGACTACCACCTCGGCAGCGACGAGGACCGCGAGGCCATGCTGCGCGAGCTGCGCGCGGCGAGCACGACGCGCGTCCGGCGCGCCGGCGCCGAGGCGGGGGCCGCTGCGCCTGCCGCGCCGGTCGGGGTCGACGTCGTGCTCGACGATGCCGCGGCCCCCGCGAAGCGCCGCCGTCGCCGGCGCCGGCGAGGTGCCCGGCCCGAAGCGGCCGGCGGCGAGGCCTGATCCGATCGGCGCGCCACCTACAATCCCCGCCGCGAGGAGGCGGTGTCCGACTGCAGTCCGATGAGACAACGATAAGAAGGGACGGCCGATGGTCTTCCGCAAGCTGCTGCCGCGCGAGGGCAACTTCTTCGAGCTCTTCAACGAGCACGGGCGCTGCATCTCCGAAGGTGCCAGGGCCTTCATGCGCCTGGTGCAGAACTACGCCGACCTCGACGCACGAGAGCGTCATGCGCGCGAGGTCGGCGACCTCGAGCGCGCTGCCGACCGCGTCACGGCCGAGGTGCACCGCCTGCTGCACCGCACGTTCATCACGCCGCTGGACCGCGAGCAGATCCACAGTCTCATCAACACGATGGACGACGTGCTCGACCTGCTGCAGGACTCGAGCGAGGTGATGCAGCTCTACGACCTGCAGAAGCTGCCCGAGGACGTGATGCGCCTGTCGGAGGTGTCGGTGCGTTGCTGCGAGCGCGTGCAGCACGTGGTGACGCTGCTGCCGCGCCTGCGCGACGCCGCCGTGGCCGAGGCGGCGCTGAAGAACTGCGAGGAGATCGACCAGCTCGAGTCCGACGCCGACCGCGTGATGCGAAGCGCGATGTCGCGCCTGTTCCGCGAGGAGCCCGACACGCGCGAGCTGATCAAGCTGAAGGCGGTGTACGAGCACCTCGAGTCGATCTCCGACCGCTGCCTCGACGTGGCCAACCTCGTCGAGGGCGTCGTCCTCGAGAACAGCTGAGGCGCCCGCGCGTCCTGCCGCCGGGCCCTGCCGCCATGCAGACGATGCAGATCGCCTTCTGGGTGGTGGTGATGCTCGTCGTGCTGGCATTGCTGTTCGACTTCATGAACGGCTTCCACGACGCCGCCAACAGCATCGCCACCGTCGTTTCCACCGGTGTGCTGAAGCCCACGCAGGCCGTGGCCTTCGCCGCCTTCTTCAACGTCCTGGCGATCTTCTTCTTCCAGCTGAAGGTGGCGGCCACCGTCGGCAAGGGCATCGTCGAGCCGGGCATCGTCGACCAGCACGTCGTCTTCGGCGCGCTGGTCGGCGCCATCGCCTGGAACGTGCTGACCTGGTGGTACGGCATCCCGTCGTCGAGCTCGCACGCGCTCATCGGCGGCATCGTCGGCGCCACCATCGCCAAGGCCGGGATCGCGCCGCTCATCGCCAGCGGCGTGATGCGCACGGTGGCCTTCATCTTCGTGTCGCCGGCGCTCGGCTTCCTGTTCGGCTCGCTGCTGATGGTGGGCACGTCGTGGGTGTTCAGGCGCCGCTCGCCGCTGCCCGTGGACAAGTTCTTCCGCCGCGCGCAGCTGGTCTCGGCCGGGCTGTACTCGCTGGGACACGGTGGCAACGATGCGCAGAAGACGATCGGCATCATCTGGCTGCTGCTCATCGCCGCGGGCGTCAGCGCGACCACCGACAAGCTGCCGCCCGCCTGGGTGATCTGGAGCTGCTACATCGCCATCGGCCTGGGCACGCTTTTCGGCGGCTGGCGCATCGTGAAGACGATGGGCCAGCGCATCACCAAGCTGAAGCCCGTGGGCGGCTTCTGTGCCGAGACCGGCGGCGCGATCACGTTGTTCCTCGCCACCGGGCTGGGCGTGCCGGTGTCGACGACGCACACGATCACCGGTGCGATCTACGGTGTCGGCTCGGTGCGCAGCGCCTCGGCCGTGCGGTGGGGGCTGGCGGCGAACATCCTGCTGGCCTGGATCTTCACCATCCCCGCCACGGCGTTCATCGCGGCCGTGTTCTACGGCTTGAGCGTGGCACTGTTCTGAGCGTCAGCGCCAGGGGCGGGTTGTCCGGACTGTCGCCCCTCGCCGAGGGCGAGCTGACCGGCCGCGCCGGCTTGCCGGGCTGGAAGACGCTCAGCGGCGGACGTCCTCGGCAGGGGTCTCCGCCTGCCACTCGAAGGCCTTCTGGATGGAGAAGGCGATCGTGCCGATGAGCACGATGCCGCCCAGCAGCAGCCCGAGCACGGCCGCGAAGACGGCGCCCCAGCGGCTTTCACGCGCAGGCTGCCCGGGGTTCCACGTGGCGCCCCAGCGCTCGTCCGGCGTCAGGGCGTAGAGGATGGCGAAGAGCATGCCCTGAGAGAGCATGAGCCCGAGCAACGGCACCAGCACCCACGCGAGGCGGTCGTCGTGGCCGAGTGTGGCCATGCGTTCGACGCCGACCAGGCCGAGCACCGTGACGGGCAGGTGCGCCCACGCCAGGAGATCGCGGGGGCCGTGCAGGTAGATGCGATGCAGGCCGATCGCACCGAACAGCAGAGCCAGCCATGCGGCCAGCGTCTTGGCGCGATACGGCGCCGCAGGAGCGGTTGTTGGCACGGGCGCCGACTATAATGCGCGGTTCCTGCCGACGGCCGCGGCCTTCATCGGGTCACGGCGTATCTACGGCGGCGGGGCGTATGAACGCCGGCCGGTGTCGCGCCCGGGTGCCAATGAGGCTCCGGGGCGGCTCCGGCCCCATCGATGGCCGGCCCGGTGTGTCTCCCGTGGCATGGTGATCGGCACCGCAAGCAAGGCATCCGAGCATGGTCGTCATCCGTCTTTCCCGCGGCGGCGCGAAGAAGCGCCCCTTCTACAACATCGTCGTGGCCGATTCGCGCGAACGCCGCGACGGCCGCTTCATCGAGCGCGTCGGCTTCTACAACCCGATGGCGGCCGGCGGCGAGCAGCCGCTGCGCGTGGCGCTGGACCGCGTGACCTACTGGTCGGGCGTCGGCGCGCAGTTGTCGCCCACCGTGCGACGGCTGGTCGACCAGGCACGCAAGGCGGCCTGATCGGCCCGGTCTCGCCCTGGGCTGCGCCACCGGGGCCGAGCCGGGTGCCGACCGTCGGCATGGACGAGCCTGCCTTTCCACCTGACGCGGTGGAAGTGGGCCGCATCGTCGGCGCCTGGGGCGTGAAGGGCGCCGTCCGCGTCAAGCCCTTCTCGGCCGATCCGCAGGCGCTCTTCTCGTCGAAGCGCTGGTTCCTCCAGGCACCGGAGCGGGTGGTGCCACCGCCAGGAGCGAAGCGTGCCGCGCCCGGGGCATCCGCGGCGGCCCGCCTGTCTGCCTTCGCGTGGCCGCGCCTGCTGCGCGTGCGGCAGGCACGCGAGCAGGGCGAGCACGTCGTCGCCACCGCCGAAGACCTCGACGACCGCGACGCGGCGCAGGCCCTGGCGGGCGCACGGATCTTCGTCTCGCGGGCCAGCTTCCCGACCCCGGACCCCGACGAGTTCTACTGGGTCGACCTGATCGGCCTGGCGGTGCGCAACCGCGAGGGCCTGGACCTGGGCACGGTGGTCGGCCTGGTCGAGACCGGCCCGACCTGCGTGCTGCGCGTGCAGCCGCCGCCCGGCGACCCCGACGCCGCCCCCGAGGAGAGGCTGATTCCCTTCGTCGGCAGCTTCGTCGATCGCGTCGACCTGACCAGCCGCTGCGTGCATGTCGACTGGCAGCCGGACTACTGAACCGGCCAGCGGGCGACAACGATGCGCTTCGACGTCATCACGCTCTTCCCCGAGGTCTTCGCACCTCACCTGAGCGCGGGCGTGACGCGTCGCGCCTTCGGCGGCGGCTCGGTCGACGTTCGCCTGTGGCCGCTGCGCGACTTCGCCGACGATGCCTACCGCCGGGTCGACGACCGGCCCTACGGCGGCGGTCCCGGGATGGTGATGCTGGCCGAGCCGCTGTTGCGAGCGCTGGCGGCGGTCCGTACCGACCGCGCGGCGGAAGCGCGCTTCGGCGGGTCACCGCCATCGCCCGCGCTGCCGATGCCGGTGGTGCACTTCAGCCCCGCGGGCCGCCGGCTCGAGCAGCAACTCGTGCGCGAGTTCGCGCGCGGCCCGGGCGCGGTGCTGGTGTGCGGCCGCTACGAGGGAATCGACCAGCGTTTCGTCGAGCGCTGCGTCACGCACGAGCTCAGCCTCGGCGACCTCGTGCTGTCGGGCGGTGAACTGCCGGCGCTGGTGCTGCTGGATGCCGTGGCACGGCTGCAGGCGGGCGTGCTGCCGCCGGAATCGGTGCAGCAGGAGAGCTTCTCCGAGGGGGACCCGGCGGCCGGCGTGATCGCCGGCCTGCTCGAGGGACCGCACTACAGCCGGCCGGAGACGCTGGTGCTGGAGGGCGAGCGGGCCGACGTGCCGCCGGTGCTGCTTTCCGGACATCACGAGCGCATCGCGCGCTGGCGGCGCGAGCGCTCGCTCGAGGTGACGGCGCGCCGGCGGCCCGATCTGCTCGCGCGTGCGCGATCCGCCGGGCACCTCACGGCGGACGACGAACGGTTCCT
This sequence comes from Rubrivivax sp., assembly GCA_026125665.1. GTDB lineage: Bacteria > Pseudomonadota > Gammaproteobacteria > Burkholderiales > Burkholderiaceae_C > Rubrivivax. The sequence goes on from JAHCKS010000015.1 coordinate 20,626, forward strand.
CGCTTCGCTGGGCGAAGGCCCGCCGCTATAATCCGCAGCTTTTCGATCCTCTGCCGGGCCACAACGGCGGGGCCAACGCCCCGCAGCCGCCAACCCGCCCGTCACGCCCCTCGCGTGAGCCGACGCCGGCGCCCGCCGGCTGGCCGCAAGATCGATGGAGCCACCGATGGACCTCATCGCCACCCTCGAGCGGGAAGAGATTGCCCGCCTGGACCGCAAGCTGCCCGAGTTCGCCCCCGGCGACACCGTGGTCGTCAGCGTCAACGTCGTCGAAGGCAGCCGCAAGCGCGTGCAGGCCTACGAAGGCGTCGTCATCGCCAAGCGCAACCGCGGGCTGAACAGCAGCTTCATCGTGCGCAAGATCAGCAGCGGCGAAGGCGTGGAGCGCACGTTCCAGCTGTACAGCCCGCTCATCGCCGGCATCGAGGTCAAGCGCCGCGGCGACGTGCGGCGCGCCAAGCTGTACTTCCTGCGCCAGCGCAGCGGCAAGTCGGCACGCATCAAGGCCAAGCTGGCCTGAGCGGCCCGGGCGCGCTTCTCGCCGTCCTCCTTGTCCCCGTCACGGCTCTCGGCCCGCGTCCTGGACCCGCGCCAGGTGCCCGTGGCCGGGCACGACGCGCATCTGCCCGCCATCCCCGATGAGCGCCTGAGCGCGCCCGCGTTGCGCGCGCGCTTTGCGGGCCTCGCCGCGGGCGAGCCCTTCAGGCCGGAGATGCCTGGCGATGGCCGCCGCTTCGAGCCCGAGCGGGAGACCTCACCGGCTGCGGTGCTCGTGCCGCTGGTGCAGCGCCCGACGGGCCTGTCGGTGCTGCTCACCCGCCGCACCGACCACCTGCGCGACCACGCCGGGCAGATCAGCTTCCCCGGCGGACGCGCCGAGCCGGGAGACGCCGGTGCCGCCGACACCGCGCTGCGCGAAGCCGAGGAGGAGGTCGGCCTGGCCCGCGACCGCGTCGAGGTGGTCGGGGAACTGCCCGTGTACACGACGGTGACCAGCTACGCCGTCACGCCGGTGGTGGGGCTCGTCGAGCCGCCCTTCGCCTTGACGCTCGACACGTTCGAAGTGGCCGAGGCGTTCGAGGTCCCGCTCGCGTTCCTGATGTCGCCGGCGCACCATCGCCGTCACGTCTTCACCTTCGAGGGCGGACAGCGGCAGTTCCTCTCGATGCCGTGGCACGGCCCCGGCTCGGACGGCCAGCCGCGCGAGTACTTCATCTGGGGCGCCACGGCGGCGATGCTGCGCAACCTGTACCGCCTGCTGGCCGCGGGCTGAGAAGCTGTGAACGAACCCTCCACGCCCGCTCGTCACGCCAAACGACGCCCGCTCGTCGTTGCAAATGCTCGCCATAGCCCGAGCTATGGCTGCGCTTTGCGCCTAGATCGGGCGCCGTTTGGCGTGCCGCTCGGGCGCGGCCGGTTCATTCACAGCTTCTGAGGCGAACGTCGCGCCGTTCGCTCCGAGGGGCGCGCGCCGCAGCGCCTCTATCATCGGTGCCGATGGGGTTCGTGGCGGTCGTCTTGGCGCTGTTGCTGGAGCAGATCAAGCCGCTGCCGCGCGAGTCGTCGCTGCACGGCCTGCTGCGCGACTACGTGGGCTGGTGCGGCCGCAGCTTCGATGCCGGCAAGCCGCACCATGCCTGGGTGGCGTGGTGCGTCGCGGTGGGTCCCCCGACGCTCGCGGTGTTCGGTACGTACCTGTTCATCCAGCGGCACAACGTGCTGCTGGCGCTGGCCTTCGACGTCATCGTCCTCTACATCACGCTGGGCTTCCGCCAGTTCAGCCACTACTTCACAGACATCCGCCAGGCGCTGGAGCGCGGCGACGAGGACGAGGCGCGGCGCCTGCTCGCCGAGTGGCGCCACCTCGACACGAGCGAGCTGCCGCGCACCGAGGTGCTGCGGCATGTCGTCGAGCACGCATTGCTGGCCGCGCACCGGCACGTCTTCGGCGTCTTCTTCTGGTTCGTCGCGCTGTCGGCCGTGGGCCTGGGCCCGGCCGGTGCGGTGCTCTATCGCCTGGCCGAGTTCGGCAGCCGCTACTGGGGCTACCGCCAGCGCACGATGGACGCGCCGGTCAACGTGGCGCTGCTGGAGCTCTCGCAGCGCCTGTTCTCGCTCATCGACCACGTACCGGCGCGACTCACGGCGTTCGGCTTCGCCGTCGTCGGCGACTTCGAGGAGGCGGTGGCGGGCTGGCGGCGCGACGCCGGCCTGTGGCAGCACCCCAACGAGGGCATCATCCTCGCTGCGGCGGCCGGCGCCGTCGGCGTGCAGCTCGGGGGCGCGGCGCCGCCGGGCGTGACGCCGGACCGCCGCAAGACGTTCACGAGCGGCGGCGCACCCGACCTCGCCGCGGCCGCCGGCTCGACCGAAGGCGCGCCGGCCCAGCTCGGGCACCTGGCGAGCGTGGTGGGGCTGGTCTGGCGCTCGGTCGTGCTGTGGCTGCTGCTGGTGGCGCTGCTCACGGCGGCCAACGTGCTCGGCTAGCCGCGGGTGCGCGGTCGTCCCGCTACCAGGCCGTCGCCGACAGTTCCTCGTACAGCTCGGCGTAGATGCGCAGGCGGCTCGCGCTGACGAGCCCGGCCTCGGCGGCCGCGCGCACCGCGCAGCCCGGCTCCTGGCGGTGCGTGCAGTTGGTGAAGCGGCACCCCGCCGCGTGTGCGGCGAGGTCGGGCATCAGCGCGGCGAGCCGTGCCGGCTCCACCTGGCGCAGGCCGAACTCCTGGAATCCGGGTGAATCGATGAGCGCGCCACGACGCTCGTCGTCCAGCCAGTACCAGGTGCTTCGTGTCGTCGTGTGCCGCCCGGCGTTGAGTGCACGCGAGATCTCGCCGACCTGGGCCTCGGCGCCGGGCACGAGGCGGTTGACGAGCGTGCTCTTGCCCATCCCGCTCGGGCCCAGCAGCAGCGTCACGCGGGCGGCCAGCAGCGGCGCGAGCCGTTCCCGTGCGGCCGCCGGGTCGGCCTTCAGCGCCAGCTCGACGACCGGCACGCCCATGGCCGCGTAGGGCGCGAGGCGCTCGCGGGCGCCGGCGGCCCCGGGCAGGTCGATCTTGTTCAGGCCGATCAGCACCGGCACGTCGGCGGCGCGCGCGGCGATCAGCGCCCGCGCCAGCTGGGCCTCGGAGGAGGGCGGCTGCACGGCCACCAGGTAGAGCAGCTGGTCGAGGTTGGCGGCGAAGCTCTTGCTGCGCCATTCGTCGCGGCGAAAGAGCAGATTGCGGCGCGGCAGCAGCCCGGTGACGACACCGCCGTCGCCGGCCGGCTGCCAGCGCACGCGGTCGCCGACGACGAGATCGCTCTTCTTGCCACGCGTCTGGCAGTGCACGCGCCGTCCGGCCGGCGTCTCGACGAGCACGTGCCGGCCGAAGGTCGCGACGACGAGCGCCGCCGCTCCGTGCTCCGGCGCGCGCGCTTCGGCACTCAAGGCAGCAGCGCGTCCACCTTGGCGGCGCAGATGAAGTCGTTGAGTGTCAGCCCGCCCGCGGCGTGCGTGCTGTAGCGCAGCGTGCAGCGGTTGTAGCCGACGAGCAGCTCGGGGTGGTGGTCCTCGCGGTGAGCCACCCACGCGACGGCGTTGACGAAGGCCATCGTCTGGTGGAAGTCGGCGAAACCGAACCGCCGCTCGAGCTGCCCGTCGACGACGGCCCAGCGCGGCAGCACGGCGACGTGGCGCGCCACCTCGCCGGCGTCCAGCGTCGGGCCCGAGGTCGGGCGGCAGCGCAGCGCGGCGAGATCGTTGGCGTCCATCGCGGCGGCGGCCCTCAGGCCGGCGAGGGCAGCGCGGCCAGCCGCTCCGACGCCGGCGGGTGCGAGTAGTAGAAGCGCACGTACACCGGGTCGGGCGTCAGCGTCGAGGCGTTGTCCTCGTGCAGCTTCAGCAGCGCGCTGGCGAGGTCGCGGCCGTCGGCCTGCACGCACGCGTAGGCGTCGGCCTGGAACTCGTGCCGGCGCGACAGCTGCGCCACCCACGGCGTGACGAAGAGCGTGAAGGGCGGCAGGGCCAGCGTGAACAGCACCAGCGCCAGCGCGTCGTTGGGTGCATCGAGGTTGGGCACCACGCCCAGCCCGGCATAGAAGCCGCTCTGGCCGGCCAGCCAGCCGAGCAACGCCAGCCCGGCGAGGCTGAATGCGAAGATGCCGGCCATGCGCTTCCAGACATGCCGGTGCTTGAAGTGGCCGAGCTCGTGCGCGAGCACCGCCTCGACCTCCCCGGGTGTCAGCCGCGCCAGCAGCGTGTCGAAGAAGACCACGCGCTTGGCCGCACCGAGGCCCGTGAAGTACGCGTTGGCGTGCGCCGAACGGCGGCTGCCGTCCATCACGAACAGGCCCTTGGTGGCAAAGCCGCAGCGCTGCATCAGTGCGCGCACGCGCTCGCCCAGCGCCGCATCGGCCAGCGGCTCGAACTTGTTGAACAGCGGCGCGATGACGGTGGGGTAGAGCACCAGCAGCACGAGGTTGAAGGCGACCCACGCCAGCCAGGCCCAGAACCACCAGGCCTGCCACCAGGCCCCGCCGGCCGTGCCCATGATCCACAGCACCAGCGCCGCCAGCGGCAAGCCGACGACGAGGCTGACCGCCAGGCCCTTCAGCAGGTCGGTGACCCACAGCCCGAGCGACATGCGGTTGAAGCCGAAACGCTGCTCGATGCGGAAGGTCTCGTACCAGCCGAGCGGCAGTTCGATCAGGGCTCCGATGAGCACGAAGGCCCCCAGCAGTGCCAGCTGGTAGACCATGGTGCCGAAGCGTGGCAGCACGAGATCGCGCACGGCGCCGTTCAGCGCGTCGAGCCCGCCAAGCAGCGTCCAGCCGAGCAGTACGGCCGTGCCGAACGCCGCGCCCAGCATGCCGAAGCGGACCTGCGCCAGCGTGTAGTCGGCCGCCTTGCGATGCGCTTCGGGCGACACCGTGCGGGCAAACGCGCCAGGCACCTCGTTGCGATGGCGCGCGACGTGCCGCACCTGGCGTGTCGCCAGCCAAAGCCGGGCCACGAACGAAGCCACGATGGCGGCGACGAACAGGCCGGTGAACCAGGATGCGCTCATGGCCTGAAGTGTAGGTGCGCACCACGGCGGCCCCGGCGCATGCCGGACAATGCCCGGCCATGAACACGACCATCGGCACGACCATCGGCACGAGCATCGGCCCGATCGAACCGGGCGCCGCGGCGCCCCTCGCCACTCCGGCGCTGCCGCCGAGCGAGCACAACCTCGTCTGGATCGACCTCGAGATGACCGGCCTCGTGCCCGAGCGTGACCGCATCATCGAGATCGCCGTCGTCGTCACCGACCCGCAGGTCGGCGTGCGCGTGGAGGGCCCGGTGTTCGCCGTGCACCAGAGCGACGCCGTGCTCGATGGCATGGACGCCTGGAACAAGGGCACGCACGGCAAGAGCGGGCTGACCGATCGCGTGCGCGCTTCCACCGTCGACGAGGCAGCGGCCAGCGCGCGCGTGATCGAGTTCCTGCGCGCCTACGTGTCGGCCGGCAAGAGCCCGATGTGCGGCAACAGCATCTGCCAGGACCGCCGCTTCCTCGCCATCCACATGCCGGCGCTGGAGGCCTTTTTCCACTACCGCAACCTCGATGTCAGCACGCTGAAGGAACTGGCACGGCGCTGGAAGCCGGCCGTGCTCGACGGCTTTCGCAAGGCGCAGTCGCACACGGCGCTGGCGGACATCCACGAGTCGATCGACGAGCTGCTGTACTACCGGCGGCATCTGCTGCAGGCGTGAAACGGCCCGTCGCGCAGCGCCGGCGCGGTGTCACGAATCTGCCGTTTTGCCGTCATAAACTGAGTACATGATCGACGCCGAGCGCGGCACCGAGATCGCGCCGGCGGCCGAGCCCGCGGCGGCGCCGCTGCCGCTGCTGGGCCGCGAGTCGTCCATCCTCGCCTTCAACCGGCGGGTGCTGGCGCAGGCGCGCCGCGCCGACGTGCCGCTGCTCGAGCGGCTGCGCTACGTCACCATCGTCTCGTCCAACCTGGACGAGTTCTTCGAGATCCGCGTTGCCGACCTGCTGTCGGCCCTGCGCGAGCCGGACAGCGGCGTCGGCCCCTCCGAACTGGAGACGGTGGCACAGGAGGCGCGCGCGCTCGTCGACGAGCAGTACGCGCTGCTCAACGACGTGCTGATGCCGGCGCTGCGCGCTGCCGGCATCGTCGTGCTCAACCACGCCGAGCGCGACGAGGCGCAGCGCGCCTGGGTGGCCGCGTTCTTCGAGCACGAGGTGCGGCCGCTGCTCGTTCCCGTGAGCCTCGACCCGAGCCACCCGTTTCCGCTGGTGGCGAACAAGGCGCTGAACTTCATCGCGCGGCTGGACGGCCGCGACGCCTTCGGGCGCGAGAACCAGGTGGCCATCGTCAAGGTGCCGCGCGTGCTGCCGCGGGTCATCGCGCTGCCGCGCGCCATCTGCGGCGGGCGCCAGGGCTTCGTGCTGCTGACCAGCGTCATCCGCGCCCACCTGGGCGAGCTGTTCCCCGGCCGCCAGGTGCTGGCGTTCTCGCAGTTCCGCGTGACGCGCGACTCCGACCTCGAGGTCGACGGCGACGACGTCACCAACCTGCGCCAGGCGTTGCGCACGCACCTCACGCGCCGGCACTTCGGACAGGCCATCCGGCTGGAGGTGGTGTCGTCGTGCCCGCCCGAGCTTTCCGGCTTCCTGCTCGAGCAGTTCGCGCTGCCGCCGCTCGCCCTGTACAAGGTCAACGGCCCGGTGAACCTGGTGCGGCTGACGCAGCTCATCGACATGGCCGAGGCCGACGCGCTGCGGTTCCCGCCGTTCGAGCCGGCCTGGCCGGCGGCGCTGGCCCCCGACCGGCCGGTGATGGAGCAGCTGCGCGAGCGCCCGGGGCGCGACGTGCTGCTGCACCACCCGTTCGAGAGCTTCGAGCCGGTGATCGCCTTCCTGCGCGAGGCGGTGCACGACCCCGACGTGCTGGCCATCCGGCAGACGATCTACCGCACCGGCAGCGAGAGCGTGCTGATGGACCTGCTGATCGAGGCGGCGCGGCGCGGCAAGGAGGTGCTCGTCGTCGTCGAGCTGAAGGCGCGCTTCGACGAGGAAGCCAACATCAACTGGGCCGAGCGGCTGGAGGCCGTGGGCGCGCAGGTCGTCTACGGCATCGTCGGGCTGAAGACGCACGCCAAGCTGCTGCTGGTGACGCGGCGCGAGCGCGAGCATGAGCATGAGCGTGAGCGCAGGGGCGCTGCGCGCGCGCAGCCCGAGGCGAAGCTGCGGCGCTACGTGCACCTGTCCACCGGCAACTACAACCCGCGCACGGCGCGCCTGTACACCGACATCGGCTGGTTCAGCACCGACCCCGGACTCGCCGCCGACGTCGAGGCCGTCTTCCTGCAGCTGGCCAGCCAGGCGCGCGTGCGCACGCCGCAGCACCTGGTGGCTGCGCCGTTCCAGCTGCACCGGCGGCTGCTCGCGCACCTGCGCCGCGTCGCCGAGGCGGCACGGGCCGGGCGGCCGGCGCGTGTGGTGGTGAAGGTGAACGCGCTCACCGACCCGGCGCTGATGAACGCGCTCGCCGAGGCCGGGCGCGCCGGCGCGCCCATCGACCTCGTCGTTCGCGGCGCGTGCATGCTGCCGGCGGGCGTGCCCGGGGTCACGCCGAACATCCGCGTGCGCTCGATCGTCGGGCGCTTCCTCGAGCACACGCGGCTGTTCTACTTCCGCTGGGGCGAGGGCGACGACGACGAGGTCCTGTACCTCTCGAGTGCCGACTGGATGAGCCGCAACATGTTCCGGCGCATCGAGGTCGCCTGGCCGGTGCGCGACCCGGCGCTGCGCCAGCGCCTGGTCGACGAGGCGCTCGTGCCCTACCTGCGCGACGAGTGCGACGCCTGGGCGCTGCGCTCCGATGGGCGCTACGAGCGCTTGGCCGAGGCCGGCCTGAGCGCGCAGCGCGCGCTGCTGCAGCGCTACGGCTGAAAGGCCGGCCGTGGCGGGGCCGGCCGCGCCCGTGCGTGCGTTGCAGGCAGAATCGCGCTCGCTCGCGGGAAGGCTCGTCGAGGGGTTCTCTGAACGGAAGGCGCGATCAGCGCCGCAACGATGACGCTGCTGTACATCATCCTGGCCACGGCGCTCGGCGGCGCGGTGTCGGTGGCCATCGCCGCCACCCTCACGGTGGGGCTGCTCGGACGGGTCGTGAAGAACCTCGTCAGCCTGTCGGCCGGCGTGCTGCTGGCCACCGCGCTGCTGCAGGTGCTGCCCGAGGCCTTCGGCAGCATCGCCGGCGCCGCCGGCCACCAGCACGCGGGCGAGTCCGCCGGGCACCATCACCCGACGCCCGCGGGCCTGTTCTCGGTGCTGCTGGGCGGGCTGCTCTTCTTCTGGCTGCTGGAGAAGGCCGAGCTGTACCGGCACGTTCACCACCACGAAGGCGACGGCCACGACCACCACGACCACTTCGACGCCCAGCAGGCCGGGCGCGGCGGCATGGCCGTGCTGGTGGGCGACGCCGTGCACAACTTCTGCGACGGCGTGATCATCGCCGCAGCCTTTCTCACCGACCCGGCGCTGGGCGTGATCACGACGCTCGCCGTGGCGGCGCACGAGATCCCGCAGGAGGCGGGCGACTTCATCGTGCTGCTCAATGCCGGCTTCAGCCGGGCCCGCGCACTGGCCTTCAACCTGCTGTCGGGTGCGGCAGCAGTGGCCGGCGGCGTGCTCGGCTACTTCCTCGTCGGCCCGTTCCTGGGCCTGCTGCCGTACCTGCTGGTGGCCGCGTCGAGCAGCTTCATCTACGTGGCCGTCGCCGACCTGCTGCCGCAACTGCAGCAACGCCTGTCATGGCGCGAGACCGCCTGGCAGGTGGCGTGGCTCGTGGCCGGCCTCGCCCTGGTGCTGCTGGCGCGCGAGCTGCTGCACCAGCACGCGCACTGAGAGCGCCGTCGAGAGCGCCGTCGAGAGCGCGGTCGCTAGCGCACGACCAGCACCGGCAACGTCGTGTGCGTCAGCACGCGCGAGGTCTCGCTGCCCAGCAGCAGCGCGGTCACGCCGCGCCGGCCGTGCGAGGCCATGACGATCAGGTCGCAGCCCTGGTTCTTGGCGTGGTCCAGGATCGCCTCCCAGGGGTGCACGGCCTCCACCGTGTGCGCCTGGCAGGTCACGCCGGCGGCGCGCGCGGCGTCGGCCGCCGCCTGCACGCGCGCCGAGGCGATGCGCTCCTGGGCGTCGTAGAACTCCTGCGGCGGCACGGGCTGCATCTCGGAGATGGCGCTGTAGGGGAAGGGCTCCTTCACCGACAGCGCGCAGATCTCGGCCCCGGTCATCTTGGCCAGGGCGATGGCCGTCGTCAGCGCCTTCTCCGTGATCTCCGAGCCGTCGGTGGGGAAGAGGATGCGCTTGTACATGCGGGCTCCTTCGTTGCACGGGCAGGCGCTATTTGACCGCGTCCGGGCAGCGCTGTCGCTCCGGCGGACCCCTGGGCGTTGATGCCCGTCAACTCCGTCAGCCGCGTGCCACCGGGCGCGCCGGGTCGGCGCACCACTCGCTCCACGAGCCCGGGTACAGCACCGCGCCGGGCAGGCCGGCATGCGCCATCGCCAGCAGGTTGTGGCAGGCCGTCACCCCGGAGCCGCATTGATGCACCACCGGACGGCTGCCGTTCGCGCCCAGCCGTTCGAACTCGGCCCGCAGCACGGCCGGCGCCTTGAAGCGGCCGTCGGCCTGCAGGTTCTCCTTGTGGAAGCGGTTCACGGCGCCGGGGATGCGCCCGGCCACCGGGTCGAGCGGCTCGACCTCGCCGCGGAAGCGCTCGGCCACGCGTGCGTCGACCAGCACCACCTCGTCGCGCCCGAGAGCGGTCCACAGGCGCTCGGCGTCGAACGCCGGCATGGCCGATGCCGCCGGCGCGGGATACGGCGGGCGGATCGTCACCTCGGGGACCCGCGCTTCCATGGCCCCGCCCGCTTCGCGCCAGGCGGCCGTGCCGCCGTCGAGCACCGCCACGGCGTCATGCCCCAGCCAACGCAGCAGCCACCAGGCGCGCGCCGCGTAGACGCCGCCCTGCGCGTCGTAGGCGACGACCTGCGTCGTCGGGCCGATGCCCCAGCGGCCGACGCAGGCGGCGAAAGCGCCGCGCTCGGGCAGCGGGTGGCGGCCGTTGCGGCCGGTCTTGGCGCCGGAGAGGTCGCGGTCGAGGTGCGCGTAGCGCGCCCCGGGCAGGTGCCCCTGCGCGTAGGTGCGCTCGCCGGCTCCTGTATCGGCGAGGTCGAAGCCGCAGTCGAGCAGCACGAGGTCGGCCGGCTCGGCGAGGCGCCTGCGCAGCGCCTCGGCCGAGATCAGGGTGTGGCACGGTCCGCAGGCTGCTGTGTCGCCGCTGGTTGCGTTCATCGTTCCTCTCTTCTCTGCACTCCTGGAGCAGTGGCGCGCCGGTGGCTGCGTGCGGCCGCGGTTCAGCCCTCGCCCGATGGTGCCGGGCACACCATCGCCGGCGGTGCCGACAGCGCGCGCATTCCCGCCGGGGAGGAAGGCGCGCAAGTCCGAGGCCGCGGGGGGGCCACTCAGGGCATGGCACCCGAGGCGCGGTGGCGACGGTGGCATTCGCTCGGACTGTCGTCGTGTGTTCGGGTGCCATGCCCTGAGTGGCCCCATGGCATCGGCCCGGCGCGCCGCGATCGTGGGCCGCCCACAGCTTGTTCGCGAACGCCGGGGGCGGGCATGGGCCCGGGTGACTCAGAAGCTGCCCTCGGCCGGCAGGCGCATCTCGCGCCGGTACCACTCGTGGAAGTGCAGCATGCCGTCCTCCATCGGGCTCTGGTACGGGCCGACCTCGTTGTCGCCGCGCGCCAGCAGCGCGGCGCGGCCCTCGTCCATGCGCAGCGCGATCTCGTCGTCCTCGACGCAGGTCTCCATGTAGGCGGCCTGCTGGGCCTCGACGAACTCGCGCTCGAAGGCGGCGATCTCCTCCGGGTAGAAGAACTCCACCAGGTTGAGCGTCCTGCGCGGCCCGCGCGGGAACAGGGTCGAGACGACGAGGACGTGCGGGTACCACTCGACCATCACCGTCGGGTACAGCGTCAGCCACACGGCACCGTGCGATGGCGGCTTGCCGCCGCGGAAGTTCATCACCGCCGCGTGCCAGCGCTCGTACACCCTGGAGCCCGGCTTGCCGAGCGCGGCGTGCACGCCCACCGTCTGCACGGAGTGGTGCCGGCCGAACTCCCAGCGCAGGTCGTCGCAGGTGACGAACTGCCCCAGCCCCGGGTGGAAGGGGCCGACGTGATAGTCCTCCAGGTAGACCTCGATGAAGGTCTTCCAGTTGTAGTCGCACTCGTGCAGGTGGGCACGGTCGAAGACGTACCCGTCGAAGTCGAGCATGCCGCTCGTGGCGGCCGGCAGGCCGCCGTGCCCGCCGAGGTCGTCGGCGACACGCCGCCCGCCGCGGTCCTCGAACAGCAGGCCATGCCAGCGCTGCAGCGGGTAGTTGCGCAGGTTCAGGCACGGGTCGTGCTCGAAGTGCGGCGCGCCGGCCAGGCGGCCTTCGAGGTCGTAGGTCCAGCGGTGCAGCGGGCAGACGATGTGGCTGCGGCCTTCGCCGTTGCCGCGGCCGCGCAGCATCACCGCCTGGCGGTGCCGGCAGACGTTGGAGACGAGCGAGATGCCCCGTGGACCGGGTGCCGAGCGCACGAGGGCCCGCCCTTCGGCCTCCTGGGCCAGCGCCAGGTGGTCGCCGACCTCGGGCAGCGCGAGCTCGTGCCCGAGGTAGTTTGGAGCGGACTGGAAGATCAGCTCCTGTTCCGCACGGAACAGGCCCTCGTCGAAGTAGCTGTGGACGGGAAGCTGCGCCTTGGCGCGCGCGTCGAGAGGGATGCTGAGGTCCGACATGATCCGAACCGATCCTCCAGAGGTGTCGAAGGTTGCCCCGATCCTGCCCCCACCGCGGCGCCTTCGGCTTCTCGACGACGCCGGGATGCGGTGGCAGGCCATGTCGCGCCGCGCCGAGCCGACCCTGCCAGGCCGGCACGACGCAACGCGGGCGGGATTGTAGGGAGCGCCCCCTGCCCGTACGGCCGGCGGTGACGTCGGGGTTTGCGCTGCATCAGTGGGGCGCGGCTGCTGCGCCACACCCCGCCTCTCCGAGGGCACCAGGAGTCGAGCTCGGGGCCGGCGGAGAGTTCGATTGACTAGAATCCGCGCCTCACGTTTCACCCCTCGGAATGGCCAGAAGCACCGCCGCCCCGCCCAGCCCTGCCCCTCGGGACGCCGACGCCGGTGATCCCCCGAGCTACGAACAGGCGCTGGCCGAGCTGGACCGGCTGGTCGAGCAGATGGAGCAGGGGCAGCTGCCGCTGGACCGCCTGCTCGACGACTACAGGCGCGGCGCGCAGTTGCTCGCCTGGTGTCGCGGGCGGCTGGAGGCCGTCGAGGCGCAGGTCAAGCTGCTCGAGGACGGGCAGCTGAAGCCCTGGAGCGGCGCGTGAACGCGCGCGACCTCGACGCCTGGATGCGCGCCGAGTGGGCGGCCGTGGAGTCGGCGCTCGAGCGATGGGTGCCGGCCGACTGCCCGGCCGGCCTCGGCGAGGCCATGCGCTATGGCGTGCTCGATGGCGGCAAGCGCCTGCGTCCGCTGCTCGTGCTCTCGACGGCGCAGGCACTGAACGGCGAACGCGAGGCGGCGCTGCGCGCCGCGGTGGCGGTGGAGCTGATCCACGCCTACTCGCTGATCCACGACGACATGCCCTGCATGGACAACGACGTGCTGCGGCGGGGCAAGCCCACCGTGCACGTGAAGTTCGGCGAAGCGCAGGCGATGCTCGCCGGCGACGCCATGCAGGCCCTGGCCTTCGAGGTGCTGACCCCGGAGGCCGGCGTGGCGCCGGCGCTGCAGGCGCGGCTGGTCGGCCTGCTGGCGCGGGCTGCCGGCCACGCCGGCATGGCCGGCGGGCAGGCCATCGACCTGGCGAGCATCGGCCGGCCGCTGTCGGAAGGCGCGCTGCGCGACATGCATCGCCGCAAGACCGGCGCGTTGCTGCAGGCCAGCGTGCTGATGGGCGCGGCCTGCGGCCGCCCTTCGGCCGTGGCCTGGCAGGCGCTCGCCGACTACGGGGCCGCCGTCGGTCTTGCCTTCCAGGTGGTGGACGACATCCTCGACGTGACCCAGCCCTCCCAGACGCTCGGCAAGACCGCCGGCAAGGACTTGCAGGGCAACAAGCCGACCTACGTGTCGGTGCTCGGGCTCGACGCCGCCCGCAGCCACGCGCGTGATCTGTGCAGCGAAGCGCACCGCGCGCTCGGCCGCAGCGGCCTCGGCGCCGCCGCTTCCACGCTCGCCCTGCTGGCCGACCGCGTCGTCGAGCGCGAGAACTGACCCTTTCCTTTCCCATGAGCGCCTCCAGCAGCCTTCTTCGCACGATCGACAGCCCGGCCGACCTGCGCCGCCTCGGCCGCGGCCAGCTGCCGCAGGTCGCCGCCGAGCTGCGCCAGTTCGTGCTCGACACCGTCAGCCAGACCGGCGGCCACCTCGGCAGCAACCTCGGCACGGTGGAGCTGACGGTGGCGCTGCACTACGTGTTCGACACGCCGCGCGACCGCATCGTCTGGGACGTCGGCCACCAGACCTACCCGCACAAGGTGCTCACCGGCCGGCGCGACCGCATGCACACGCTGCGCCAGCTCGGCGGCATCGGCGGCTTCCCGCGCCGCGACGAGAGCGAGTACGACACCTTCGGCACCGCGCACAGCTCCACGTCGATCAGCGCGGCCCTCGGCATGGCGCTGGCGGCGCAGCTCAAGGGCGAGGATCGCCGCTGCGTCGCGGTCATCGGCGACGGCGCGATGAGCGCCGGCATGGCCTTCGAGGCACTGAACAACGCCGGCTTCGGCCACGACGGCCACTCGGTGGACATGCTCGTCATCCTCAACGACAACGACATGTCGATCAGCCCGCCGGTGGGGGCGCTGAACCGCTACCTGGCGCGGCTGATGAGCGGCCAGTTCTACGCCGCGGCGCGCGAGGGCGCCAAGGCGGTGCTGAAGCCGGTGCCGCCGCTCTTCGAGCTGGCCCGCCGCCTCGAGGAGCACGCCAAGGGCATGGTCGTTCCCGGCACCATCTTCGAGGAGTTCGGCTTCAACTACGTCGGCCCGATCGACGGCCACGACCTCGACTCGCTCGTGCCGACGCTGGAGAACCTGCGCGCGAAGAAGGGGCCGCAGTTCCTGCACGTCGTCACCAAGAAGGGCTACGGCTACAAGCTGGCCGAGGCCGACCCGGTGAAGTACCACGCCGCCAGCGGCAAGTTCAACCCGGCCGAGGGCTTCCCGAAGGCCACCGGCCCGGCCAAGCTCACCTTCACGCAGGTGTTCGGGCAGTGGCTGTGCGACATGGCCGAGGCCGACCGACGGCTCGTCGGCATCACGCCGGCCATGCGCGAGGGCTCGGGCATGGTCGAGTTCCACAAGCGCTTCCCCGGCCGCTACTTCGACGTCGGCATCGCCGAGCAGCACGCCGTCACCTTCGCCGCCGGGCTGGCCTGCGAGGGGCTGAAGCCGGTGGTGGCGATCTACTCCACCTTCCTGCAGCGCGGCTACGACCAGCTGATCCACGACGTGGCGATCCAGAACCTGCCGGTCGTCTTCGCGCTCGACCGCGCCGGCATCGTCGGCGCCGACGGCGCCACGCACTGCGGCGCCTTCGACATCGCCTACGTGCGCTGCATCCCCCACTGCAGCATGCTCGTGCCGAGCGACGAGAACGAGTGCCGCATGGCGCTGTCCACCGCCTTCGCGCAGGACCACCCGGTGGCGGTGCGTTATCCACGCGGCAGCGGTTGCGGCGCCGAGGTGCAGGCGGGCCTCGACACGTGGCCCTGGGGCAAGGGGGTCGTGCGGCGCGAGAGCGCGCTGCGCCCCGAGCCGCGCGGGCCGCGGCTGGCCATCCTTGCCTTCGGCACGTTGCTGCACCCGGCGCTGGCCGCCGCGGCGCGGCTCGACGCGACGGTGGCCGACATGCGCTTCGCCAAGCCGCTGGACGAGGCGCTGGTGCTCGAACTGGCGCGCACGCACGGCGCGCTGGTCACGGTGGAGGAGGGCTGCATCGGCGGGGGTGCCGGCTCGGCGGTGCTCGAGTGCCTGGCCGCCGCGGGCATGGAGGTGCCGGTGCTGCAGCTCGGCCTGCCCGACGAGTTCGTCGAGCACGGCGACCCGGGCAAGCTGCTGGCCCTGGCCGGGCTGGACGCCGCCGGCATCGAGCGCAGCATCCGGCAGCGCTTCGGCGTCCCCGAGTCGGCGCGGCCGGCGCTGGCCGCGGTGAACTCCTGAATCCGCCGCCAGCGGTACGCGCTGCTTGCCGCTGGGGGCGGCGGCCACGCTGTAACCCCTGCGACGCCAACGCCAACGGATCGGTGCCATGCTCGCGTCCACAAGATGAACAACCTCACCGACGCCCTGCAGATCCCGGACACGCAAAGCGAGCGTGACCACCGCCGCCTCGCGATCCAGCGCGTCGGTGTGAAGGACCTGCGCTATCCGATCCAGCTGCTCGTGGCCGGCGCCGCCCAGACCTGCGCGGCCACCTGGGCGCTGGACGTCGCGCTGCCCGCCGAGAAGAAGGGCACCCACATGTCGCGTTTCGTCGCCTGGCTCGACGAGCTGCATGCCGGCGGCGTCGTGCTCGACACGGCGACGCTGCGCGAGCGCCACCTGGCGATGCTCGAGCGGCTCGAGGCCGACGAGGGCCGCATCGAGGCGGCGTTCTCGTTCTTCCTGCGCAAGCGCGCGCCGGTGTCGGGGCTGGCCAGCCTGCTCGACTACCGCGGCCGCTGCGTCGCCGAGACACTCGGCGGGCACACCGTGCTGTGGGCCGAGGTCGGCGTGCCGGTGAAGAGCCTGTGCCCGTGCTCGAAGGAGATCTCCGACTACGGCGCGCACAACCAGCGGGCGATGGTGACGATCCGCGCCGAGCTGCTCGAGCCCGTGGAATGGCACGAGCTCGTGCGCTTCGCCGAGGACGAGGCCAGCAGCGAGATCTGGCCGATGCTCAAGCGCACCGACGAGAAGTGGGTCACCGAGCGCGCCTACGAGAACCCGAAGTTCGTCGAGGATCTCGTGCGCGATGTCGCCCTGCGCCTGGAGCGGGAGCCGCGTGTCGGGCGCTACGTGGTGGAAGTCGAGAACATCGAGTCCATTCACAATCATTCCGCCTACGCGCGCATCGAGCGCGCGTAGGCCCCGCCGCCTTGCGGCGGGCGCGCCGCAGGCGCGGGAATGATTTCGGCAACGGCGATGTCCCCCGGACATCGCCGTTGTCACGACGGACACGCCCGGCGCCCTGCCAACTCTGCCCGCTTCCGCGCTCGCCGGCGTGACCCGCGTCACGCGCCGGGCCCGGTGTAGGAATTTGCCTTACACGGCTGTTCGAAGAACGTGGACTCCAGCGACCGATGTGAACCCATGTTGCGGCCCAGATCCGATCGATACAGTGCGTTCCATCGATTGACGACCCCACACCGCACGGAGCCCACACGCAATGACCCCCGATCAGATCCTCGCCGAGATCCGCGAAGCCAACCTGTCGTACCTCATGCTGGCGCAAAGCCTCGTGCGCCACGACCGCGAGCAGGCGCTGTTCCGCCTCGGCATCAACGAGGAGACGGCGACCGTGCTTTCCACGCTGACGCCGGCGCAGATGATGAAGGTGGCCACCGGCAACCAGCTGCTGTGCCGCTTCCGCATGGACGACGACGTCGTGTGGAACCTGCTCACCAACCACGGCAAGGGCGCGGCCAACGACGGCATGAGCCGCCTGCACGCCTCCATCCTGATGGCCGGCCGCCACCGCGAAGCAGCCTGACCCCGCGCCCTCCTTCCCCGCTGCCGAGCGAAATCCATGCCCCGCACCAAGAGCATCCTCACCGAAGCCAGGCAGATCGAACGTGCCGTCACGCTGATCAAGCTCGGCGCGCGCCTGCAGGTGCTGGAGAGCGAGACCGACCTCAGCTACGAGCGCCTGCTGCGCCTGTACAAGGAAGTCGCCGGCAAGAGCCCGAGCAAGGGCCAGCTGCCGTTCTCCACCGACTGGTTCATGACCTGGCAGCCGAACATCCACGCCAGCCTGTTCCTGAACATCCACGAGTACCTGAACAAGGTCGCGGCGCTCGACGAGATCGACACCGTCATCAAGGCCTACCAGCTCTACACCGAGCAGATCGGTGCGCAGGGGCTGGAGCCGCAGCTGTCGGTCACGCGCGCCTGGCGCCTCGTCAAGTTCGTCGACAACGGCATGCTGACGATGACCTCCTGCAGCAAGTGCGGCGGCCACTTCGTCACCCATCCGCACGAGATCGCGCGCCACTACGTCTGCGGCCTGTGCAACCCGCCGGCGCGCGCCGGCAAGGGCAAGCTCGCCGGCGTGCTCTCCGAAGCCCACCGCGCGTTCGAGGCCGGCGTGAGCACTGCTGCACATTAAAGCGGCAGCACGCCTCAAGCATTCGCGCGCATCATCCGATCAAGCAACCGGCAACGGTTCATCCACGAGTTTCGTTCGGTTCATTGCTCGTCTCCTCCTGGCACAGTCCCCTGTGCTTTCACGCGGGTCCCTCGGGACCCGCTTTTTTCTTGGCAGAGGCCGGCAGGCGCAAGGCCGGAACAGGCACCGTGACCCGGCTCTGATCGCGGCGCCCCCTGCAGGCGGTGGCGGCCACACTGCGTTCGACGCAGTTGCCGCGCGGCGGCCCGTGTCCGGCGCGCCCCGCCTCCCGGAACCATGAACGCCCACGTTGTCCGAGCCATGCCGTGGCCGGCGCCAGCCATCGCGGCGTGGGCCGCCGGGTGGGCCGTGGCCGCGGGCCTGCGACAGGCGGGCTTGCCGGCGGCGTGGCCCTTGCTCCTCGGCGCGGTCGTTGCCACGGCCGTCGCGGCGGGCAACGTCGGCTGGCGCCGGCGCGCGATTGCCGCAGCCGGCTTTCCGCTCTCGGCCGCGCTGATGCTGCCGGGGACCGGGCTGCCGCCGCTGCTGTGGCCCGCGCTGCTCGTCCCGCTCGTCGCCCTGTATCCGTTGCGCGCCTGGCGCGACGCGCCGTTCTTCCCGACCCCGGCGGCCGCGTTGCAGGGGCTGGAGCGGGTGGTGCTGCCGGGCCCGCGGCGCGCGCTCGACGCCGGCTGCGGTCTCGGGCACGGGCTGGCTGCCCTGCAGCGCCTGTGGCCCGCGGCCGAACTGCACGGCGCGGAGCGCAGCGCCCCGCTGGCGTGGCTCGCCGCACGGCGGCTGCGCGCCGCGCGCGTTCGCCGCGCGGACATGTGGGCGCTCTCCTGGGCCGGCTTCGACCTCGTCTACCTGTTCCAGCGGCCGGAGAGCATGGCACGCGCCTGGGCCAAGGCCGTCCGGGAGATGGAGGAGGGCAGCTGGCTCGTCAGCCTCGAGTTCCCTGTGCCCGACGTGCCACCGACGGCGCAACTGCACGCGGGCACCGGCCGCGCGGTCTTCGTCTACCGCATCCGGCGCGCGCGTGGCGGCACGGAACCCCACCGTTCTTCTCGCTCAACCGCCGCCCCCGCGGGCCGATAACCCCTGCATCTTCCGTACCCGGCAGCGCCAGCCGCGCCGCCGGGCCCTGTTCGCGCCGAGGCGCGAAAGCGAAAACGCATCATGTTCGTCATCGTCGGCTGGGCCGTGGCCCTGGGTTGCATCTTCGGGGTGTTCATCGTCCATGGCGGCAACATCGGCGTCATCCTGAAGGCGTTGCCGTTCGAGATGGTCACCATCTGCGGCGCCGCCCTGGGCGCCTTCGTCGCCAACAACCAGCCCAAGGTGCTGAAGGCGGCCGCCGCGGGCCTGGGCAAGTGCTTCAAGGGCAGCAAGTACACCAAGGCGCGCTACATGGAGCTGCTGGCGCTGCTGTTCGACATCCTGCAGAAGGCGCGCAAGGAAGGCCTGATGTCGATCGAGAAGGACGTCGAGGAACCGCAGAACTCGCCGCTGTTCAAGAAGTACTCCACCGTCGGCAGCGACCACCACGTGACCGAGTTCGTCACCGACTACCTGCGCATGATGGTCTCGGGCAACCTCAACGCGCACGAGATCGAGTCGCTGATGGACAGCGAGATCGACACCCACCACCACGAGGAACACGCCGCGGTGCAGGCGTTCCAGCGCTTGGCCGGTGCGCTGCCCGCCTTCGGCATCGTCGCCGCGGTGCTCGGCGTGGTCAACACGATGGGCTCGGTCGGCCAGCCGCCGGCGGTGCTGGGCGCGATGATCGGCTCGGCCCTCGTCGGCACGTTCCTCGGCATCCTGCTCGCCTACGCGTTCGCCGAGCCGCTGGCGGGCCTGCTCGAGCAGAAGGTCGACGAGGCGACCAAGGAACTGCAGTGCATCAAGACCACGCTGCTGGCGAGCATGCAGGGCTACGCGCCGCAGGTGGCCATCGAGTTCGGCCGCAAGGTGCTCTACTCGACCGAGCGCCCCAGCTTCACCGAGCTCGAGGGCCACGTGAAGGGCAAGAAGTGACGCCCCCCCCGAAGCGCCTTCGGCGCCTCCCCCCAGGGGGCACCGCCAGCGGCCCGGCAAGGCCGGTGCCGCGGCGGTCACCTGGCTTGCTTGCTGCCCTTCGTGCCGTGGCAGCTTCGTTGCAGGTTTGAATCATGGCCGGCGACGCCAAGAAGCTGCAGCCCATCATCGTCAAGCGCGTCAAGAAGGGGGGCCACGGCCACCATGGCGGCGCATGGAAGATCGCCTACGCCGACTTCGTGACGGCGATGATGGCCTTCTTCCTGCTGATGTGGCTGCTGGGCAGCACCACCGAGGGCGACAAGAAGGGCATCGCCGACTACTTCGCCTCGCCGCTGAAGGTGTCGATGCTCGGCGGCTCGGGCTCGGGCGACTCCTCGCACGTCATCCGCGGCGGCGGCCAGGACCTCACGCGCAGCACCGGCCAGGTCAAGGCCGGCGAGATCGACGCCAAGCGCAGCACCATCAACCTGCGCGTGCTGAAGGCCGAGCAGCAGCGCGCCGAGATCGCACGCCTGCAGGAGCTGAAGCGTCGCGTCGAGCAGCGCCTGGCAGGCAACGAGCGGCTGGCCATGATGCGCTCGCAGATCCTGCTGGACATGACGGCCGAAGGGCTGCGCATCCAGATCGTCGACGAGGAAGGCCGGCCGATGTTCGCCAGCGGCAGCCCCGAGGTGCAGCCGTACATGCGCGAGCTGCTGCGCGAGCTGGGCGGCGTGCTCGGCGACGTGCCCAACCGCCTGACGCTGGAAGGGCACACCGACGCGATGCCGTTTCCCGGCGGGCAGCGCGGCTACAGCAACTGGGAGCTCTCGGCCGACCGCGCCAACGCCACGCGCCGCGAGCTGCTGGCCGGCGGCCTGCCGGAAGACCACGTGCTGCGCGTGCTGGGCCTCGCGGCCAGCGTGCCCTTCATGCCCGCCGAGCCGCGCGCCCCGGCCAATCGCCGCATGAGCCTGATCGTCATGAACCGCGAAGCCGAGGAGCGTGCGCTGCGCGGCGGAGCGCTGCCGCCGCCCGAGCCTCACGCCGAACCCGCCGCCACGCAGGTCGAGTCACCTTCCACACCCCCTGGTTCAAGTCCCCCGGGGCCCGACCGATAAGTCGCATCAAGTCCACGCCGTCTGCGTCGCGAGCGCCGCCTGTTCCAGGAGCTTCCCAACCATGAGCAACACCACCGACCTCAAATTCCTCATCGTCGACGACTTCTCGACCATGCGGCGCATCGTGCGCGGCCTGCTGAAGGAGATGGGCTGCAACAACGCCGACGAGGCCGAGGACGGCGTCGTGGCGCTGAACATGCTGAAGAACGCGAAGTACGACTTCATCGTCTCGGACATCAACATGCCGAACATGAACGGCTTCGACCTGCTGAAGGCGATCAAGGCCGACGACGCGCTGAAGCACCTGCCCGTGCTGATGGTCACGGCCGAGGCGCGCAAGGAAGACATCGTGCTCGCCGCGCAGAGCGGCGCCGCCGGCTACATCGTCAAGCCCTTCACCAAGGCCACGCTGGAGGAGAAGGTGCAGAAGATCATGCAGAAGCTGGCGACGCCCGCCTGAGCCATGGCGCGCCCGGCAGTCCCCACCGCATCCCGCGAAGAAAGAACAACATGAAGATGGATGACGCCCAGACACTGGCACCGGCCGCCGCCGCCCCCGCGCCGGTGGTTTTCGCCGACGTGTTCCAGCAGATCGGCAACCTCACTCGCCTGCTGCACGACACGCTCGAGCAGCTGGGCGTGATGCCCAAGCTGCAGGTGGCCACCGAAGGCCTGCCCGACGCCCGCAGCCGCCTGTCCTACATCGCCGGCAAGACGGCCGATGCGGCGAACAAGGTGCTGAACTCGGTCGACCAGGCCAAGGCCGACCACGCGCACATCTCGAGCGCGACGCGCGAGATCGCGCAGCGCATCGTCGCCGACCCGGTGAAGGCCGTGGCATCCGGCGCGATCATGAACTTCGTCGAGGACGTCGAGCGCCGCACGAGCTCGATCGACGCGCACCTCACCGACATCATGCTGGCGCAGGACTTCCACGACCTCACGGGCCAGGTGGTCACGAAGGTCATCACGCTCGCCACCGAGCTCGAGGACAGCCTCGTGAAGCTGCTCGTTTCGGTGCTGCCCGAGGACCAGCGCGTGAAGGTCGACCCCGGCATCCTCAACGGCCCGGTCGTCAACCCCGAGGGCCGCACCGACGTCGTCAGCAACCAGGGCGAGGTCGACGACCTGCTGGCCAGCCTCGGGTTCTGACCGCGCGACCCGCCGCCTCGGAAAGCCGCCTGTAACGCGGCGTTCCGCCGCCTGCCGACTCGCCGAACCGCCGCGTGATCACGCGGCGTTTTGGCATCTGGCGCCTCGCCGAACCGCCGCGTGATCACGCGGCGTTTTGTCCTTCTTATCGGCCTCAAGCCCGTGCGGCCGGCCGGCACCATGCATGCACCCGCCGATCCCCGGCCGGGTGACCCGTTCCTGCCATGGCTGCCGACTCCTCGAACCAGAACCGCACGCTGCCCGCGACGCCGCGCAAGATCGAACGCGCGCGCTCCGAGGGCCAGGTGGCGCGTTCGCGCGAGCTCGGCCACTTCCTGGCGCTGGGTGCCGGCATCGCCCTGCTCGGCGCGGTGGCGCCGCAACTCACGCGCTGGCTGGCGACGACGCTGGCCGAGGCGCTGCGCTTCGACCTCGGCATGGTCGCCGACCCCCACGCGATGGTGCAGCGCCTGGTGGCGCTGGCCGGGTCGTTCGTGCTCGTGCTGCTGGCGGTCGGTGCGGTGTCGATGGCGCTGGCGGTGGCCGCCGGGCTGCTGTCCGGCGGCTGGAACTTCACCTTCAAGCCGCTCGCGCCGAAGCTGGAGAAGCTGAACCCGCTGGCCGGGCTCGGCCGCCTGTTCTCCCTCGAGCACTTCGCCCAGGCGGGCAAGGCCTGCCTGCTGGCGCTGCTGCTCGTGGCCGCCGGCGCCTGGGTGCTGTCGGCCACCTGGCCCGACGCGGCCCGCCTCATCGCCATGCCGTTGCCGCAGGCGCTGGCCGCCTCGGGCACGTTCCTGCAGCGCGGCCTGCTGGCCATCGGCGCGCTGCTCGCCCTCTTCGCGCTCGTCGACGTGCCGCTGCAGCGCCAGCTGCTGGCACGCCGCCTGCGCATGAGCGTCGAGGAGATGAAGCGCGAGATGCGCGAGAGCGAGGGCAACACCGAGGTCAAGGGCAAGATGCGCGTGCGCATGCGCGAGATCGTCAACCGCCGCATGCTGGCCGCGGTGCCGCGCGCCGACCTCGTGGTGATGAACCCCACGCACTACGCGGTGGCGCTGAAGTACGACGAGGCGAAGATGAGCGCGCCGCGCGTCGTGGCCAAGGGCGCCGACCTGCTGGCCCTGCGCATCCGCGACATCGCCAGGGAGGCGCGCGTGCCGGTGCTGCAGGCGCCGCCGCTGGCGCGCGCGCTCTACGCGCACACCGACATCGACCAGGAAGTGCCGGCGCGCCTGTTCAGCGCCGTGGCGCAGGTGCTCGCCTGGGTGTACCAGCTGCGCGACGCGGTCGCCGCCGGCCGCCCCTTCATGGCGGCGGCCCCGGTGCCCGCCGTGCCCGAGGACATGGACCCGCTTGCCGACCCCCCGACGGCCGCCGCCGCTGACGGAGCCGCGGCATGACCGACTTCCTGGCGATGATCCGCGCCGCGCTCGACCCGCGCCAGCCCGGCGGCGCGAACGGTGGAAGAGGCGCGGCGCTGAAGGCGCTGGTGCTGCCCATCTTCGTCGTGCTGATGCTGGCGATGATGGTGCTGCCGCTGCCGGCGTTCATGCTGGACCTGCTGTTCACCTTCAACATCGCGCTGGCGCTGATGGTGGTGATGGTGTCGGCGCAGATGGTGCGGCCGCTCGACTTCGCGGCGCTGCCCACGGTGCTGCTGGTGACGACGCTGCTGCGGCTGTCGCTGAACGTCGCCTCCACGCGCGTCGTGCTCACCGAGGGCCACACCGGGCCGGCCTCCGCCGGCAAGGTCATCGAGGCCTTCGGCCACTTCCTCATCGGCGGCAGCTTCGTCGTAGGCCTCATCGTCTTCGCCATCCTCGTCGTCATCAACTTCGTCGTCGTCACCAAGGGCGCCGAGCGCATCGCCGAGGTCGGCGCGCGCTTCGCGCTGGACGCGATGCCCGGCAAGCAGATGGCCATCGACGCCGATCTCAACGCCGGCCTGATCGACGAGAAGGAGGCCAAGCGCCGCCGCGCCGAGGTCGGCGAGGAGGCGGACTTCTTCGGCTCGATGGACGGTGCCAGCAAGTTCGTGCGCGGCGACGCCATGGCCGGCATCCTGATCCTGCTCATCAACGTCTTCGGCGGCTTCGCCATCGGCATGGCCATGCACGGCATGGGCGCCGGCGAGGCGGCCCGCAGCTACGTCACGCTGGCGGTGGGCGACGCGCTGGTGGCGCAGATCCCCGGGCTGCTGATCTCGGTGGCCGCGGCGATGGTCGTCTCGCGCGTCGGCAAGGAGCAGGACATCGGCACGCAGATCCGCGGCCAGGTGTTCGACTCGCCGCGTTCGCTGGCGCTGACGGCGGCCATCATCGGCGGCCTCGGCCTCGTGCCGGGCATGCCGAACCTCGTCTTCATCCTCATCGCCGCCGGGCTGGCGGCGCTCGCCTGGCAGCTGCACCAGACGAAGAAGCGCGCTGCCGCCGAGCCGCAGCGCGCCGAGGTCGTGGCCGCCCGCGAGGCCAACCCCGAAGCGAGCTGGGACGACCTGACGCCGGTGGACACGCTGGGCCTCGAAGTGGGCTACCGCCTCATCGCGCTGGTGGACAAGACACGCGGCCCCGGCAAGGGCGACCTGCTGGCGCGCATCAAGGGCGTGCGCAAGAAGTTCGCGCAGGACGTGGGCTTCCTGCCGCCGCCGGTGCACATCCGCGACAACCTGGCCGAGCTGAAGCCGAGCATGTACCGCGTCACGCTGCGTGGCGCCGTGGCCGGCGAGGGCGAGGCGATGCCGGGCATGTGGCTGGCCATCAACCCCGGCGGCCCGGGGCCGAACGGCGGCGCCGTGATGGCCCAGCTGCCCGGCCAGCGCACGCTCGACCCCGCCTTCGGCCTGCCGGCGGTGTGGATCGAGGAGCGCCACAAGGAGATGGCGCAGATGGCCGGATTTACCGTCGTTGATTGCCCGACCGTCGTCGCCACCCACCTCTCACACTTGATGCAGGTGAATGCCGCCCGGCTGCTCGGCCGCGTCGAGACGCAGCAGCTCGTGGAGCACGTCACCAAGCTCGCCCCCAAGCTCATCGAAGACGTCGTGCCGAAGATGGTTGCCATTCCCACCCTGCAGCGCGTGCTGCAGCTGCTGCTCGAGGAAGGCGTTCACATCCGCGACATGCGTTCGATCATCGAGAGCCTCGCCGAGCACGCCACTGCCGTCAGCGACCCGCACGAGCTGGCGCGGCGCATCCGCACGCACCTGGCCCCGGCCATCGTGCAGCAGATCTACGGCCCGGTGCGCGAGCTCGACGTCATCGCGCTGGACCCCGAGCTCGAGCGCCTGGTCACCCAGGCCCTCATGTCGCCGCACGGAGCGGCGCTGGACCCCGGCATCGCCGACACGCTGGCCAAGAGCGCCGCCGACACGGCGCGCTCGCAGGAAGACCGAGGCCACCCGGCGTGCCTGCTCGTGCCCGACCCCATCCGCGCGCCGCTGGCCCGCCTGCTCAAGCGCGCCGCCCCGCGCCTGAAGGTGCTGGCGCACAGCGAGATCCCTGAGACCCACACCATCCGCATCGGCTCGATCATCGGAGCGACCGCATGAACCTCAAGCGATTTACCGGTCGCACCTCGCGCGACGCGCTGGCCCTCGTGCGTCAGGCCTTCGGCGTTGACGCCGTCGTCATGAGCACGAAGCCGTGCCCCGAAGGCGTGGAAGTGCTGGCCATGGCTCCGGAGAGCGTGGCGCACCTCGAGCGTGTGGGCGCCACGCTGCCCGGTGCCGCGGCGCGCCGCGACACGCGCCCGGCGATGCGCGACGAAGGCCGCCCGTCGACCTTCGGCGCGCTGCCGATGGACGCCGCACCGGCGCGTGCCCCGGCCGCCCCGGCGCGCGGCGCCGGCTTCGACCGCGTCGAGCCCACGCTCGACGGCCGAGCCGACGATCACGGCGTCGGCGACGACGTGCGCCAGCTGCAGATGAGCACGCTGTCGTTCCAGGACTACGTGCGCGAACGCATGCTGAAGCGTCGCCAGGCCGAGCTGAGCGCGGCCACCGATGCCGAGCCCGCCGCGCCGCCGGCGCCGCCCGTCGTCTCGCCGATCGCGCAAGCCCGTGCGCGCCTGGCTGCGCAGCAGCAGGCGCAGGCGGAGCGTGCCGAGGCCCGCCGCGGCGGCGGCGACTTCGGCGAGTCGACCTTCGGCCACTCCACGTTCGGCCACTCCAGCTTCGGCCCGCTCGACCCCGGTGCGGGCCGCGTGCCGGGCGTCTCGCGCGCAGCCGCGATGGCCCAGGCGATGACGTCGCCGGCCGCCAACGGCCCGATGCCTGCCACCGCGCGCCCGGTCGCACCCGCGGGCCAGGCCACGCGCGCCGCACAGCCTGCGGCCGCGATGGCGCCTGCGCGGCCTGCTCACCCGGCTCAAGGCCACCCGGCTCAAGGCCACCCGGCGGCGCGCTCACCGCTGGCGGTGGACGCCGTGCCGTCGCTGCACAACGTGGCGCCGGTCGCGCGGCCCGAGCCGCCGGTGCTGCAGCACCCGATCGGGCGCGCCGCGATGCCCATGCAGGCCGCGACGGCCGAAGCGCGCACCGAGCCGACACCCGACCAGACCGCGATGATGAGCGAGCTGCGCTCGATGCGCGGCCTGATCGAGCAGCGCTTCGGCGCGCTCGCGTTCATGGAGAAGCTGCAGCGCCAGCCGCGCCAGGCGCAGCTGACGCAGCGCCTGCTCGACGCCGGCTTCTCGCCGGCGCTGACGCGGCGACTGGCCGAGTGCCTGCCGGCCGACGTGGACGAAGTCTCCTGGGCCGCCGGCGTGCTGGAACGCAACCTCGCCACCGGCGAGCGCGAGCCGGCGCTCGAGGATGCCGGCGGCGTCTATGCGCTCATCGGCGCCACCGGCGTCGGCAAGACGACGAGCACGGCCAAGCTTGCCGCCGCCTTCGCCACCAAGCACGGCGCCGCGAACCTCGGCCTCGTCACGCTCGACGCCTACCGCGTCGCCGCGCACGAGCAGCTGCGCACCTACGGCCGCATCCTCGGCGTGCCGGTGCACACCGCGCACGACCGCGCGTCGCTCGAGGACCTGCTCGAGCTGCTGGCAGGCAAGCGCATGGTGCTCATCGACACCGCCGGCATGGCGCAGCGCGACACGCGCACGCGCGAGCTGCTGGAGATGCTGCAGCGGCCGCAGATCAACCGCCTGGTCGTCATCAGCGCCGCGGCGCAGGGCGAGACGATCGAGGACCAGCTCTCGGCCTACGCCGCCCCGGGCTGCCGCGGCGTCGTGCTGAGCAAGGTCGACGAAGCGGTGAAGCTCGCGCCGGCGCTGGACGCGATGATTCGCGCCCGCCTGAAGGTGCTGGCGGTGGCCAACGGCCAGCGCGTGCCCGAGGACTGGCACCGCCTGTCGGCACATGCCCTCGTGCAGCGTGCGCTGCGCGCGCAGGGCGCGCCGGCCTGGCGCATGGAGCCGGCCGAGGTCAACCTCGTCTTCGCCGGCCAGCCGATGGCGCCGAAGGCCGCCATGGCCGGTGCCGGCGCGGCGCTCGCCTGAACCACGACTCGCCAGCCACGAAGAACAAGAGGGCCGTTCGCGTGATGCGCGACTTCTACGCCACCTCCGCCGCTGCGCCGCTGGACCAGGCCGAGGGCCTGCGCCAGCTGTTCGCCGCGCGCGGCGCCAGCGGCCGCGCCGTCGTCGCGCTGGCCGCCAACCCGCATGTCACCACGAGCGCGCTCGTGCTCGACCGCGTCGCGGCGGCCCTGTCGTGCCTGGGCCGCCAGGTGCTCGTCGTCGATGCCGCCGCCTCGGCGCCGGCGCCGCACGAGCTGGCGCGCCTCGACCTCGTCGCCGGCATCGAGCCGATGATGCCCGGCGTCGCCTACCTGCCGGCGCGCGGGTTGCCGCTGCAGTTCGTCGACACGCGCGGCTCGGCCGCCCGGTTCGTCGAGACGCTGATCGAAGCCGTGCCCACGGCCGATGCGATCGTGCTGCACGCCGAGGCCGCCGAGCTCGCGCGCCTGCTCGCGCGCCGCGCGGCGCGGCCGCTGCTGCTGGCGGCCGACCACCCGGAGAGCCTGAAGCACGCCTACGCCAGCTGCAAGCTGCTGCAGCAACGCACGGGCCTGGCCACGTTCGACCTGCTGATCGCCGCCTCGGCACGTTCGCCCCGGCTGGCCAGCATCCACGCCAGCCTGCGCGGCTGTGCCGAGAGCTTCCTCGGCGCGCTCGTCGGCGACTGGGCGCTCGTCGACCCGGCCGGCGGCGAACCCCGCGAGGGCGAGCGCCTCGCCGCGCTGCTGGCCGCGCAGCTCACGCTCGAAGCCCACCCCGATGCGTTGCCGGTTCGTTCCGGTACGAATCCACATCCGACTCCGTTGCACCCTGGGCATCTCCTGCCCACCGACCGATAGAGGTTGACCCCCCATGTACACCGCCAAGGGAACACTCGACGCCGGCGCGCTGCTGAAGCAGTACTCCCCGCTCGTGCGCCGCCTGGCGCACCAGATGATCGCCAAGCTGCCGGCCAACGTCGAGCTGGACGACCTCATCCAGGTGGGCATGATCGGCCTGAACGACGCGCTGTCGCGCTTCGACGCCAACCAGGGCGTGCAGTTCGAGACCTTCGCGACGCAGCGCATCCGCGGCGCCATGCTCGACGAGCTGCGCGGCAACGACTGGATGAGCCGCGGCGACCGGCGCCACCAGCGCAGCATCGAGGCCGCCGTGCACAAGCTCGAGCAGCGTTTCGGACGTGCGCCCAACGAAGGCGAGATCGCGCGCGAGATGGGCCTGTCGCTGACCGACTACCAGGAGCTGCTGGGCAAGGTGCGTGGCACGCAGCTCATCTACCTCGAGGACATGAGCGGCGACGACGGCGACGAGGACTACCTCGACCGCCACGTTGCCGACGAGGAAGCCAACCCGATCGCGCGGCTGCAGGACCGGCGCATGCGCGAGGCGCTCGTCGAGGCGATCAAGCAGCTGCCCGAGCGCGAGCAGTTCGTGATGAGCATGTACTACGAGCAGGACATGAACCTGAAGGAGATCGCCGCGGTGCTCGGTGTCACCGAGAGCCGCGTGTGCCAGCTGCACAGCCAGTCGATCGCGCGCCTGCGCTCGCGGCTGCGCGAGTGGTAGGCCCGCGGCGATCACCTGCCAACCCAGACCCGAGACGCCCGACGCGTCCGCCCAGATCCGGAGACCCACCATGCTGCTTGCCTTCAAGCGCCGCCCCCCGCCGCCCGCCGTCGAGCCGAAGGCCGAACCCCCCGGCGCACGGAACGCCGACCTGGCACGCGTCGTCGACGGCCTCGCGCAGCACGCCTCGGCGCTCGGCCAGGAAGCGGCCGAGGTGCGCGGCGCGATCGAGGACGCCAGTGCCGCCGCACAGCGGCAGGCGCAGGCGATGACGGCGCTGACCCAGCAGCTGCAGCAGGTGCGCCAGGCGCAGGACGACATCGGCAGCGAGACCGAAGGCGCGCGGCGTGCCGTGGCCCAGGTCGGCGACGCCGTCGAGGGCGTCGGCCGCGAGGTCGGCGGAATCGTCGCCACGCTGCGCGAGGTGTCGCAGGCGGCGCGCGAGATCACGCAGATCGCGCTGCAGACGCGGCTGGTCGCGTTCAACGCCTCGGTCGAGGCGAAACGCGCCGGCGAGGCCGGCCGCGGCTTCTCGGTCGTTGCCGACGCGGTGAAGGACCTCGCGGCGCGTGTCGAGACATCGTCCAAGCAGATCATGGGCACCGTCGGCCAGCTCGACACGCGCATCGGCACGCTCGAGCGCGAGGTGCGCCGCAACGACAAGCAGTCGCTGGAAGAGCAGGGCGCCGTGCACCGTGCACTGGCCATCGTCGGCGAGGGCGTGCAGCGCATCCATGCGGCCAGCGGCAAGAGCCGCGAGGTCTGCGAGGGTCTCGAAGGCCAGGTCGGCACGATCGAAGGCGAGATCCGCGGCGCCACCGACCGCCTCTCGGGCACGCTGGCGCGCACCGAGAAGTTCCTGCGCATCTCCGAGCAGCTGATCGAGGCCGTGGCCGAGTGCGGCGTGCGCACGCCCGACACGCCGTACGTCGAGGCCGCGCAGCAGGCGGCGGCGCAGATCGCCGCGCTGCTGGAAGACGCCGTGCAGCGTGGCACCGTCTCGGCGGCCGACCTCTTCGACGAGGTCTACAAGCCGATCGAGGGCAGCGCACCGCAGCAGCACATGACGCGCTTCGTCGACCTGGCCGAACGTCTGTTCCCGCAGGTGCAGGAGCGCGTGCTGGGCATGAGCGACAAGGTGGTGTTCTGCATTGCCGTGGACCGCAACGGCTACATCCCGTGCCACAACCAGAAGTACAACCAGCCGCAACGCGCCGGCGACGTGGCGTGGAACACCGCCAACTGCCGCAACCGCCGCATCTTCAACGACCGCACCGGGCTCGCCTCGGCGCGCAACCAGCGCCCGTTCCTGCTGCAGACCTATCGCCGCGACATGGGCGGCGGCCACTTCGTGGTGCTGAAGGAAGCGGCCGCGCCGATCACCGTCGGCGGCCGCCACTGGGGCGGCCTGCGGCTGGCGTTCAAGTTCTGATCGCGGAATCGTGGCGCGCGAGTCCGAGGCCGCGGGGGGCCGCTCAGGGCTCGGCACCCGAACACACGGACCAACGCCGCCGGCGCTCCAAGGTCGGTGGCCGCGCCTCGGGTGCCAAGCCCTGAGCGGCCCCACGGCATCGGCCCGGCGCGCCGTGATAGTGGGCCGCCTGCACCTCCTTCGCGAACGCCAAGTGCGGTCAAGGACCCGGGGTGCTTTCAGTGGATCGGCGGCGGCGCGCTCAGCCGCTGTCCCGCCAGCGCGGCGCGAGCCGCGGCGTCCCAGCGTGCCTCGAGGTCCAGCTGCAGCAGCGTCTCGCGCGTCGGCGTGCCGTCCAGCCTGAGCCCGGCGCGCCAGCGCGTGCCGGCGGCCCACGCGTCGCGCTGGCGCTCGACCACGGCAAGCGCCTTCTTCGCATCGGGCAGCCAGACGTCGGGCGCCATCTCGCGCGTGAACTCGTCGGCATCGTCCGCCACCGGCAGGGTGCGGCGCTCGCCGCGCACATCGACGCCGGTGATGCGCGTGAAGGCATCGCCGGCCGCCGCCGCGAGGGCCGGCGCGTTCGCCTCCATCCAGCGCAGCAGCGCGTTCAGCGCCGTCGGATGGCCGAAGCGTGCCAGCAGCTCGCAGCGGCGCGGGCCCTCGGGCTGCGCCAGCACGGCTTGGCGCACCAGGGGGGCATCGTCGTTGCCGCCGAGCACGACCAGGCCATGCAGCGCGGCCTCGTCGCCGCCGGCCACGCGCTGCCGCAGCAGCGGCAGCACGCCGGCGTGCCCGGCCCACGCGGCGGCCAGCCAGGCCGCGTCGCGCACGCCGACGTCGTCGTGCGCGAGGCCCTGGCGATAGGGCCGTGGCGCGGGTGCGGCGGCACCCGATGCCGCGTGATGTGCCCCGTCCACCGAGGCGCAGACGCGCCACGCCAGGCGGCTGACCCGCGCGTCGTCGCCTTCGACCAGCGAGGCCAGTCGCGACGAACCCGCTTCGAGCAGGCGGTGGTTGGCAAGCACCACGGCCGCTGCCACGGCGGTGGCCGGTGGCGCTTGCGCCAGCGACGCCTGCATGTCGGCGACGAAGAGGGCCGGCGGGGCCAGGCTGAGTGCGTCGCGCAGGCCGGCGAGCGCCGGGCCCGCCGCCTGCGCGAACGCGGCGAGCACGGCCCTGGTTGTCTGCGGCCTTGCCGCACGCAGCAAGGGGTAGGCCGCGGCGAAGGCTTCGTCGCGATCCGTCGCGGCGAGCGCGGGCGCACAGCGCTCGAGCAGCGCTTCGGCAGGCGCGACGAGCAGGCCCTGCACATGTGCTTCGATGCGCTGGTTCAGCTCGCCGAACTCGCGCAGGGTGTGCTCGGGCGAGCTCAGCGCCTCACGGCGCTGCCCCCACAGGAAGGCCAGGTCCTCGGCATGCCGCTCGAGCATCTCGGCGATGACCTTCTGCCGTGCCACCCGCACTCCGGTGAAGTCCGCGCGCGGCGCGACTCAGTTGATCGACACGGTGCCGGCGCGGATGCGCTGCGTGCCCCTGGCGCGCAGCAGCACGTCGTCGCCGCGCACCATCACCTTGCCGTCGGCGCGCATGTCGATCGACGACTCGCCGCATTTGAGGGTCAGCGTCTCGGCCGCCTCGAGCACGACGTGCGGTTGCGGCCGCGCCTCGGCCGGCAGGCAGGGCCCGACGCGACCGAGCACGACCGGCCGCCGCCCGGCCACGGGCATCACGAGCACCTCGTCGCCGGGCTGCGGCACGGCGGTGGGGCCGTGCAGCCAGTCGCAGGCCATCGGTGCGCCCTGCGTCGGCTCGACGACGAGCGCGCCTTCGGCGTCGATCTCGCGCAGGCGGCCGGCCCAGGGCGCCGCCGGTGCTCCGGGCGAAGCCATCGGGCTTGTGGTGTCGGGCCGGGGGTCGGTGCCCGGGGCGGTCGGGCGCAGCGGCTGGACGTTCATCGTGGGACCTCGAGGATCGGTGGGTGGTCGAAACGGCGAATCGGTGAGCGGCCCGGCGCGTATCAAGGGTGCACCCATCGTGCGTGGCGCACCATGCTCGACTCCGGCCCGCCTTCGGCCCAGAAGAAGTGCCAGGCGTCACCGGCACGCAGCGCGCCGAAGTGCGTGCCGGCGCCGGTTGCGCCCTGCAGCGAAAGCGCGGCGGTGCGCGACCATCCTTGTGCACCGAGGGTCAGCGCCGCGATCTCCGGGCCTGCCGGGAGGGTGTGCAGCGCGAACAGCCAGGGTTCACCGCGCGAGCCGCCGGCCAGCGCGAAACCGGCGACGGGGCCGAGGCCGAACGCGGCCGAGAGGTCTTGCGGTGGTGCCGCCTCGCCGGCGGCGAACAGGCGGCGCGGGCCTTCGGCCGGGCGGCCGTCGTAGCGCGCCAGCTCCCAGTAGGGCCGATAGGCCTTGGGCCCGCGCAGGAAGGCCACGTGCAGGCGGCCATCGGCGCGCAGCGCCTGCGGCTCGGCGGCGTCGGCCAGCGGCGGCAGCGAGCCCGGCGCAGGCTGCGCCGGCGGCATCGGGAGCGTGGGCTGCGGCACCGGCGTGGGCAAAGCGCTCGGTGGGCTTGGCGCGGCCGCCAGCACGAACAGCTGCCCGTCGGCCGCGTTGGCCACGACGAGCGGCTCGGGCTGCCCTCGAACCAGGCGCGGGTTGAACAGCCACCGCGCCGGCGCGAGGGTATCGGCGACGTTCCACTGGTCCGCAGGAGGCATCTTGACCGAGGCTGCCTGCGGCGAGCTCAGTCGCAGCTCGTGGCCGCCCGTGAACCCGGGAGGCGGCGCGCCGCGGTCGAGCAGCGCCTGCAGGCCGGCACGCACCAGCTGCAGCGGTGCGCCCTGGTTGATCTCGAGCACGAAGACCATCTCCTCGCCGAAGACGGCGGCGTCGGCGCTGCGGATGCCGACGTCGTCGTGGTCGATGCGCCGCACGACCTGCAGCCGCCCCGGCTCGAGCAAGCCGAACACCAGGCTCGAACGCGACGCGTCGTCGTCGCGCTCCAGCAGGCCGAGCGCCGCGCGCCCACCGGCGACGAAGGGCCACATCGCCGCCAGGCTCGCCGCTTCGTGCACCTTCGCCGAAGCGAGCGTGCTCATGCCGGGCCCCCCGGCAGCCGGTGGCGCGCGACCACACGCCGCCACGGCAAGCGCGGTGATCGAGCCGAGGAAGTGCCGCCGCCGCATCGCATCGTGTGTTTCCGCTTCAGTTGCTCGCGCCGTCATAGCGGATCAGCGAGTGCTTGCCGATGGCGTGGGCATACCAGGCCATCGAGCGCGCCTTGCGCAGCCAGCCGGTCTTGACCTCGGTGTCGTTCAGCACGCCCAGGAGCCAGCCGGACAACGACGCGTTGGCGTAGTCGGTCATGCTGTTCGGGTGCACGCCGCCATAGGAGGTGTCGTAGAGCTTGCCGCCGACCTCGACGATCCAGTGGTTGGAGAACCCCAGCGGCGCCAGCGGCTGCCCCTGCGCCGGCACCCCCGAGCGCTTGCGCATGTCGATCCTCAGGGCCGGGCCCGGCTTGCCGGTGCCGGGGTCCTGCTTCAGCGACGTCAGCACCGGCCGGTTGAGGGGCGGCGAGTCCACGCTCAGCCAGGTGCCCGCGTAGTACACGTCGGGGTGGGCGCTCCAGTTGGGCACCGGCTTGGCCGCCACGTCCCAGTTCTTGACGAGGAACATCTCGGTGTCCGCCGCCGTGTTGGGGATGACCTCCTTGCACTGGATGCCGTGCAGCGCCAGGCACTCCATGAAGGTGTGCGCGATGGCGCGGCAGCTCCAGCCGAGCTTGTACGCGCCGCCGTCGGGCTGCACGAGCTTGTCCAGCCGCTGGATGCAGCGCCGCGTCTTCCAGTAGGCGAAGCCGGTGACGTGCGGCACCTGCGCGCCCTTGCCGTCGGAGAACTTCGACCACAGCGCGGCGAGCACGTCCTTCTCGCCGGCCTTGCCGGCGGCCCAGCGCGTGGCCCAGTCGACGACCCGGACGTAGTGTTCCTTGTAGTCGGTCCAGCCGATGGGGCGCGGCTTGGCGTCGACGAAGTACAGGCGCAGCGGCGAGCCACCGGCCGCCTCGGCGGTGGTGCCGCCGGCCTTCACCGTCCAGCGCAGCGTGATGCCGCCGCCGTGGTTGGTGACCTTGTCCGGCTTCTTCGTGAAGGTGCAGTTGACGTCGGCCTTGCCGCGCTGGCCGCTGATGCTGAAGTCGCCGGCGATGACGATGCTGCCGTCGCGCGTGCGGCCCTCGAGCTTGGCGCTGCCGTCGTGGCCCTTCTGGCTCCACTGCACCTGCACGACGACGTCCTTGGTCTCGCCGCGGCCGCCTTCGCGCACGTAGACGGCCGGGTGGATGGCCTTGCTCGTCCAGTGCGGCGTGCCCGACGGCGGCACCTCGCTCGCCGCGCCGCCCTTGGCCACCTCGAACAGCTTGATGCCGCTCTTGAAGGTGATGCCGACCACCGCCACCGCCAGCACCTTCGCTTCGGGCTTCTTGTCGGTGACCACACCGACATGAACCGGTTCGCCGAGCTGCGTCATCGTCGGTGCCTTCGTCGCCGCGGGCTCGTCAGCCGCAGATGTTCTTCTTGTTGTGCCACAGCGGGTCGCCCATGCGGCAGACGTTCTTGCCTTCGAGCATGACGTTGAACGAGTACATCAGGAACTCGCACTCCTGCTTGAAGACGCCGCTGATGACGCCACCGACGCTGCCGGGCTCGTCGCCCGTGCTCATCATGTACTTCGCGCCCTTCACCATCACCATCTGGCCGTCGGCCTTGACCTTGGTCGTGCCCTGCGAGGTGTCGGCCGCCTTGCCGATGTTCGGGTAGGGGATCGGGATCGGTCCGGCCGGCGGCGCCGGTGTCTTGCACACGTCGGGGAAGACCAGGCTCATGCCGCCGCTGCCCTTGTGCGCGAAGCCCATGATGTTGAAGACGGTGCACGGCATCGGGGCTCCCGGGCTCAGGCGGTGGCCAGCAGCGCCACGCCGCGCTCGCCGCGGTCGGAGGAGGCGTAGACGAGGCACGGCGCGGCGCGGTAGCCGTGCTTCAGGCCGTGCGCGGCGAGCGCGGCCAGCGCCGGCCCGCAGGCCGCGCCGATCTCGCCGTAGCACTCCGCCGGGTGTTCCATCGTGTGCGCGGGATCGAACGCGCTGCTCGAGCGCAGCCGCGCCACGCCGAACTCGCGCGCCCAGTAGCGCTCGCCGTTGAAGCTGCTGTACACGGTGGCGATGGGCGCCGGGAGTGGGGCCTGCGCGAGCAGCGTCGCGAGTGTCGCCGCCAGGCCTTCACCCTGGTAGGGCGCGTCGGCGTAGAGGTGCCCGGGTTCCTGGCCGAGTGCTTGGCCAGCCAGGCGCGCCAGCGCCGGCAGGCCCTGCTGCCGTGCCGTCGCCGCCTTCGCCAGCAGCAGGAACGCGGCGCCCTCCGAAGGGCTGAAGCCGTCGCTCGTGGCCTCGGTGCGGATGCGGCCCTCGGTGTCCAGGCGGTGCAGCAGCGTCTCGTCGAGGAAGCAGTCGACGCCGCCCACGAGCACGAAGTCGCAGCCGGCCTGCGCCAGCCGGGTGGCTGCTTCACGCAGCGCCATCAGGCCGGCGGCGCGGCCGCGTGCCGCGGCCACGCTGCGCCGTGCGTCGAAGAGCCCGCGCGCCTGCTGCGCCAGGCGCACGAGGAAGCTGCTGGCATCCAGCGGCGTCTCGCCGTGCTGCTCGGGCAGGGCCAGCAAGAGCGGGAAGCGCGCCGCGATCGCGGCGTCGGGCAGCGCCGCCACCGCTTCGCCGAGAGCGGCGTGCGCGAGGCGCAACATGCGCGTCTCGCGCTCCGGCAGGGCCTGGGCCAGCGGCGCCAGCGCCGCATCGAGGTCCGGCAGGCCGTCGTCGGGCACACGTCCGGCGATGTACGGCTCCAGTTGCCCGTCGAGCCATTCGAGCTCGCCCAGGCGCGCCATGCGCGCGCGCGCCGACGCGGCCGTTTCGGGCAGGCTCAGCCCGACCGGTGTCACGAGGCCCGCGCCGGCGATGACGATCGTTTCGTCGTTGCCCATTCGAAGGATCTCGTGTGCCTACGCCGGCACGGCTGCGCCCGCTGGCGATGCCGGCGCGGCGGCCGGGCGCCGTTCGTGGCGCGCGCTGCGCACGACGACGCGGCTCAGGCGCAGCAGCTTCTTGTCCACGGCGAACGCGGCGCGCCACAGCAGCTGCACACGCGCCGCGTCGGGCTCGAGCAGCACCAGCTCGAGTTGGGGCACGCGCGGGATCGTCCCGCCGTCGAAGTCGAAGTCGAGCTGCAGCTCGCAGCGCGGCAGCGTGAACGTGAGCACGCCGTCGCCGGTGCAGCCGGCGATGCGCACTGGCTCGCCGCCCTGCAGGTGGCCCGGTGCGACAAGCCCGGGCGGCGCGAGCTGGAAGAAGCGTGTGTCGAAGTCCAGCGGCAGGTACGGTGCGCGGCCCTTCGTCCAGGCCTCGTCGTAGGTGCCGGCGTACTGCCGCCGCGGTGCCCACGTGGGGGCGACCGGCGCGAAGCAGGCCGGGGTCGGCCGCTGCTCCGGGTCGGCGAGCGGCTCGGCCGGGTCTTCCAGGTTCGGCAACGCCTGGCCTTCCGCGGGCTGCGTGCCCTTGGCCACGAGGCCGCGACCGACCGGGTTGCGCGGCTCGTGCTCGCGCACCGTGTCGCCTTCCGTCACCACGCCGCCGAAGGCGAGCTCCCAGCGCAGCGGCATGCGCGACCACGGCGCCGGATCACCCGGCCCCCAGCGCCCGCCGCTCTTGCGCCACTGCCGGTCGCCGAACACGCGCACCGTGCGCGTGACCGGGCCCACCGACAGCGCCACGTCGGCGACACGCGTGCGCTCGTCGGGTGCGATGGCGCGGCCGGTCAGCAGCACGTCGGTGGCCGGCTTCAGCAGGCCGAACTCGCCGGCGGCGCGCAGGCTGGAGGTGGCCGGGTCGGCCCAGAAGACATCGGCAGGCAGCAGCGGCAGCTGCGCCGCGGCGGGCTCGGGTTCGCCGCTCGCGAGCGAGAAGGTGGCCTTCACCGTGGCGTAGGCCGTCTCGATGCCGCCGGCGTCCGGGAACACGGACAGCGCGGCGACGAACGGCGTGTGGTTGACGACCTGGAGCATGGCGGGCGGGTGGAGCGCAGGGCCGTGGCGGTGCTCGGCGTGCTGGCCTCAGTTCTCCGCGATCTTCGAGCCCTTCAGCACCATGTCGCCGCTGGCCTTGATGCCGATCTTGCCGCTGCCGGTGACGGTGATGTCCTTGCCCTTGATCTGGATGGTGCCGTCCTTCTTCATCGTGATGCTGGCGTCGCCGGTCTTGATGGTGATCTCGTCGCCGGCCTCGAGCACGAACTTCTTGCCCACGGTGAGCTTGTCGTCCTTGCCGACGTCGGTGGTGCGGTTGTCGCCGACCTTGTGCGTCTCGTTCTTGCCGACCGTCGCCGAGAGGTCCTTGCCGATGCTGACGGTCTGGGTCGCGCCGACATCGATGCTGCGGTTGGCGCCGACGCTCGTGGACTGGTTGGCGCCGACGGTCACGGTCTGCGCGGCGCCGACGGCGATCACCTGTGCGGCACCGATCGCCACTTCCTGCGCCGCGCCGATGGCGATGGTCTCGTTGACGCCGACGCTGTGCGTGCGCTGCAGTGCCACGGTCGCGGTCTCGCTCGCGCCCACCGTGATGCTGCGGTTGGCGCCGATCGAGATCGTCTCGTTGTTGCCGACGGTCTCGGTGCGGTCGCGCCCGATCGTCGTCACCTCGTCGCGCTCGATGCGTTTGGTGCGGTCGCGCCCCACGCTGTGCGTCTCGTCGTTCTCCACCTCGATGTCCATGTCCTTCTCGGCATGGATCCACAGCTGCTCGCTGCCCTTCTTGTCTTCGAAGCGGATGGCGTTGGCGTTGCCGTAGGCGCCGCCCTTGCTGCTGCGCGTGAGCACGCCGCTTTGCGTGGCGTTGGCTGGCAGCTCCCACGGCGGCATCTGCTCGGCGTTGTAGACGCGGCCGGTGATGATCGGCTGGTCGGGGTCGCCTTCGAGGAAGTCGACGATGACCTCCTGGCCGATGCGCGGGATCTGCACGAAGCCGAAGCTCTTGCCCGCCCACGGCGAGCTGACCCGCACCCAGCAGCTGCTCTTCTCGTTCTTCTGGCCCAGCCGGTCCCAGTGGAACTGCACCTTCACGCGGCCGTACTTGTCGGTGAAGATCTCCTCGCCGCCCGGCCCGACCACCACGGCGGTCTGCGGCCCCTG
The DNA here is from genome assembly GCA_026125665.1 of Rubrivivax sp. Classification (GTDB taxonomy): domain Bacteria; phylum Pseudomonadota; class Gammaproteobacteria; order Burkholderiales; family Burkholderiaceae_C; genus Rubrivivax. The sequence goes on from JAHCKS010000015.1 coordinate 59,076, forward strand.
CACGAAGGGCTTGGGCGTGCGGCGCTCGGGCCGCCAGGCCTGCGTGGCCGGCGCGGCGGTGAACTGGCACTGGTAGTCGCCCTCGCCGCCGCCACCACCACCACCGGTGCCGCTCTCGTACGCTGCCAGGTGGGCGCTGACCGAGATCTGCGCGCACAGGTACTGCACGTTCTGGTCGGCGCGCGGGTGGCGCTCGAGCTTGAACAGGTGGCCCACGGCCAGCGCACGCGCGTTGGTCTGTCCGGCGATGCGCTCGAAGCGCGCCTGGTGCTCGTCCAGGCGCACGTCGGTGATGTGCTGGCCGTCGGGCTTCTGCGTGTAGTCGCCCTCGAAGTCGAACAGCTCGTAGTCGTCGAGCGAATGCGAGCGCGCGTGCGCCCGCTCCACGGCCAGCGACGTGGACGGGCGCTCGAAGTCGTAGCTCGTCGTCGCCGTCTTGCCGCTGCGCACCTCGCGCGTGCATTGCCAGCTGCCAACGTAGTCCACGTCGGGCGGCGCGCCGCCGGCCAGCGCATGGTAGGGCAGCGTCTCGCAGCCTTCGGCGGGCGAGAGCGCGCCGATGTCGTCGGTCAGCACCAGCTTGTGCGTGCCCTCGCCGTGCTCGAAGAACCAGTAGATGCCTTCTTCCTCGAGCAGGCGGGCGACGAACTGGAAGTCGCTCTCGCGGTACTGCACGCAGTAGTTGCGCGTGCGGTAGCTGCCGAAGAGCTTGAACTCGAAGTTGGCGATGGCCGCATGGTCACCGAAGACCTTCTCGACGATCTGCGGCACCGTCATCTCCTGGAAGATGCGGCAGTCGGTGGTGCGGGTCAGGAACCACAGCCACGGCCGGAGCGTGGCGTGGTAGCGGTAGTGGCGGCCGCGGCCGCTCTTGCCCATGCCGAAGCGCGCGACGAGGCCGTTGAAGCGGCGCTTGCCGCCCTCGCTCAGCAGCACCTCGACACTGGCCGCCTCGCCGAGCAGCTTCTCGGCGGCGATGTCGGGCTTCGACGAAACGAGCGTGACCTCGATCGTCTCCAGCGCCGACAGCGCCTGCGTCGCCGTCATCGACTCGAAGCGCAGGTCGTCGGCAGGCAGCGGGCAGGTGAAGGTGATGGGCGAGGGCATGGCGGCGGCTTCAGTGGCGCGGCACGGTCTCGAAGGCGCAACTGCGCTGCGGGGCCGGGTCGGCGGGTTTCATGCTCGGCGAGCGGTGCGGCAGCAGCCAGCGCCGAAAGTCATGCATCGGCGCGTGTCCTCCTTCGGCCGAAGGGCTGCGCGCGCATGCGGGGCGGTGGCGCGGGTTCATCGGCCTGCGGGTTCGTCCAGCACCACATCGCGCACGGGATTGCGCTGCGGGTAGTACAGCGGGTTCAGGCCGTCGAGGAAGAAGCTGTGTGCGCCGCGTTGCATGCGCTGGTTGAACGTGGCGAGTGGCTCGCTCGTCGCGAAGCCGCGGATCGGGTCGATCGTGGCCACCTGCGCCCCACCGGCCTGCGCGTGCAGCCCGACGCAGACGATGGCATGCGCAAAGCCGTTCCACGAGCCGAAGAAGATGTAGGGGCCGTGGCGGCGCAGCCGCGACTCGACGTCGTCGGCCGTCCAGGCCCCGAAGGCCGGCCGGTCGAAGCCGCGGAAGCCGGAGATGTCGCGCAGCCGCTCCAGCGCCGCCGGGTTGCGCGGCAGGCCGAGCGAGTACCACTCGTAGGGCTCGTAGTAGGCATGGCCCGTGTGGTCGCGCAGCTCGGGGTCGCGTTCGAGGGCGCGCTCGATGTCGCGCTCGTACACCATGTCCGGGATGCCATCGTCGGGCCGGTTCCACGGGCGTGCGAACTGGGCGTTGAAGTCCCAGGGATTGGCGTAGTCGCGGCCGTAGTACTCGAGCACCATCGCCATGCAGGCCCACCAGCACGACATCTGGCTGGCCTGCACGCGGCCGGGCACGCGCAGCTCGATGCTCATCGGCCGGCGCCTCCGGTGGCGGTCTTCACCGCCGACACGAGCCAGCCCGGCACCGGCTCGCCGCCTTCCATGCGCAGCGTCTCGGCGCGCACGTCGCGCAGCTCGAAGCCGGCGGCCGCCAGGGACTCTTCGACATACGTGCGGCCGTGCGCATAGCGGCCGTTGGCCTGCAGCCGGTAGGGCTGCGCCGCACCTTCGGGCAGCGCTTCGACCGTGAAGACGAGCGCGCCGCCCGGCCGCAGCGTGGTGGCCGCGCCGGCGCAGGCCTCCTCGAGCGCGCCGAAGTAGCACAACGTGTCGGCCGACACCACCGCGTCGAAGGCGAGCGGCTGCGTGCGCAGGTAGAACACGAGCTCGGCCTGGTGCAGCACGTCGTAGAGCCCGCGCGAGTGCGCGCGCCGCAGCATGCCTTCGGAAAGGTCGCAGCCGGCCAGGCGCCGCGCGAACGGCTTCAGCCCCGGGCCGCACAGGCCCGTGCCGCAGCCGGCGTCGACGATGTCGAGCTCCGCCGACGGCGCGCCGACCAGGTCCTGCAGTGCCCGTATGACGAGCCCCGGCGCGCGGTAGCCGAGCGACTCGAGCTTGGTGTCGAACGACGCGGCGAAGCTGTCGAAGACCTGCTGCACGTAGTCGTCGCTGGCGCGCGCCGGCACGGCGCCCGTCTCGCCCGCCGTGCCGGCCAGGCAGGCGGCCAGCATGTGCTCGGCCACCGCGTTGCCCGGATCCTCGGCCAGCCATTCGCGCAGCAGGCGCGACGCGCGCTCGTTCTCGCCCAGGCGCAGCAGCGCGCGCACGACTTCCTGGCGCGACTGCAGGTCCTCGGGCCACAGTGCCACGGCCTTGCTGTGCGCCTGCAGGCCCTCGGGAATGCGGCCGAGCTGGATCAGCGTGATCGACAGGTTGTACCAGCCGTCGGCGAAGTCGGGCTCGCGCCGCACGGCCTCGCGCAGCGCCAGCTCGCTGCGGTCCAGCCGGTGCAGCTTGCGGTGCAGCACGCCGAGGTTGCTCAGCGCGCGCACGGCCTGCGCCGACATGTCCTCGCCGTCGCCTGCGAACTTCACCGCCTGCTCGTAGGCGTCGGCGGCCTCTTCGGCGCGGCCGGCGAGCAGCAGCACGTTGCCCAGGTTGTTCCAGGCGTTCGAGTTGTCCGGCGTGGCGGCCAGCGACTGGCGGATCAGCGAGACGGCCTCGTCGATTCGGCCTTGCGTGTGCCGCAGCACACCGAGGTAGTGCGTGGCGTCGGGCTGCGCGGGCCAGCGCTTCAGGATGGCCTGCAGCGCCGGCTCGGCTTCGTCGATGCGCTCCTCGCGCAGGTGCTCGATGGCCGCCGCCAGTGCCCGGCCGAGCTCCTCGGCAGCTGCCGGCGGCGTGGCGGCCGCGGCGGTGGCTGCAGCGGCAGCCGTGTTGCGCAGCTTCATGGGCATCGCCTTCTGCGCTGTCCGCCTCAATCGAAGCGGTAGCTGAAGTTGCCGTCGGCGACGCCCACCTGCACGCCGCCCACCGCCTTGCCTTCGAGCAGCCGCTCCAGGAACGCGCGGCTGACGTCGGGCAGCATGGTGTTGGTGAGGATCGCGTCGATCATGCGGCCGCCGGACTCGCTCTCGGTGCAGCGGCTGACGACGAGCTTGACGACGTCGTCGCCCACCTCGAACGGCACCTTCCAGCGCTGCTGCACGCGCTTGCTGATGCGGCCCAGTTGCAGCTTGACGATGCGCCCGAGCATCTCGTCGGACAGCGGGTAGTACGGGATCGTCACCAGCCGCCCGAGCAGCGCCGGCGGGAACACCTTCAGCAGCGGCTCGCGCAGCGCCTTGGCCATGCCCTCGGGGTCGGGCATCAGGTCGGGGTCCTTGCACAGGCTCGCGATGAGGTCGGTGCCGGCGTTGGTGGTGAGCAGGATGAGCGTGTTCTTGAAGTCGATGAAGCGGCCTTCGCCGTCTTCCATGAAGCCCTTGTCGAAGACCTGGAAGAAGATCTCGTGCACGTCGGGGTGCGCCTTCTCGACCTCGTCGAGCAGCACGACGCTGTAGGGCTTGCGCCGCACGGCCTCGGTGAGCACGCCGCCCTCGCCGTAGCCCACGTAGCCGGGCGGTGCGCCCTTGAGCGTGGAGACGGTGTGCGCCTCCTGGTACTCGCTCATGTTGATGGTGATGAGGTTCTGCTCGCCGCCGTAGAGGGCCTCGGCGAGCGCCAGCGCCGTCTCCGTCTTGCCCACGCCCGAGGTGCCGGCGAGCATGAACACGCCCACCGGCTTGCTCGGGTTGTCCAGCCCCGCGCGCGAGGTCTGGATGCGCTTGGCGATCATCTCCATCGCGTGGTCCTGGCCGATCACGCGGTCGCCGAGCTGTTTGGCGATGTTGAGGATGGTCTCGATCTCGTTGGCCGCCATGCGGCCCACCGGGATGCCGGTCCAGTCGGCGACGACGCTGGCCACCGCCTGCTGGTCGACGGTGGGCAGGATGAGCGGGTTCTCGCCCTGCAATGCGGTGAGCTTCGCCTGCACCTCGCGCAGCCTGGCGAGCGTGTCGGCGCGCTCGCCTTCGCTCAGCGCGGGCGTTGCGGGTTTCGACTCGGCCTCGAGCTTGCTGCCGGTGCCTTCGACGACGTCGACGCCGCCGCGCAGCCTGGCGCGCAGCGCGAGCAGCTCGTCGACGAGCGCCTTCTCGTCGCCCCAGCGCTTCTCCAGGGCCGCCAGCCGCTCCTGCTCGGCGGCGAGCTGCGTGTTGGCTTCGGCCTCGCGCGCCGCGGTGTCCACGCCGATCGCCTTCTCGCGGCCGATGATCTCGAGCTCGGTGGTCAGCGCCTCGATGCGCTTGCGCGAGTCGTCCACCTCGGCCGGCGTGGCGTGCAGGCTCACGGCGACGCGTGCGCAGGCCGTGTCGAGCAGGCTCACGCTCTTGTCGGGCAGCTGGCGCGCCGGGATGTAGCGGTGGCTGAGCTTCACCGCGGCCTCGAGTGCCTCGTCGAGGATCTGCACGCGGTGGTGCTTCTCCATCGTGCTGGCGACGCCGCGCATCATCAGGATGGCCTTCGGCTCGTCGGGTTCGTCGACCTGCACGCTCTGGAAGCGCCGCGTCAGCGCCGGGTCCTTCTCGATGTGCTTCTTGTACTCGGCGAAGGTGGTGGCGCCGATCGTACGCAGCTGGCCGCGCGCCAGCGCCGGCTTCAGCAGGTTGGCCGCGTCGCCGGTGCCGGCGGCGCCGCCCGCACCGACCAGCGTGTGCGTCTCGTCGATGAAGAGGATGATCGGCTTCGGGCTCGCCTGCACCTCGTCGATGACGCTGCGCAGCCGCTGCTCGAACTCGCCCTTCATGCTGGCGCCGGCCTGCAGCAGGCCCACGTCGAGCGCGCGCAGCTCGACGTCCTTCAGCGTCGGCGGCACGTCGCCGCGCGCGATGCGCTGCGCGAAGCCTTCGACCACCGCCGTCTTGCCCACCCCCGCCTCGCCGACGAGGATGGGGTTGTTCTGCCGCCGCCGCATCAGGATGTCGACGACCTGGCGGATCTCGTCGTCGCGGCCGACGATGGGGTCCATCTTGCCGCCCTTGGCCTGCTCGGTGAGGTCGGTGGTGAAGCGCTTCAGCGCCTCGCCCTTGCCCATCGCGGCCGGCGCGATGGCGTCGCTCGCCTCGCCGGGCGCGGCGCCGCTGTCGCTGGCCTTCGCGCCGTGTTCGGGCGAAGCGGCCAGCAGCGTGCCGAACTTCGCCGCCAGGTCGTCCACCGGCACGCGCTCGAACTGGCGCGAGATGGCCAGCAGCGCGCCGCGCAGCGACGGCGTCTTCAGCATGCCCACCAGCAGGTGGCCCGTGCGCACCTGCGGCTCGCCGAACATCAGCGAGCCGTAGACCCAGCCCCGCTCGACCGCGGTGTCGATGAACTGCGAGATGTCGCTGATCGAGCTGGCGCCGCGCGGCAGGCGGTCGAGCGAGTTCGTCAGGTCGGCGGCCAGCGCCGAGGCGTCGATCTCGTAGTGGCGCACGATGCGGTGCAGGTCGCTGTCGGGCGCGTTGAGGACCTGCACCAGCCAGTGCTGCAGCTCCACGAACGGGTTGCCGCGCATCTTGCAGAACGTGGTGGCGCCCTCGAGCGCCTTGAAGGCGATCGGGTTCAACTTGCCGAACGAGGCGGCGCGCGAGATCTCAGGCATCGTGGGGCACTCCGGCACGTGTGGACGCACGGGCCGTGGCAAGCACGGCAGCGCAGTGCGCGAGGAACGAGGTGTGGGGGCGCAGGCGCAGCGCGCCGGGCGCGCCGCGCTCGCCGGCTGGGGCGGAAGGCGATGTGGTCGACAGGGCAGCCACGACGCGGCGCCGGGCGTGGCCGATGCGGCTCGTCACGCCGAGCCGCGGCGAGACCCCTGGCGTGCGGCCGAGCGTTGGCTGCGGCTGTTCGCCGGCAGCCAGCGTGAGCTCCAGCTCCCACTGCATCTCGCGGCCGGCCAGCAGCCGCACCCAGTGCACGAGGCGCGGCCATGCCTCGCCGCCGGGCAGGAAGGCGAGCACCTGCGCGTGCGTGAGCGGACCGAGGTGAAGGCGGAAGCGGTACTGGCGGTCCCACACGCGGCTGCCGGCATTGGCGCTGCGGCCTAGCGCGCCCGGAGGATGCGCGTGCCGCTCGGGCCGGTTGCGCGCGAAGGCCAGGCGCGTGCGGTCCTCGCGCGCCAGCGGCAACCACTGGCCGATGTGCTCCTCGATGTGCGCACGCACGCCGAAGAACTGGCCGATGACCTTGGCCAGCATCTCCGGATGCCGGCTGCGGCCGGCCAGCCAGCCTGCCTGGTAGGCGAGCGCCTGCGGCGGCAAGGCGCCGGCGCCGGCCGGCGCGCCGCTGACGGCCCCGAGCCAGACGCGGAAGCGGTCGTCGGCCGGCCGGTCCAGATGCACCACCGGTTGCGCCTGCGCCCAGGCACGGTAGAAGAGCGACAGAAGCCGGTGATGGAAGAGGTCGAGGAAGTGCGCGAGCGTGCGGTCGCCGTGGTGCAGGATGCGGTCGCGCACGACCTCGGTGAAGTGCAGCGGCATCGGCCCCATCGGCCCGAGCAGGCCGAAGAAGCGCACGACGAGGCGTGGCACCGCCTGCCCGGGCCCGCCGCCGCCGGGCCACTGCAGCGCCTGCAGCGGCGCGGGCGCGAAGTCCAGCTCGGGCGCCTGGGCCAGCCGCAGTGCCTCGTGTCGCGGGCGCTGCGCCTCGCCGGTGCGCGGGTGTTGGCGCCGCAGCGTGTCGACCCGGCGCAGCAGCGCGTAGAAGTCGAACGCCGAGGGGTCGGCCTGCACGGCGCGCCACAGCTCGGCCAGTGCCGCGGCAGCCGCGGCCTCGTCGCGTGCGGTCACGTCGTTCATGCGACGCTCACGCCGTCGCCCGCCCGCCCAGCCGCGGCGGCCAGGTCTTGATGTGCCCGCGCGTCGTGCCGCGCAGCGTGAACTGCGTGAAGCTGTTGATCGCGGCATGCCGCGCGAAGAAGCGCTCGAGCACGCTGCCCAGCAGGAAGGCGCTGCCGCCCTGGAACGCGGCGTCGTCCACCTCGAGCTCGAGCGCGATGCCGCTGCCGAAGCTGAGCGGCCCGGCGAAGGGCAGGCGCCGCACGACGGTGCCGACGCGCAGCGCGCGCAGCCCGTCGGTCTGGCGGATCCACGTGTCGTCGGGCGGCCCGTACAGGCGCAGCGTGGCGCGCAACGCCGCGGCAGCCTCTTCGGGGTCATCGCCTGGAGCGAGATGGTTCTGCGTCAGCTGGCTCACCAGCTGCCAGCCGGCGTCGCCTTCGATGCGCCGAGTCACCGGGCGCGTCGGGCCGCGCAGGCAACGCACCTGCGTGATGGGGCCGGGCGCGTCGAGCTGCCACAGGCCGTCGCCGCCCTGGCCGCCACCGGCGCCACCTTCGCGCGGCAGCAGCACCGGCAGGTCGCGGTTGCTCACCCACGCCATCACCGAGAGCTGGCGCAGGCTGTCGCGGTAGGGGCCGTGTTCGCCGTCGACGAGCGAGAGATAGACCTCGTCGCCGAGGTAGCTGGGCACGCGGGCGCCCTGCTGGCGCTGGCGCTCGGAGGGTCGGCGCGGCGTGCGGCGCAGCGAGAAGTAGCCGTCGCCGGCCGGCAGGCTGTGGTGCGTGGCGCGGTACAGCGGCGCGAACTCGCACGCGCTGTCCACCCCCGATGCGCCATGGCCGACGACCCGTTCGACGTGGTGCACCTCGAAGTCCATCGGCCGCATGCGGTCGGGCACGACGTGGTACTCGGCACTGCCGGGCCCGAGCACCACGCGGTCCAGCCGCTTCGGGAACAGGTTGATGGCCGGCGTGCAGAAGAGGGCTACGCTGCTGGCGTCGACGAGCGGCTGCAGGTCGCCCTCGCCGCGGTCGAACAGCAGCACGATCTCCGCCTCGGGACCGCGCAGCGTGGCCAGGCGCTCGCGCAACTGGCCCACCTCGAAGAACAGCAGCCGCTGTGGCAGCGCCGCCACCTCCTGCAGCAGGCGGTGGCCGCTGAACATGCGGTCGAACTCGGGCAGCATCGCCTCGTCGGCGCCGAAGCCGACGGCGCGAATGCTCGACGCGTCGCGCCACATGCGTTCGTCGGGGGCGATGCCTCCCGCGGCCGCCGCACCGGCCGGCGCCACCAGCGTGCCGCTGCCGTTGCCGAGCACCAGCCCGTGCAGCCGCCAGGCCACGTCGTCCTCGGCGGCGATGTGGAAGACGAGGCGCTCGAGCGGCAGCTGTTCCCAGGAGAGCCCGCCGCCGAGCTGCAACCTGATGCGCAAGCCGCCCTTCGCGGCACGCGCCGCGGGGATGCGCGTGAGCCCGAGGTCGGGCGCGTGGCTGAAGTAGCGTGCTTCCGTGATGGCCAGGGGCCACAGCGTCACCGCCATCGCCGTGCGGAACTCGCACGGCGTGTCCTGGCCCCGCAGCAGGCGCGACGTCAGCGCCGCGCCGCGTGCCACCTCGAAGCCGCGCGCGAGGTTCGGGTCGTTCGTGTCGGCGTCCAGCCGCACCACCATCGCCGAAGGCACCGGCGCCGTGAAGTTCGGGTACAGCGTCTGCAGGATCTGCTCGATCAGGCGTGGCTGCTCGGCGTCGAGCTTCAGGCGCACGCGCGCGGTGAGGAAGGCGAAGCCTTCGAGCAGGCGCTCGACGTAGGGGTCCGCGACCTCCATCTCCTCGAGCCCGAGGTGGCGGGCCTTCGGATGCTCACGCGCGAACTCGCGCCCGAGCTCGCGCAGGTGCGACAGCTCGTCTTCGTACAGGCGAACGAGGCGGGCGTCCATGTTCGAGGCAGGTCGCTTTCGTGGCCCGTCAGCGCGGGCGTGCGGGCGTGAGCGTGCCGGCGGCCTCGCGCACCTCGACCTGGCCGGCCTCGAGGTCCATCTGCGTGCGCAGCAGCATCTCCAGCGGCACGGGCTGCGCCCAGAGCTGCCCGCGGATCTCGAACTCGATCATGTTGTGCGTGTCGAGCACGCTGCCCGCCTCGATGGCGCGCACGGAGAGCGTATCGGGCAGGATGCGCGGCTCGAAGCGCTTGATGGCCTCGGCGATGGTGCGCTCCAGCTTCGAGATGTCCAGCCGCGAGAGCTGGCGGCCGGCCAGCGGCGGCAGGCCGAAGTTGAGCACCGTGTTGGCGATGGCCGGGTGCGTGTCGTTCCACTCCGCGTGCGGCTGCGTCGCGTTGAACAGCCAGGACAGGTCGCGCAGCACGGCCTGGCGCAGCTCGGACTTGGAGATGACGCGCGCGGCGTCGCCCTCGTCGCGCGTCAGGCGGTCGAGCAGCGCCGGCTGCAGCCGGTCGCGCGGCTCGATCTCGGTGACTTCGCGCGCCTTGTTCATCGCGCCGGCTTCACGAGGGGGGCCGCGCGCCGGTGCGCGTCAGCCCTGCGCCGCGGGCGCGGGCAGCACGATGCGACGCACCTCGAGCAGGCCGCGCTCGGCGGCGTCGGTGGCAAGCACGCGCTGGCCGACGCCACGGTACTGCGGGCCTTCGGAGCCGGGGGCCGTGCCGATCTCCAGCCACTCGGTCTGGCGCGACATCGCGAGCGCCCCGCCGTCGGCCAGCGGCGTGCCTGCGTAGCGCACCGGCAGCAGCGCCACCGTCTCGCCGCCGTTGGCGAAGGTGAGATGGGCCGGCGCCCAGACGAGGTCGCGCAGGTCGGCCACCGGTTCGATGGCCAGTTCGGCCACGTGCACCATCGGCAGCCAGCCGTAGCGGCCGTTGACGATGACCTCCAACACCGGCCCGAGGCGCGAGTCGGCGTCGGCCAGCCACTCGAAGGCCGCTGCGCCGTCCTTGTCCTCGAGCGTGCCGGGACGTGCCTCGGCCTGCTCCATGGCCGCGGCGCGTTGCGCGGCCGCGGCGGCGGGCTGGCCTTCGGCGTCGAGCTTGAGCGCCTGGGCGAGCAGCGCCACCCACTCGGTGGGCGGGCCGAAGACATGCGGCAGCGTGCGGCCGGCGAAGACGGCCTCGCGCACGGCCTCGCACTGCAGCGCCGGGCCGTAGGTGTTGACCATCGCCAGCGTGCTGGCGTCGAGCTCGCCGCAGACCTTCAGCTGGTCGGCCGCGCGCTGCCACTGGCCGAGCACGGCCAGCAGCTGGAACAGGAACGTGCGCAGGCGCACGTCGGCGGCGTTGCCGCGCACCTTCTGCTGCAATGCCTTCAGCGCACCTTGCGGGTCGCCGGCGGCGAGCAGGTCCTCGGGCGTTTGGCTCATCGCGCTCGTCGGGTTGGGGCTGCGGAGGCTGCGGGGCTGCGATGGCGCCGGGGGAGTTGGCGCTCAGTTCCGGGCCGGCAGCGAGTCGGTGAAGATGCTGCTGGCGCCGCGCCCGCCGGTGCCCTGCTGGGCGATGTACTCGACCTCGACCTCGGTGAAGCTGAACGACACCGTCTCCACCGTGTCGCCGGTGGCGCCGACCTCGTGCTGCACGGAGGCGACGCGCGCGTCCTTCAGCGTGATCAGGAAGAAGTCGTCCTGCGTGCCGCCGGCGCGGCGCATCGCCAGCTTCGCTTCCTTCACCTCGTCGTTGGTGACGAGGGCCGACATCAGCGGCGTCGTCGCGGCGTCGATGTGCTTTTCCACCGTCAGCGCCGTGTACGAGCGCACCGAGGTCTGCCGCGTCGTGCCCACCGCCGCGCCGACCGAGAGGCCCCAGCGCCAGCCGCTGACGACGATGTCATCGGCGTGGCCCGGATTGCGGGCCTCGCCCTTGATCTTGCCGGCGCGCTTGGTCTGCACGTGCAGGAAGATGTCGCAATCGCCCGAGAGCTGGGCGGGGCGGGGCGGGGCGGCGGGCATGGCGCGGGGCTTCGCGGTGTTCGGGCGGAGGGTGGGCGATCAGGCGGACGCTCAGGTGATCTTCGTCGTCTTGACTTCCCAGCCGAACTTCACCTCGCCGCCGAGGCCACCCTTCTCGTCCTGCGGCTTGTAGGCGAAGTCGATGCCGCCGTAGCTCATCGACACCGATTCGACGAGGTCGCCGCCGGACGAGCCGCTCGGCTGCACCGAGGTGATGAAGACCTCCTTCATCGTGATCTTCAGGAAGTCCTTCTGGCCTTCGCCGGCCTTGCGCGCCGTCAGCACGACGTCCTTGAAGTGCGTGCCCTGCGCGCACTTCTTGGCCAGCACGGGGCTCGCCTTGTCGTACAGGTGCGTGAAGTGGAAGTCGCCGGGCGTGGCCTTGCCCTTGCCGCTGCCGCTGCCGGCCGCGTGGGCGGCGTTGGAGACACCCCAGGTCCACGAGAGGATCTCGACCTCGCCCTTGTGGTCCTGGTGAGCCGACTCGCCTTCGACGCCGTCGAACTTGAGGTGGGTGTCGATAGCCATGGTGCGCAAACTCCTTGAACGGTGGTGGTGATGGCGGGTTCAGTGTGCTCGGGGGGCGCAGGGGAGGGAACGACACCGAGGTATCACTGCTTCTCCGAAGGCAGCTTGGAAACCAGCCGCAGCGACACCGTCAGCCCTTCGAGCTGGTAGTGCGGCTTGAGCAGGAACTTGCTGGTGTAGTAGCCGGGGTTGCCCGGCACCTCCTCGACGGTGACCTCGGCGGCGGCGAGCGGCTTCTGGGCCTTCGTCGTGTCGGAGCTGTTGGCCGGGTCGCCGTCGACGTAGTTCATGATCCAGTTGTTGAGGTACTTCTCCATCGCGCCGCGGTCCTTGAACGAACCGACCTTGTCGCGCACGATGCACTTGAGGTAGTGCGCGAAGCGGCAGCACGCGAAGAGGTACGGCAGCCGTGCCGCCAGGTTGGCGTTGGCGGTGGCGTCGTCGTCGTCGTACTCGAAGGGCTTCTGCAGCGACTGCGCACCGATGAACGCCGCGAAGTCGCTGTTCTTGCGGTGCACGAGCGGCATGAAGCCGTTCTTCGCGAGCTCAGCCTCGCGGCGGTCGGAGATGGCGATCTCGGTCGGGCACTTCATGTCCACGCCGCCGTCGTCGGTGGGGAAGGTGTGCGCGGGCAGCCCCTCCACCGCGCCGCCGGACTCGACGCCGCGGATGCTGGTGCCCCAGCCGTAGAGCTTGTAGCTGCGGTTGATGTTGACGGCCATCGCGTAGGCGCTGTTGGCCCAGGTGTACTTGCTGTGGTCGCCGCCGCCGGTGTCTTCCTCGAAGTTGAACGCCTCCACCGGGTTCGTCTTCGCGCCGTAGGGCAGGCGCGAGAGGAAACGCGGCATGGCCAGCCCCAGGTAGCGTGCGTCCTCGCTCTCGCGCAGCGAGCGCCAGGCGGCGTATTCGGGCGTGGTGAAGATCTTCGTCAGGTCGCGCGGGTTGGCCAGCTCCTGCCACGAGCCCATCTGCATCGTGCTCGGCGAGCCGGCGCTGATGAACGGCGCGTGCGACGCGGCGGCGATCTTGGCCATCTCGCCGAGGATCTCGACGTCCGGTGCCGAATGGTCGAAGTAGTAGTCGCCGACCAGGCAACCGAACGGGTGGCCGCCGAACTGGTCGTATTCCTCCGTGTAGACCTTCTTGAAGATCGGGCTCTGGTCCCAGGCCGTGCCCTTGTACCGCTTCAGCGTCTTGCCGAGCTCGGACTTGGAGATGTTCAAGACCTTGATCTTGAGCATCTCGTCGGTCTCGGTGTTGTTGACCATGTAGTGCAGGCCGCGCCAGGCGCTCTCCAGCTGCTGGAAGTCGGCGTGGTGCAGGATGGCATTCACCTGATCCGAGAGCTTCTTGTCGATCGCGGCGATCATCGCCTCGATCGACACGACGACATCGCTGCCGATGAGCTTGGTGTTCGCCAGCGCCTGCTGCGCGAGCGTCAGCACCGCCGACTCGACGGCCGACTTGGCCTCGTCGCTCTTCGGCTTGAACTCCTTGTTCAGCAGCGCCGCAAGGTCGCTGCCCTCGTAGGTGACGCCCTGCAGGGCTTCGGTGGTCTGGGTCGATTGCTCAGCCATGGCGGTTCACTCGGTTCGGTGGTCTTCTCGACGAAGGGCGCGGCGTGCCGGCAGCGAGGTCACTTGCTCTCGCCGCCCTCGGGCGCCTTGGCGGCGGCCAGGGCCTTCAGCAGCGCCTCGTCCTTGACGAGCTTGGCGATCAGCTCCTCGGCGCCGGTCTTGCCGTCCATGTAGGTGACGAGGTTGGCGAGCTGCTGGCGCGCCTCGAGCAGCTGCTTCAGGCCGTCGACCTTCGCGGCCACGGCAGCGGGCGAGAAGTCGTCCATGCTCTCGAAGGTCAGGTCCACCGCGATGTTGCCTTCGCCGGTGAGATGGTTGGGCACCTGGAACGCCACCCGCGGCTTCATCGCCTTCATGCGCGCGTCGAAGTTGTCGACGTCGAACTCGAGGAACTTGCGGTCGGCCACCGGCGGCGGCGGCTCGTTGCTCTTGCCCGACAGGTCGCTCATCACGCCCATGACGAAGGGCAGCTGCACCTTCTTCTCGGCGCCGTAGAGCTCGACGTCGTATTCGATCTGCACGCGCGGCGCGCGGTTGCGGGCGATGAATTTCTGGCTGCCGGCCATGGTGGGCTCCTCTCGCGGACGAAGTGCGCTGGGTGGTTCGGGTGGACGGGCTCGGGACGGCGGTTGCCTGGGCGCGCATGCGCAAGCGCGGGTGCGCCCGGCTCAGCCTTCCTCGCGCGGGCCGGCGATGGTCTCGACCTGGTCGAGGCCGGCGCTGGCCATGTCGCGGATGATGTCGATGAAGCTCATGTTCATGAGCCGCTGAGCGCGGCGGATCAGCAGCGGCGCCGGGTTGCTCGGTTCGTTCTGCTCGATCCACGCGGCGATGCGTTCGAGCTCGCGCGCGGCGTCGGCGCGGGTGCGGATCGTGCCGCCGCCGCGGGCGGCGCGGCTGCTGCCGGGTGCCTCGTCGTCGGCGTCGCCGTCGCCGGCATCGCCCTCGCCGGCCCCTTCACCGCCACCTTGCACGCGCGACAGGGCGGCGGTGCCGCAGGAGACGAGCCGAAGCAGCGGGGCGGCCTCCGGCGCACGCGAGCCGACGGCCGACTGCACCGTGTCGGCGATGGCACGCGCCGCCGCGGCCACGCCGGCCAGCGTCTCGGCGAGGTCGCCGTGCTTGTCGAGCAGGTCTTGCAGTGCCTGCAGCACGCCGGCTTCGGTGGGCCGGGACTCGTCGCCGTGCGGCTCGGCGCGGCCAAGGCCGAGCTCCAGCTCGCGCAGCGTGAGGCCGCCGCGCCCCGGCGCCAGCGTCGCGGCGCGCAGGTCGGCCAGCGCGCCCTCGGCGGCGAGCAGCGGCAGCAGCGCGTTCAGGCGCATCGTGGGGTCGTTGTCGTCGCTGGCATCGAGCTGCGGGTGCACGTGGTCCCAGTGCCTCTCGAGCAGGCCTTGCACCAGCTGCAGCCCGCGCCACGCGCCGGCCAGGCCTTGCAGCCTGGCGCCGCTGCGCACCAGCCACACGGCGACGCGCAGGTCGCGCGTGCGGCCGGCCAGTGCCGCCGCCTGCTCGTGCACGGTCAGCCAGTCGGGCGGCTCGGCGGGGTACACCTTGTCGCCGTACTGGCGCTCCGGCGTGCCGGCGCCGGCTTGCTCGAGCGCCTGGAAAGCCGGGTCGTACTCGAGATCCGGCCCGCAGGGGGCGTCCGCGCCCAGCGGGGCGAGCAAGGCTTCCGGGTCGATGAGTTCGTTGGCGGGCATCGATGGCGGGCGCTGGCTGGGCGATGTGCGGCACGCGTGGCGCGCGCCGCAGGAACGACCGAAACCGCCCGCCGCGGGCGGCTTGGTGGCGCCCGACGGCGAGTGCGGCGACTCTAGAAGGGGCCCCGGGGCACCACAGTGTCCGAAAGTCATCTGGCCCCGCAGGCCTTCCGCACGCGGAGGGAGGATTTCGCTCCGCCGAAGGACGCCCGCGCCGGAACCGGCGGCCGGCAGCCCCGGCCGCTACTGCAGCGCCGCGCGCATCGCCTCGAACAGCTGGCGCGGCTGCACGGGCTTGAACAGCACCGGGTCGGTGCCGGCCACCACCTCGCGCAGCGCCTCGCCGGCGGTGTCGCCGGTGACGAGGATGGCGGGCACGTCGCGGCCGAGCATCCGGCGCAGGCTCGCCACGACTTCGCGCCCCCCGGCGCCGGGCCCCAGGTGCAGGTCGGAGAGGATCAGGTCGACGCGCCCTTCGAGCGCGCTCACGGCGCGCTCGGCCTGCACCGCGTCGGCTGCCGTCATCGCCTGGTAGCCCCACTCCTGCAGCAGCAGCCGCAGGCCCTCGCGGATCGGCTCCTCGTCGTCGACGACGAGCACCATCTGCGGCACGTCCACGGACATCGGCAGCGTGTCGGCCGGCGCCACCTCCTCGGCCCAGCCGTCGAGCGTGCCGAGCGGCACGCCGACGCGGAACATCGTGCCGCGCCCGGGCGCCGAGGCCACCTCGAGCCGATGGCCAAGCAGCGCCGCCAGGCGCTTGACGATCGCCAGGCCCATGCCCAGGCCCTGGCTGCGGTCACGCTCGCCGCGGCCGACCTGGAAGAACTCGTCGAAGATGCGCGGCAGGTCGGGCCCGACGATGCCCGCGCCGGTGTCCCAGACCTCGATGTTGATGTGCGTGCGCGTGCTGCGCGCCACGACGACGATGCCGCCGGCGGTCGTATAGCGGATGGCGTTGTGCACGAGGTTGCCGACGATGCGCTCGAGCAGCTGCGGGTCGCTCGTCACCGACTTGCCGCCGGGCGAGAAGCGCAGTGCCAGCCCGGCGAGCTCGGCCTGGCCGGCGTACTGCATGTGCAGGCGGCGGAACATGTCGCGCAGCGGGAACGTCTGCGGCCGCGGCGTGACGGCGTCGCCGTCCAGCCGCGAGATGTCGAGCATGGCGCTGAACGAACGCTCCAGGCCGTCCACCGAGCGCATCAGGTTGCGCGCCAGCGCCTCGTCGGGCGAGGCGTGCAGCCGCTTGTGCAGCGTGGCCGCGAACAGGCCGAGCGCGTGCACCGGCTGGCGCAGGTCGTGGCTGGCGATGGCCAGGAAGCGGCTCTTGTCGGCGTCGGCGCGCAGCGCCGCGTCGCGTTCGGCCTCGATCTCGCGCAGGCGCGCCGCCTGTTCCAGGCTCAGCAGCATCTGCCGGCGCCAGCGCCGGCGCAGGTGCCAGCCCGCGGCGAACGCGAGGCCGGCACCCCAGAGCCCCGCCGCGGCCGGGGGCAGCAGGGCACTCGGCAGCGTCCCCGGTCCGATGCCGCCCGCCGCGGCGTCGAGCGCCGG
>JAHCKS010000151.1 GCA_026125665.1 Rubrivivax sp.
ATGGAACGCGACCAGGCATCGAAGTTCGTCAACGACCTGCTGCGGCTGATGGTCGGCCGCAACGGCTCGGACCTCTTCCTCACCGCCGACTTCCCGCCCGCCATCAAGGTGGACGGCAAGATCACGAAGGTGAGCCCGCAGCCGCTGACCGGCCAGCACACCGTGGCGCTGGCGCGCGCGGTGATGAACGACAAGCAGGCGGCCGAGTTCGAGAAGACCAAGGAGTGCAACTTCGCGATCTCGCCGCAGGGCGTGGGCCGCTTCCGCGTCAACGCCTTCCTGCAGCAGGGGCAGATCGGCCTCGTCTTCCGCACCATCCCGCGCGAGCTGCCCACGATCGACGGCCTCGGCCTGCCGCAGGTGCTGAAGGACGTGGCGATGACCAAGCGCGGCCTGTGCATCTTCGTCGGTGCCACCGGCTCGGGCAAGAGCACCTCGCTGGCGGCGATGGTCGACTGGCGCAACGAGAACAGCTACGGCCACATCATCACCGTCGAGGACCCGGTGGAGTTCGTGCACCCGCACAAGAACTGCATCGTCACGCAGCGCGAGCTCGGCATCGACACCGACAGCTGGGAGGTGGCGCTGAAGAACACGCTGCGCCAGGCGCCCGACGTCATCCTGATGGGCGAGGTGCGCGACCGCGAGACGATGGAGCACGCGGTGGCCTTCGCCGAGACCGGCCACCTGTGCCTGGCGACGCTGCACGCCAACAGCGCCAACCAGGCGCTGGACCGCATCATCAACTTCTTCCCCGAGGAGCGGCGCCAGCAGCTGCTGATGGACCTGTCGCTCAACCTGAAGGGCATGGTCAGCCAGCGCCTGATCCCGCGCGAGAGCGGGCGCGGCCGAATCGCCGCGGTGGAGATCCTGCTCAACACGCCGCTCGTCAGCGACCTCATCTTCAAGGGCGAGATCGCCGAGATCAAGGAGCTGATGAAGCGCAGCCGCGAGCACGGCATGCAGACCTTCGACCAGAGCCTGTTCGCTCTGTACGAAGAGAACCACATCAGCTACGAGGACGCGCTGCGCAACGCCGACAGCGTGAACGACCTGCGCCTGCAGATCAAGCTGCAGAGCCAGCGCGCGCGCAAGCTCGACCTCGCCGAGGGCACCGAGCACATGCGCGTGGTGTAGGGCACGGGCGCCCGCTCGGGAGCGATCGACGATGGCCGCAAGCATCGGGCAGCGCGACTACGTGACCGTGGTGTCGCGGCGGCTGGCGTTCATCGGCCTGGGCACGATGGGCTACCCGATGGCCGGGCACCTGGCACGCGCCGGCCATCGCGTCACGGTCTACAACCGCACCTCCGCCAAGGCCGAGGCCTGGGCGCGCGAGTTCGGCGGCAAGGCCGCACCGACGCCGCGCGAGGCGGCGGCGGGCGCCGACGTCGTGTTCTGCTGCGTCGGCAACGACGACGACCTGCGCAGCGTCGTGCTCGGCACCGACCTCGGCAACGGCGTGCGCACCGACGACGGCGCGCTCGCCGGCATGGGCGAGGGTGCCATCCTCGTCGACCACACCACCGCGTCGGCCGCCGTGGCGCGCGAGCTGCACGCGCTGGCGCGCCGGCACGCGCTGCACTTCATCGATGCCCCGGTCTCGGGGGGGCAGGCCGGGGCCGTGAACGGTGCCCTGACGGTGATGTGCGGCGGCGATGCCGATCCGTTCGAGGCGATGAGGCCGATGGCGATGAGCTTCTCGCGCGCCGTCACGCGCATCGGCGCGAGCGGCGCCGGCCAGCTGGCGAAGATGGTCAACCAGGTGGCCGTGGCCGGCGTCGTGCAGGGGCTTGCCGAGGCGCTCGCCTTCGGTCGGCGCGCCGGGATCGACATGCCGCTCGTGCTGGACGTCATCGGCAAGGGCGCGGCGCAGAGCTGGCAGATGGACAACCGCGGCCGCACGATGCTGGAGGGCCGGTTCGACTTCGGCTTCGCCGTCGACTGGATGCGCAAGGACCTCGGCCTCGTGCTCGACGAGGCGCGCCGCAACGGCGCGCAGCTGCCGGTGACGGCGCTGATCGACCAGTTCTATGCCGAGCTGCAGCAGACCGGCGGCGGCCGGCACGACACGTCGAGCCTGATCCGAAGGCTCAAGTAGCTGCTGTCCGCTCACAAGGAGCTGAACCTCCTTCATTGCGCGATCGCGGCGCGCAAGTGCGAGGCCGCGGGGCCGCGGGTCCGAGGAGGCGGCCGCCGGCCGCTTCGGGGGGGCTTACTTCTTCGCCCCGCTCATCGCCGCCAGCTCTTCCTCGGTGATGATGTCGAGCACGCGCACGACCTTCACGACACCGGAGACGCCGCGTGCGATCTCGGCCGCCCTCGTGGCCTCGCGCTCGGTGACGCGGCCCATCAGGTAGACGACGCCGCGTTCGGCGATCACGCGGTAGGCATTGGCCGCCAGGTCCTTGGCGTCGACCAGCGAGGCCTTCACCTTGGTGGCGAGCAGCGAGTCGCCCGAGCGCTGCGAGAGGGAGAGGTTCGGCGCGACGACGAGCTCGTTGACGACGGCACGCACGTTCTCGACGCCGGAGACGGCCTTCTCGACCGCGGCGCGCTCGGTTTCGCCCGGCACCTCGCCGGTGATGAGCACCGTGCGGTTGTAGCTCGTGACGTTGATGCGGCCGAGCGTGGCCAGCTCGCGTGCGCGCGACTCGGCCTTCGTCTCGATGGCCCGGTCCTCGATCTGCATGCCGGTCGTGCGGCGGTCGGTGACCACGAGGCCGGTGCCGACGACGGCGCCACCCAGGATCAGCGGCGCGCAACCAGCGAGCGACGTGGCCGCCAAGGCCGCTGCCACCGCCTTGGCCATCGCGGTGCTGGCCGCCCGTGCCGATGTCCGGGGCCGGGTGTTCGTCTTCGTCGTCATCGTCACGGTTCGAGATCCCCCATCAGCTGGAAGTCGATGGCGTCGCACAGGCAGTGCAGCACCAGCATGTGCACCTCAGCCACGCGCGCGCCGCGCTCGTGCGGCACGGCCACGAGCACGTCGCTCTCGGCCAGCAGCTCGCGCAGCTCGGTGGCGCCACGGCCGGCCAGCAGCACGAGCGTCATGTCCTTGCCGCGGGCCGCGGCGATGAGCGGGGCACTTTCACCCTCACCGTTGTCCACCAGCAGCAGCACGTCGCCCGGCAGGCCGAGCGCGCGCACCTGTTCCACCGCCTGCGTGCCCAGCGCCACCGCGGCCAGCGGCAGGCGCTCGCGCTCGAAGCGGCCGAGCAGCAGGCGCTGGAAGTGCAACGCCAGCGCCGAGCCCATGCCCGCTGCGTGCACGAGCACCTTGCCGCCGCCGGTGATGGCCCCCAGCAGCGCCTGCGCCGCCTCGGCCACCGGCCGCGCGAGCGTCTCGGCCGACTGGTACTTCAGGTCGGCACTCTCGAAGAACTGCTGCTGGATTCGCTGCTCGAGCATGGCGCATGCATCATATGACAGGGGTGTCGAAGCCCGGTTCCGTCACAGTCAGTACGCGCCTGCGTCGAACGTCGCGTCGAACGCGGCTCGCACCCATTGCACCTCGTCGCCGTCGACCGCCACGACGTCGAAGCGGCACGGCGGCGGCGTGGCCAGGCGCAGCAGGAAGTGACGCGCCGCGAACACGATGCGGCGCTGCTTGGCCACGCTCACGCTGGCCGCCGCGCCACCGTGCCGGGCATCGGCGCGAGCGCGCACTTCGACGAAGACGAGCGTGCCGTCGCGTTCGCGCAGCACCAGGTCGATCTCGCCGCCACGCGCCGACGGCCCGCGTGCGACCCGATAATTGCGCGCCACGGGCACGAGGCCGCGTGCCGTCAGCCATTGCAGCGCGCGGGTCTCGGCGGCGTCGCCGGCGGACTTTCGCGCGCGGTGCGACGCCGATGTGTTCGACGGCGCCGGGCCGCCGGCCCGCGGCAACGAAGGGTCCGCGCGCTTGAACACCACCGTCGACTCCTCCTTGCTGCAGCGTGCGGCGGCCGCGGCGGCCGGCCATCAGCGATTCGAGGCCGGCGCACTCTACGTCGTCGCCACGCCGATCGGCAACCTCGCCGACATCACGTTGCGCGCGCTGCACGTGCTGACGCGCGTCGACGCGGTCGCGGCCGAGGACACGCGGGTCGCGGCGGCGCTGCTCGCGCACTACGGCATCCACAAGCCGCTGGTGGCGCTGCACGCGCACAACGAACGTGCCGCGACCGCGGCGGTGCTCGAGCGCCTGGCCCGAGGCGAGTCGGTGGCGCTCGTCAGCGACGCGGGCACGCCGGCCGTGTCCGACCCCGGCGCGGTGCTGGTCGCCGAGGCCGCGGCGGCGGGACGGCGCGTCGTGCCGCTGCCCGGCGCCAGCAGCGCCCTCGCGGCGCTGGCCGCCGCCGGCGATGCCCGGGCTTCGGGTTTCCGCTTCGCAGGCTTTCTGCCGGCCCGGGGCGCCGAGCGTCAGGCAACGTTGCGCGCGCTGCTCGACGCCGACGATGGCTTGGCGCTCGTGCTGTTCGAGGCGCCGCACCGCATCGAGGCGCTCGCTGCCGAGCTGGCAGGGCACGACGCCGATCGCACGCTGACGCTGGCGCGCGAGCTGACGAAACAGTTCGAGTCGATCGTGACGATGCCGGCGCGCGAGCTGCCGGCCTGGCTTGGAGCCGACGCGCACCGGCGCCGCGGCGAATTCGTGCTCGTCGTGCACTCGCGGGCCGCGCGGCCCGTCGCGGCCGACGGCGTGCCCGAGGCGGCGCGCCACGCCCTGCAGGTGCTGTTGCGGGAGCTGCCGCTGAAGCAGGCCGCGGCCCTGGCGGCCGAGATCAGTGGTGCCTCGCGCAAGGCGCTCTACGCGCTGGCGCTGGCCCGGCGCCGAGAATGAGTTGGTGCCCCCGGCGCCGCGGTCGGGCAGGGCACGCAGGCGCCGGCCCGTGCCGCTTCCTAGAATGCGCCCGACCCTTGGCCCTTCAACGCGGACTTGCCGACGATGATCTCCCGCGAACCCACCCTCGAACGCCTCGCCGTGGCCGAGCAGCTGATGCTCGCGCCGTTCGGCCTCGACGAAGCCGTGCTGGTGCGCGCGCTGGCGACGATCGGCGAGCACCGTGTCGACGACGCCGACCTGTACTTCCAGACCACGCGCCACGAAGGCTGGAGCCTCGAGGAAGGCATCGTCAAGAGCGGCAGCTTCAGCATCGACCAGGGCGTGGGCGTACGCGCCGTGGCCGGCGAGAAGACGGCCTTCGCCTACAGCGACGACCTCGGTGTCGAGTCGCTGATGGACGCGGCACGCACCGTGCGCACCATCGCCGCGGCCGGGCAGAGCCGGCGCGTGAAAGTCGGCGGCGCGGGCGCGCGCAAGGTGGCGGCAAGCCGCCTGCTGTACGCGCCGATCGACCCGATCGCCACGCTCGACAGCGCGCAGAAGGTGGCGCTGCTGGAGAAGGTGGAGAAGCTGGCGCGTGCGAAGGACCCGCGTGTCGTGCAGGTGATGGCCGGGGTGGCTGCCGAGTACGACGTGGTGCTGGTGGCGCGCGCCGATGGCACGCGCGCTGCCGACGTGCGCCCGCTGGTGCGGCTGTCGGTCACCGTGATCGCCGAGCAGGACGGGCGGCGCGAGATCGGCACCAGCGGCGGCGGCGGCCGCTTCGGCCTGGGCCACTTCCAGGAGCCGCTGGTGCAGCGCTACGTCGACGAAGCGGTCGGTGCGGCGCTGACGAACCTCGAGAGCCGCCCGGCGCCGGCCGGCGAGATGACGGTCGTGCTCGGCCCCGGCTGGCCGGGCGTGCTGCTGCACGAGGCCGTGGGTCACGGCCTCGAGGGCGACTTCAACCGCAAGGGCAGCAGTGCCTTCAGCGGCCGCATCGGCCAGCGCGTCGCCTCCAGGGGCGTCACCGTGCTCGACGACGGCACGCTGGCCGACCGCCGCGGCTCGCTCAACGTCGACGATGAAGGCCACGCGACCGAGCGCACCGTGCTCATCGAGGACGGCATCCTCAAGGGCTACATGCAGGACAGCCTGAACGCCCGCCTGATGGGCGTGAAGCCCACCGGCAACGGCCGCCGCGAGAGCTATGCCCATGTGCCGATGCCGCGCATGACCAACACCTACATGCTCGCCGGCGACAAGCCGCCCGAGGAGATCGTGGCCAGCGTCAGGCGCGGCCTGTACGCCACCAACTTCGGCGGCGGGCAGGTCGACATCACGAGCGGCAAGTTCGTCTTCAGCGCCAGCGAGGCGTGGTGGGTGGAGAACGGCAAGGTGCTGTACCCGGTGAAGGGCGCCACGATCATCGGCAACGGTCCCGACGCGCTGACGCGCGTCAGCATGATCGGCAACGACATGAAGCTCGACTCGGGCGTGGGCGTGTGTGGCAAGGAAGGGCAGAGCGTGCCGGTCGGGGTTGGGCAGCCGACGCTGCGCATCGAACGCCTCACCGTGGGCGGTACGGCTTGAACGGGCCCGCCCCCGAAGCGCCTTCGGCGCCTCCCCCTCGAGGGGGCAACGCCAGCGGCCCGGCAAAGCCGGATCCGCGGCGTCCGCCTGGCTGAAGTCCGCCGCGTGACCACCTCCGCAGTCACGTTCGCCGACATCGAGGCGGCCGCAGCGCGCCTGTCCGGCCAGGTCCTCGACACGCCCTGCGTCGAGAGCCTGACGCTCGGCCAGATCCTCGGCGCGCGCATCTTCCTGAAGTTCGAGAACCTGCAGTTCACCGCCTCGTTCAAGGAACGCGGCGCGCTGAACAAGCTGGCGACGATGGCCGCGCGCGGCGAAGCGGCCGGCGGCGTCATCGCCGCGTCGGCCGGCAACCACGCGCAGGGCGTGGCGCACCACGCGCGCCGGCTCGGCGTGCGCGCCGTGATCGTCATGCCGCAGCACACGCCCACGGTGAAGGTGGAACGCACGCGCGGCTTCGGCGCCGAGGTGGTGCTGTTCGGCGACTCGTTCGACGCGGCGCGCGACCATGCGCTGGCGCTGGCCGCGGAGCAGGGTCTGGCCTTCGTGCACCCGTTCGACGACCCGCTGGTCATCGCCGGCCAGGGCACCATCGGCCTCGAGATGCTGCGCGCCCAGCCCGATCTCGACACGCTCGTCGTCGCGGTCGGCGGCGGCGGGCTCATCAGCGGCATCGCCACCGCGGTGCGGCACCTGAAACCCTCGGTGCGCATCGTCGGCGTGCAGACGGCGCGTTTCCCGGCCATGGTCAACGCCGTCAAGGGCACCTCGCACGCCCAGGGCACGAGCACGATCGCCGAGGGCATCGCCGTCGGGCAGCCGGGGCTCATCACGCGCGAGATCGTGCGCGCGTGCGTCGACGACCTCGTGCTCGTCGACGAGGGCGACATCGAGCAGGCCATCGTCATGCTGCTCGAGATCGAGAAGACGCTCGTCGAAGGCGCCGGCGCCGCCGGGCTGGCGGCGCTGCTGAAGGAGCCGGCGCGCTACGCCGGCCGCCACGTGGGCCTCGTGCTGTGCGGCGGCAACATCGACCCGATGCTGCTGGCCGCCATCATCGAGCGCGGCATGGTGCGCGCCGGGCGGCTGGTGCGCATCCGCGTCGGCGCGCGCGACACGCCCGGCGTGCTGGCGCGCATCACCGCCATCGTCGGCGAGGCCGGCGCCAACATCGACGAGGTGCACCACCAGCGCGCGTTCTCGACGCTGTCGGCGCAG
Source organism: Rubrivivax sp. (assembly GCA_026125665.1). Taxonomy (GTDB): domain Bacteria; phylum Pseudomonadota; class Gammaproteobacteria; order Burkholderiales; family Burkholderiaceae_C; genus Rubrivivax. Next base: position 7,622 of record JAHCKS010000151.1, read on the forward strand.
AACGTCGAGGTCGAGCTGGTGCTGCAGACGCGCAACCGCGAGCACGTGGACGCCGTCGTGCGCTCGCTCAGCGCGCAAGGCTTCGAGGCCGCCGTGTACTAGCGGCGCAGCCGCGGGGGGCGCCGCGCGGGAGGCGCCGTCAACGCCCTCCCTGCCACTGCGCGAGCACCGGTGCCACCGCGGCGTCTCCCGGCAGCACGTCGACACGCCACGGCGAGACGAGCCGTCCGCGCGGCGCGGCGGCCGCGGCGCCGTCGGCGCGGAACAGCCACACCTCGGCGCGGCCGTCGGGTGCCTGCACGGTGATGGACAGCGTCTGGCTGGCGGGCTGCAGCGCGGCCGAGTGCGGCCACACGCGCCCGGTCGTGCAACGCTCGGCCAGCCGCTCGGGCGCCTTGGCCGCGACGCCCGCAGCGCCTTCCGGGGCCTCGGCGGCAAACAGCAGCACGCAGGTCTGGCCCGGCTGCGCACCGGCATGAACGACGAGCCGCAGCCCGCGCGCGCTGGCGCGCGCCAGCGTTTCCGCGCGCTCGGCGCCGCGCCGCGCCGCCTCGACCAGCATGACCGCCTCGACGAGCTCGGCCCGGTCGTCGACACCGAGGTTCGCACGCCGCACGCTGTCCAGCTCGGCCTGCGCGCGCTCGGCGGCGGCGCGCACCGGCCGACCGGCCAGGGCCAGCTGCTGCGCACGGCTGGCCCACACGCCGGCCCGCCGCAGGTGCAGGCGCGCCTTGGTGGCGGCGGGCAGCGCGTCGTAGCCGTGCGGCCAGGGCCGGTCGAGCAGATCGGCGCGCCATGCGTCGAGTGCCATGCGCGCCGCGGGTGCCAGGGTCGGATCGATGCACGCCGGCCGTGTCAGCGCGAGCAGGGCGTCGGCCTGTTGCACGGCGTCGGGACGCTGCGCGAGCGCGGCGCGCCAGGCATCGGCGTCCTGGCAGGCCGGTGGGTCGCCCTGCACGGCCGGGCCCGATGCCGGCGGTGCCGCAAAGGCCGGTGCCGAGGCCAGTGCCCACACGACGGCGCCGGCGACCGCCGCGAGAAGCGTCGCGACATAGGCGGCGCGCCCGGGCGGGCGGCCCCCGGGGCGCTTCGTCGGCATGCCGTTCGATTCCATCTCGGAGCCCTCCCGCTCGCCTGCGTCATCCAGCTGTGGCCCATTGTTCGAAGCGGGCGCGGAGGCCGAAAGCGCGCTGCCGCCCGCCTTGGCTCCGCGCGCGGAAGAAACCTTCACGACCCCCCTCCCGGGGGCGCGCGGCGCCGGACGACACAATCCCGCGCATGAGCCCGACGCCGCCACGCCCGCAGCCGCAACGCGTGGCCGTCATCGAGGACGACGCGCCCACCAGCAACCAGCTGCGCGACTGGATCCTCGCGGCCCGGGCGGCCCTCGTCGTCGACCAGTGCTTCACGCGCGACGAAGCCGAGGCGGCGCTGGCGCGCCAGCGCTACGACGCCGTCGTGCTCGACATCGAGCTGGGCCGCGAGCGCCACGCCGGCGTCGCGCTCATCAACGCCATCAACACGCGCCACCCGGGCACGCCGGTGCTCGTGGTCTCGGCGATGCCGGCGGCGCTGTACCGCAGCATCATGAAGGCGCTCGATGCCTGGGACTACCTGCAGAAGACGACCTTCGACGAGAGCGAGTTCATCGAGACGCTGCTGGAGATCCTGCGCGCCAGCGAGCGCGCGGCGCGCGTGGGCCACGGCGAGGGCGAGGCGCGCGCGGCGGCCGAGGAGCTGGTGCTCGACCCGCTGAGACAGGCCGCGGCGCTGTTCCGCGGCCAGCGCGTGAACCTGCCACTGACGGCGCAGCGCATCCTCGCCGTGCTGCACGGGCGCCGCGGCGAGGTCGTCTCGTACGAGGAGCTCTACGCCGCCATCAAGAGCGGGCGCAACCGCGACAACGTGCGCAAGCATGTCAGCACCATCCGCGAGGCGCTGCGCGAGATCGAGCCGGCGTTCGACGCGATCGAGAACGTGCCGATGCGCGGCTTCCGCTGGCGGCCTTGAACCCCCCTTCGCGCATCGATCCCCCGTGGGCGCCGACGCAGCCGGCGGGCATGGCCAGCGGCGTCGCCGGCGGTGGGGCCGATGCCGAGCGCCGCGCGGCGGCGCCCGCGCCGGTGCCGCGCCGGCTGCGCTTCATCTTCCGCCTGGCCTTCATCGCGCTGCTCGCGGCGACGGTGGCGCTGGCGCTCACCGTGCTGCACGACGAGAAGCGGCGCAGCCACCGCGCCTATGCCGAGGGCCTGCGCAAGAGCGAGGCGCAGATCGCCGCGCGGCTGCGCCACCCGACCGGGCAGCTGATGCTGCTGAATGCCGCCGCGGCCGACCTGCCGGCCACGCCGCTGGTGCCGCTGGTGCTGCCGTTCGGCGCCATCGACTTCGACGACCGGGCCAAGGCGCAGCAGGCAGTGGAGCTGGCCGGCTGCGGCGTCGTCTACGGCGACGGCGCGAGCCTGTGCGCCGGCATCGGCAGCAACCCGTTCGCCGGTGCCTTCGTCTACGTCGTCGGGCAGGTGCCGGTGCGCACGCTGGTGCCGTACCGCCCCGGGCAGAGCGAGCTGCTGCAGGCGCATCGCGCCTGGGTCGAGGTGCGGCTGGCCGAAGGCGAGAGTTGGCGCTGGATCGCGCCGTACCAGGCGCAGGGTGAAGCCGGCGCGGCCGCCGCCGCGGCAGCGGCGGCGCAGCGCGGCCGCCTCGTCGCCTTCGACGCCGACGGCGAGGTGGGCGCCGATTCGCGCCCGGCGCGCGACGTGCGCGGCTGGATGTGGCAGGAGGGGG
>JAHCKS010000152.1 GCA_026125665.1 Rubrivivax sp.
CAGCGACCGACTGGCTGCACGGTGCCGGGCCCGAGCGGGCCGGCGCGCTGCGCGACGCCACCGCGGGCACGCTGGACCTGGTGCCGCTCGTCGCCTCGCTGCTCGACGAGGCCGGCAGCGCCGCCGGGCGCGGCCGCGGCGCGGCGCGCTTCCACTTCGCATTGGCGAAAGGGCTCGTCGCCGCGGCATGCCGGGCCGCCACCGCGGCGGGCACGCGCGACGTGGCGCTGGGTGGCGGCTGTTTCTTCAACCGCCTGCTGACGACCGAGATCGAGCGCGGCCTCGCCGCTGCCGGCCTGCATTCCTTCCGCCCGGCCACCGCGAGCGTCGGCGACGCCGGCCTCGCGCTCGGCCAGGCCTGGGCCGCGGGGCTGCGCCTGCGCACCGCGAGCGGCCGGGCAGCGGCACCGCAACCCGCGCTGGCCGAGGAGACCTGACCATGTGCCTGGCCCTGCCCGCCCTCGTCGTCGCGCTGCTCGACGGCGGCGAGGCGCTGATCGACCTGGGCGGCGTGCGCAAGACCGTGTCCGTGGTGCTCGTGCCCGAGGCGCAGCCCGGCGACTACGTCGTCGTGCATGTCGGCCACGCCATCGGCCGCATCGACCCGCAGGAGGCCGAGCGCACGCTGGCCCTGTTTGCGGAGCTGGCGGCCGCCGAAGCCGCGGCCGCCGGCGCGGACCCGTCGCGCGCCACGAACCCGGGACCCGCGGCATGAAGTACGTCGACGAGTTCCGCGACGGCGAAAGAGCGCGCCTGGTCGCCGCACGCATCGCCGCCGAGGTGCAACCGGGCCGCCGCTACGCCTTCATGGAGTTCTGCGGCGGCCACACGCACGCCATCGCGCGCTACGGCATCACCGACTGGCTGCCGCAGGCGGTGCGCATGATCCACGGCCCCGGCTGCCCGGTGTGCGTGCTGCCGATCGGCCGCATCGACCAGGCGATCCACCTCGGGCTCGAGCGCGGGGCGATCGTCTGCACCTACGGCGACACGATGCGCGTGCCGGCCTCGCCCGCCGCCGGGCCGCCCCAAGGCGGGCAACACCCCCTCGGGGGGCGCGAGCCGCAGGCGAGCCGGGGGGCCCATGAGGCGTTGTCGCTGACGAAGGCCAAGGCCCGCGGTGCCGACATCCGCATGGTCTATTCGGCCGCCGACGCGCTGAGGGTCGCGCGCGAGAACCCGCAGCGCGAGGTGGTGTTCTTCGCCATCGGCTTCGAGACGACGACGCCGCCGACGGCGCTCGTGATCCGCCAGGCGGCCGAACAAGGCCTCGGCAACTTCAGCGTGCTGTGCTGCCACGTGCTGACGCCGAGCGCCCTCATGCACATGCTCGAGTCGGCCAGCACGCACGGGCCGGGCGCCGTGCCCATCGACGGCTTCGTCGGCCCGGCGCACGTCAGCATCGTCATCGGCGCCCGGCCCTACGTGCCCGTGGCCGAGCGGTACGGCAAGCCGATCGTCATTGCCGGCTTCGAGCCGCTGGACGTGATGCAGGCGATCTGGATGCTGGTGCGCCAGGTCAACGAGGGCCGCGCCGAGGTCGAGAACCAGTACGTGCGCGCCGTCACGGCCGAAGGCAACCGCACGGCGCAGGCCCTGGTGGCCGAGGTGTTCGAGCGGCGCGAGTGCTTCGAGTGGCGCGGGCTCGGCGAAGTGCCGCACAGCGCGCTGAAGATCCGCCCCGCCTACGCCGCCTTCGACGCCGAGCGGCGCTTCGGCCTCGGGTATCGCGGCGTGCCCGACCACAAGCAGTGCGAGTGCGGTGCCATCCTGCGCGGCGTGAAGCGGCCCGACGAGTGCAAGCTGTTCGGCACCGTCTGCACGCCCGAGAACCCGATGGGCTCGTGCATGGTGTCGTCCGAAGGCGCCTGCGCGGCGCACTACTCGTACGGGCGCTTCCGTGGCGTCCCGGTGGTGGCCGCGGCCTGAATCCCGCCGAGCCCGCCGCCGACGCCACCCCGACGATGAACAAGCCCGGCTACGTCCGGCCGCTCGACCTGAAACACGGCCGCGTCGACATGAACCACGGCGCGGGGGGCCGCGCCGGCGCGCAGCTGGTCGAGCAGCTCTTCGCGCGCGCCTTCGACAACCCGGCGCTGCGCCAGGGCAACGACGGCGCGCTGCTCGACGTGCCGCCTGGCCACCGGCTGGTGGTGGCCACCGACGGGCACGTCGTCTCGCCGCTCTTCTTCCCCGGGGGCGACATCGGCTGCCTGGCCGTGCACGGCACCGTCAACGACGTGGCGATGCTCGGCGCGCGGCCGCTGTACCTCGCGGCCAGCTTCATCCTCGAGGAAGGCTTCGCGCTCGCCGAGCTCGAGCGCATCGTCGCTTCGATGGCCGCGGCGGCGCGCGCGGCCGGCGTGGCCATCGTCGCCGGCGACACCAAGGTGGTGGAGCGCGGCAAGGGCGACGGCGTCTTCATCAACACCACCGGCGTGGGCGTGGTGCCGGTCGGCCGCGAGATCGGCGGCGCGCGGGCGCGGCCGGGCGACGTGGTGCTGCTGTCGGGGCCGGTGGGCGACCACGGCGTGGCCATCCTCTCGCTGCGCGAGTCGCTGGCGTTCGAGACGACGATCGAGAGCGACACGGCGGCGCTGCACGAGCTCGTCGCGGCCCTGCTCGCCGCCGTGCCCGAAGGCGCCGTGCGCACGCTGCGCGACCCCACGCGCGGCGGGCTGGCGACCACGCTCAACGAGATCGCTCGCCAGTCGGCGGTGGGCATGCATCTCGACGAGGCGGCCATTCCCGTGCGGCCGCAGGTGGCGGCGGCCTGCGAGCTGCTCGGGCTCGACCCGCTGTACATCGCCAACGAGGGCAAGCTGGTGGCCGTCGTCGCGCCCCAGCATGCCGAGGCGGTGCTGGCGGCGATGCGCGCCCACCCGCTCGGCCGCGACGCGGCGTGCATCGGCACGGTGAAGGAAGACCCGCACCGCTTCGTGCAGATGGCCACGCGCTTCGGCGGAGGGCGTGTCGTTGACTGGCTGAGCGGCGAGCCGTTGCCGCGCATCTGCTGACCCGCTCGCGGCCTCGGTCGGCCGAGCTGCTCATCGCCCGGCCCGGCGCAGCGTGCGCACGACGAGCTTGCGCAGCTCCTCGGCCCACAACACGGTGCTGGCCAGCACCACCAGCGGCAGCAGCGAAGACAGCGGCAGCGGCACCGTGTGGAACAGCGCGTTCATGGGCGGCGCGTAGAGCACCGCCGCCTGCAGCGCGATGCTCAGCGACAGCCCCACGGCGAGCCAGTGGTTGCGCAGCAGGCGCGGGCCCAGCGCCGAGGCCGTGGCCGACTGGCAGTTCAACACGTTGAACCACTGGCACATCGCCAGCACCGTGAAGGTCTCGGTGCGCACGAGCTCCTCCGGCACGCCCTGCGCCAGGCGCCAGGCGAACCAGCCGAAGGTCACGGCGGCGATCACCGGCGTCATCAGCGCCACGCGCTTGAGGATCTCGGCGCCGAGCAAGCGGTCGTCGCGCGGCACGGGCCGGCGGCGCATCTCGTCGCCGTCGGGCGGGTCCATCACCAGGTTCACCGTCACGGTGCCCTCGGTGACGATGTTGATCCACAGGATCTGCACCGCCGCCAGCGGCAGCGGGAAGCCGCCCATCAGCGCCAGCAGCAGCACCAGCACCTCGGCCATCGAGGTGGCGAACAGGTACAGGATGACCTTCTTCAGGTTGCCATAGACGACACGGCCCTGCTCGACGGCGCCGACGATGGTGGCGAAGTTGTCGTCGGTGACGACGATCTTGGCCGCGCTCTTGGCCACCTCGGTGCCGGTGATGCCCATGGCCACGCCGACATCGGCGCGGGCGAGCGCCGGTGCGTCGTTGACGCCGTCGCCGGTCATCGCCACGACCTCGCCGCGCGCCTGCAGTGCCTCGACGATGCGCAGCTTCTGCGCTGGCTGCACGCGCGCGAAGACGGCGATGCCGGCGAGCTCGTCGCGCAGCTCGCCCTCGCCCATGCGCTCCAGCTCCGGGCCGTCCACGGCGCGGTCCTGCGCCCGCGCGATGCCCAGCTCGCGGGCGATGGCCAGGCCGGTGAGCTTGTGGTCGCCGGTCACCATGATCGGCCGGATGCCGGCGCGGCGGCACTCGGCCACCGCCACCCTGACCTCCTCGCGCGGCGGGTCGATCTGGCCGACGAGGCCGAGCAGCCGCGCGCGACCTTCGAGCGCCGCGAAGCCGGCCGCGGCGTCGAGCGCATCGTCGTCGATGGTCGCGAACGCCAGCACGCGCAGCGCCCGCGTGGCCATGGCCTCGGCGCCGGCGCGCGCGGCGGCGAGCAGCGCCTCGTCCTGGCCGCGGGCCAGGCGCAGCACCGCCTCGGGCGCGCCCTTGATCATCACGCGGCGCGGCGCGCCGGCCCGGCGGTGGCGCGTGGCCATGAGCTTCGTGTCGGAGTCGAAAGGCAGCTCGGCTTCGCGCGGGCTGCCCCGGCGCAGCGCGGCGAGGTCGATGCCGGCCTTCGCGGCAAGCACCAGCAGGGCACCTTCGGTGGGGTCGCCGAGCACCGACCAGGCCGTTCGCTCGTCCTCCGGCGGCAGCAGCTCGGCGTCGTTGCACAGCGCAGCGGCGGCGAGCAGCTCGTGCAGCGCCGCGTCGGCCGGCGCGACCGGCCGGCCCTGCTCCAGCAGTTCGCCTTCGGGCGCGTAGCCGATGCCGCCGACGACGATCGTGCGCGGCGCGGGCGCGGTGGGCGAGCCGGGCAGCCACAGCACGACCGCCGTCATCTCGTTCTTCGTCAGCGTGCCGGTCTTGTCGCTGCAGATCACCGTCGTGGAGCCGAGCGTCTCCACCGCCGAGAGGCGGCGGATGATGGCGCCCCGCGCGGCCATGCGCTGCATGCCCACCGCCAGCGCGATCGTCATCGCCACCGGCAGGCCCTCGGGCACCATCGAAACCATCTGGCTGATGGCCACCATCAGCACGCCGGCGAGCGGCAGCGCCCGCCACAGGCCGAGCAGCACGACGAGCACGAACAGGCCCAGTGCCGCCGCCACGAGCGCGCGACCGAAGCGCTCGAGCCGGTGCTCCAGCGGCGTCTTCGGCTCCTCCGCGCGTTCGGTCAGGCCGGCGATGCGGCCCACCTCGGTGTGCCGGCCGGTGGCCACGACCACGGCGCGTGCCCGCCCGGCGGTGACGTGGGTGCCGGAATAGACCATGCCGTGGCGGTCGGCCAGCGCCGCCGCTTCGGGCACGGGCTGCACCGACTTCGACACCGGCACCGACTCGCCGGTGAGCGCCGCCTCGGCCACCTGCAGCTGCGCCTCCTCGACCAGGCGCGCGTCGGCGGCCACGGCGTCGCCGGCGGCCAGCAGCATCAGGTCGCCGGGCACGAGCTCGCGCGCCTCGACCACGTGCTCGCCGCCGTCGCGCAGCACGCGCACGCGCAGCGCCGCGAGGCGCCGCAGCGCGGCCATCGAGCGCTCGGCGCGGCCTTCCTGGAAGCTGCCGATCAGCGCGTTGACCAGCACCACGAGCAGGATGACGCCGGCGTCGCCGTGGTGGCCGAGCGCCACCGCCAGCACCGCGGCCACGAAGAGGATGTAGATCAGCGGGCTCTTGAACTGCCGTACGAAGATGCGCCACGGCGGCCGCGGCGGCGGCTCGGGCAAGGCATTGGGGCCGTGCTCGGCCAGGCGGTGCGCGACGGCCGCCGCGTCCAAGCCCTGCGTGCGGTCGGTGCCCAGGCGGCGCAGCGCCTCGTCCGCTTCCAGGGCATGCCAGTCGACGGCGGCAACCGCCGCGGCAGGTCCGTCATTGCTCATCGGTGGCACGCCGGGCCCTCCTTTGGCGAGCATTCTGCGTGGGGGTCGCTGCGGCCCGGCGCCACCCGGGCGCTTGCTTGATCCGCGTCAACCGGAGCGCCGCCGGCCCCTGGCAGCACCGGAACTTCGCCGGCGCTGTCGGCTCTTCTGAGTCTCAGCCGCATGACGCGGGGCTGGCGCATCTCGAGGAGACAGTCGTCGTGACGGATCAAACCACCCAGCGGGCCGCCGACGCATCGGCCCGCGTGCTTGCGCTGATGGTGGCCGCCAATGGCCACATCGACCCGCGGGAAATGGAGACGCTCGACGAGCTCGACGCGTTTGCACTGCTCGGCGTGTCGCGCACGCGCTTCGTGGCGCTGGCCCGCGATTGCCTGCAGGAGGTCGGCCTCAGGCTGTCGGAGTGCTCGTGGCTGCGAACGCAGGATGTCGAGTACGTGGATCACCTGCTCGAAGCCGTGACCGATCCGCAGCAGCGGTTGCTGCTGTGTCGCCTGGCGGCCGCGGCGATCACCGCGGACGGTCAGGTCTGCAGCGGCGAGCGGCTGGTCTACGACCACGTGCTCGCACGCTGGCACATCGACCGCAGCATGGTGACCGAGGCGATCCTGCAGCACGTGGAGCGCCGGCGCGAACGGCCCGGCTCCTGACGGCGCGGGCCCGCGCGCCTTCGGGAGGTCGGCCTGCGGGTCCCTCGCCGGCCTGGCCTGCGTCAAGGCCGAGCCAGCCCGCGCAGCCTGCTGTCCAAGGCGGCTGCATTGAGCACCCCGAAGTGCGCGCCGACGCGCCGCCCCTGCGCGTCGAAGAACAGCGTCGTCGGCAGGCCGCGCGAGCCGGCCGCCACCAGCAGCGCGCCCTCGGGGTCGAGCCAGACCTGCTGCAGCGCCAGCCGCTCCGCGGCGAGGTAGCGCTGCACGAGCTCGGCCCGTTCCTGGTGGTTGACGAACACGAAGCGCACCTGCGGGTGCCGTCGCTCGGCCGCGGCCAGCGCCGGCATCTCCTCGCGGCACGGCGCGCACCAGGTCGCCCAGACGTTGACGACGGCGGGCCGGCCGGCCAGCAGCGCAGGCAAGGGCTGGGCCCGGGCCGTCTCGAGATGCACCAGCGGCACGTCGGGCACGAGCGGCCGCGTGCCCGCGGCCCAGTGCAAGGCGCCCTGCCCGGCACCCCACACCACGAGCCCGGCCAGTGCGCCGCCGGCGAGCGCGCGCCGCAGCGTCGGCCAGCGCAGCGCGCGCCAGGCCAGCCAGGCACCCCCGGCCACGAAACCGGCGACCGGGACGAAACCGCCGTCGCGGATGTCGAGCACCGCCCAGGGGTGCGCGGCATAGGCCCCGGCGTTGAGCGCGAGGTGGGATGCCCGCGCCACGACCAGGCCAACGAGCGCCGCCCACATCACGGCACCGTCGGCGTGCTGGCGCGCCTCGGCCGGCTCGCGCGGCGCGAGCCGGCGGGCCAGGCCGGCGGCCAGCGCGATGGCCGCGAGCAGCACCAGGGGCGCCACCGGCAGGGCCAGCGGACCGACGGAGATCGACAACATGCCGGCATTCTCGCGGCAGGCGGTGGAAGGCGGCGGCAGGTGACGGGAGGTGGGGGCCGGTGGCGGCCGGTGCGCCGTCCTTGAGCCTGGACAAGGCATGCCGCCGCACGGCGCGCCATCCTTGTCCTTGCGCGCGATGCTGCGCGAGAAGGAACTGCGAGAAGGAACCGCCATGAGACGTCAACCGACCCTGTGCCTCCTCGCCGCGCTGTGCTTGGCCGCGGGTGCCGCCGCTGCGCAGCCGGTGGTCAGCTACAGCAAGGCGGGCGCCAAGTTCGCCGACGTGCGCGACGACCTGAAGAACGCGATCGAATCGCGCGGCTTCGTCATCGACTACCAGTCGCAGATCGGGGCGATGCTGGAACGCACCGGCAAGGACGTCGGCTCGGCGAAGAAGGTCTACGAAGACGCGCAGGCGCTGCAGTTCTGCAGCGCGCAGCTGTCGCGCAAGATGATGGAAGCCGACCCGGCCAACGTCGTGATGTGCCCGTACACGCTCGTCGTGTATGCGACGGCCGGGCAGCCCGACCGCGTGTTCGTCACCTACCGGCGGCCGCTGCGCCAGGGCCAGGGTGTCTCGCCGGCCTCGCAGGCCGCGCTGCGCGAGGTCGACGCGCTGCTCGACAAGATCGCGCGCGAGGCGGTCGGCCGCAAGTGAGCTGCGCGGCCGGCGGGCCGCGCACGGCTGCCCCCTCGCCACGCGGCCGGGGGCGCGCGCCGCCATGCGGCCGGCGGCCGCATGGCTGGCGCCCCGACACTAGAACTTCAGGGCCCAGGCCAGGCCGAACGAGCTCTGCTTCATGCCGATGGTCTCGTTGCCGCCGGCCCCGGGGCCGAGCACGGCGTTGAAGAACGACGAGCCGCTGACCGTCTTGCGCGGCGCCACCATCAGCGCGCCGGTGATCTCGTTCGTGGGCGAGATCGCGAAGGTGAAGCCGGCCGTGTAGTGGTCGGTCATCACGCCGGGCGCCAGGATGTTGAAGCTCACGTCGGCGCCGCCGATCGGGTTGTCGCCGCGGTTGTAGCCGGCGCGCAGCGTCAACGCGGGCGTCGCCTGCCAGGCCACGCCGAGCTTGAAGATGTCGATGTCCTGCCAGCCGAAGCCCGGGCCGTTGGCGGCGCCCAGCGGCGCGGCGTTCGAGCTCGGGTTGTGCACGGCGGGCACGTCGCTGTACTTGATGCGCGTCGCGTCCAGCGCGACGGTCACCGACGGCACGGGCTGGTAGGCGATGCCCGCGCCGAAGTGCGACGGGATGTCGAAGTCGCCGGCGCCGGCGAACAGGCCCCGGTACTTGTCGAAGCGGCCCATGTTCATCTTCGGCGCATAGGCCACGCCCACGCGCAGGGCCGGCAGCAGCCGCCCCAGCCAGCCGACTCGCACGCCGACGCCGGTGGAGCTGTCGTAGCCGTTGTTGGTGACGAAGCCCGGTGACTGCGTGAACGGCGGGAAGCCCGGCGCGTTGTCGAACGCCTGCAGACCCTCGGCCTTGAAGCGCTGGTAGCCGAGCAGCAGCGCCACGCCGATCGAGTGGTCGGGCGCGGGCTTCCAGGCGAGCGTCGGTGCGACGATCAGCTGCGACAGGTCGACACCCAGCGTGCCGCTGCCGCACAGCATGTTGGCCGGCCCCGCGCCGCAATTGAAGCTGCCTTGCGGGTAGGTGGTGTTCATGCCGCCGTTGCCGTAGACGGTGAGGCCGAGCGAGAGGTTGGGGTTCAGCAGGTGGTTGAAGCCGGCCTCGGGCACGTAGAACGTCGTCTTGTCGCTCGTCACCTGGCCGTTCAGCGTGGCGAAGCCGGCGCCGAAGCGCTCGGCATCGCGCTTGGGGCTGAAGGCATCGAGGCCGAGGTCGACGCGTGCGCCGGCCCACACCATCGCCGCCGGGTTGGTGGCGCCGCCGAGGCTGTCTTCGGCCATGGCCAGCGAGGCGCCGGCCATGCCCTTGGCCTTCAGGCCGTAGCCGTGCGGGAAGTAGCCGTTGGTGGCCAGCGCCGGCGTGGCCACGAGCGCGCCGTGTGCCGCCAGCGCCAGCACGGCAGCGCGTGCGAGGGCGGTCGTGCGAAGAGATCGGTTGGGGGTCGATCGGGGTCTCATCGAAGTCTCCTAACAGGGGGATCGGGCTTGCCCGGCACGTTTTGGACGGACGAAGCCGTCCATCCGCGCCAATCGGGCGGTTCTCCAGGGGTGGGTCAGGGGTGGCTGGCGGCGGTCGGGGTCGGACTACCAGTGCGCCAGCAGGCGGCCGTCTTCGACCTTGCTGGGCCAGCGCTTCAGCGGGCTCGTGCCCTTGGCGATGCACTCGCCGGATGTCACGTCGAACACCCACTCATGTTTCGGGCAGGTCAACGTGTGGCCCTTCAAGGCCAGATGCGGGATGTTGGTGACCTGGTGCGGACACCGGCTGTCGTAGACGCGCCATGGGTCGGCCTCGCCGGCGCCTGCGGCGTCGGCTGCAGCCGCGTGGTGCACGAAGAGACCCCGCCCGTCGCGCTCGACGCGGCAGGTCTCGCCCGGGGCGAGATCGGCCGTCGCCATGACGTCGTGCCAGCGCCCCTCGGCCGCGGCGTTCAGCGCGTCCGGGTGGAAGTCGGGCAGGTCCATCGCGAGGATGATGTCCACCGCCCAGACGATCTTCGCCAGGCCCAGCGCGGGGAAGGCCATCAGCAGCGCGTCCAGCACCTCCATCGGCGTGCAGCCCTCGCGCAACGCGCGGCCCAGGTACTGGCGGAAGCCGCGTTCGGTCTGCGCGTGCACCTTGGTGATGAGGCTGATCAGGTTGCGCGTCTTCGGGTCGAGGTGCTTGCCGCAGTTCTTCAGGAACGCGAAGTAGTGGCCCACCGCGTCGGGCCGTGCCTTGACGAGGTAGGTGAGGGCGTCGCTCATCTCGTGCTCCGGGGTTGTCGCGGCCGGCCCGCGTGGTGACCGGCGTCGGCAAGACGCGGGGCGCCGCGGCCG